>JAZNDG010000077.1:0-50755 GCA_045587985.1 Eubacteriales bacterium | reverse complement strand
CTCATTGCGCCGAGCACTTCGCTTCAAGAAAAAGCCCCACCGGGGCTTTTTCTCTTTGCTCGCCTCGTCCGCGACAATTTCTGCTCCGCGAGGGGCGCTTCATCTTGCGAAATTTCTGCTCCGCGAGGCCTGCAGCCAAGGCTCCCTCCGGGAGGGAGCTGGCGCCGTAGGCGACTGAGGGAGAGTGCGCCATCTCAAATGTATATAACCCCAAGAACACGCGGGCTCCGATAACGAACTTATGAAAAAAGCACTTATGATAAAGAATACACATCGTATGACATAAGTGCTTTTGCGTTATTTTGGCACATTCTCCCGTCAGTCATGAATTGACACCGTGCGTGCTCGGTAAAGCCTTCGTATCGAAAGCACCCATAAAGCAGGTCGCCGTAGGGGTGCTTTTCATTTTCACAGGGTTATCTTTGCGCCTCCTCGGCAATCAGGCACTCAAGCCCAGAGTAATCGGCAACGCCGAGCTTGCCCGCAAGGTCAAGGCGGCGGCAACGCTCAAGCGTTTTGCCGAGAGAAGCGGAAGAGCGGCGGGCGGTTGCACGCAGATAGAGCGTGACCTTATATTCGTGGAGCCCCGTCCTTTCGCGGATTGCTGAGGGGGAGAGCCCCTCCTCGCGCAGGAGGGCAACGGCATAAAGATCGCAAAAGAGGCGAAAGACCGAGCCGAAGATGAGCGTGGGGTCAAGGCGGCGGTTTTTCATATCCCGCAGGTTTTCGTAGGCGGCGGTTGCGTCCTTTGCTAAAATGGCGTTCCCAAGCCCGAAGGCATCGGCCTCGAAATTCGAAACGGTTACAAAGCGGAGGTCCTCCTCGCTAACCGCCGTTTTCCCCTTGGCAAGGGCATAGGCAGAGAGCTTCGAAAGCTCGCCCGAGAGCACGTCCATCGAGTGGCCGCAGCGCATGATCATAGCGGCGGGAAAGCGCGCATCGGCCGTAAGCCCCGCGTGCGCAAGATGCCGCATGATCCAAGAGGAGAGCTGGGCATCGGTCGAGCGAGGGAAGGACACGATGTTCAAGATGCGCGAAAGCTCGCTAAAGCGGCGTGTGGGCCGCTTTTCGGTCCCCGCGGTAAGCCGCTCGGCCTCGGCGTAAAAGACCACCGTGACACCCTCGTACTCGGCCTGCTCCCGGCACAGCTCGCCGAGCCTTTTAAGGTCCTCGGCCTTCATTTTATCAAAATCGCAAAGATGCCATTCGATCAGCTTGTATTCGGCAAAGACGGGGGGCGCCTTCACGGCATCCAGGAGCTTTGCAAAATCAAGCGTTTCTCCCTCAAAGCGCAGGTGGTTGAAGGCGGCAAGGCCCGCATCCTCGATCAGTGCGGATCGGATCTCGCGAAGATAATGGCGCTTGAGATATTCCTCCTCTCCCGCAAGGATCAGCCAGGGGAGCGGCGGATGCTTGATGGCCTCACGCAGCTCGGCAACCGTCATGCCTCCACCTCCCTTCGGGAAAGAGAAAGGGTGAGAGAAAAGCGCCGCTCTTCGCCACCCAGCGTAAGATCGTAGCACCACGCAAGAGAGGGCAGCCCGCCCTGCTCCTTCACAGAGAGAGCATGCGTTTTCGTCACGGCATCCAGCATAAGGCCGCCGAGCGAATAGATCGAGGCGTGCTCCTTGCCCACCTCAAAAACGGTGGAGAAATAGCTGGCCCCCTGCTTTTTCAGCATGATACTCCCCTTTTCGATCGTCAGAAGGGTTGAGGATTTTCCGCTCTCGGACTCCTCGGTATAGGAGAGCTGCCACCCCGTACCGTGTGTGCGCAAAACGCCGAAAAAGGTGGAGGTGATGGTATCCTCCCCCACAATTTCGGTCGTAAGACGGACGGTGACGGCAAGCGGCTTCATACATCTCTCCTTACAGGAAATGAAAGGGGGGCACGGACAGATGCCCGCACCCCGTTCTTTAGGGTCAGCGCCCCTCGCGCCAGGAAAGATCCCCACGGTCAAGCGCCATGACGAGAACCTCTGCCGTGGCAATATTCGTGGCGATCGGCACGGTGTGCATATCGCAAAGGCGCAGAATGGTGTTGCCGTTCTCACGGCTGTACACCTCGGGCTCGGGCGTGCGGAAGAAAAAGACGATATCGATCTCATCGCAGGCAATGCGCGAGATGATCTGCTCGCTTCCTCCCTCATCCCCCGACATCAGCATTTCGATCTTGAGCCCGGTGGCCTCGGCAATATATTTCCCCGTGACGCTTGTGGCGCACAGATGATGGTGGCACAAAATACCGCAATAGGCGATACAGAACTGTGCCATCAGTTCTTTTTTGGAATCATCGGCAATAATGGCAATTTGCACAGCACGAACCTCCTTTTCGGGTCTTTCTTTTCGTATGTTCAGTATAGCACAAAGCAAGTCCTTTGTCAATCGGCAGGGAAGGAGAAGCTCAAAAATCAGCAAAATTCAATAAAATTCCTCTTGATAATTTTACTATGTAATAGTATAATAAGGGTACGTAAGCAAAAGGGAGAGAGATATGAGCGATCCTTTGGGAAAATACCGCGTATTTCTGGCGGTTTCGGAGGCCGGCAGCGTTAGCGAGGCGGCAAGGCGGCTCTTTATCAGCCAGCCCGCCGTCAGTGCCGATATTGCAAGCCTTGAGGCATCCCTTGGTGTTTGCCTGTTTCTCCGTTCCCGCCGCGGCGTCCAATTGACCGAGGCGGGCCGTATTCTGCTTGAGCACGTAAAGAGCGCCTTCTCGCTTCTTGATGCGGGGAGAAAGAGGCTGCGTGAGCTTACCGATCTTGAGAGTGGCAGCCTGCGCATCGGCGCCTCGGATATGACACTGCGCTTTTTCCTTCTTGACCATATCGCCGCCTTTCATAAGGCGTACCCGGGCATCCGCCTGACCGTGACGAATGCGCCTACCCCCCGCACGGTCGCCGCGCTTCTTGACGGCACGATTGATTTCGGGGTGATATCCGGTCCGCTTTCTTCTGCGCCCGAGGGGCTTTCGCTTCTTCCGGTGCGCACAGTACAGGATATCGTGGTGGCACCTCCCGCCCATCCCCTTGCCTCGGTATCCGCCGTCACGCGGGAGATGCTTTCCGAGCATCCGATGCTGATGCTGGAGGGCCATACCTCCACCCGCGCCTATCTTGAAGGCTGGCTCGGCCGGGATTTTCCGCCCCCTGCCATTGAGCTTGCCACCACCGACCTTTTGCTTGAATTCTGCAAGCGCGGTCTTGGCATTGCGGGGGTGGTGGAGGATTTCGCGCAGGCTGCGCTCGCCTCGGGTGAGCTTGTGCGGCTGCAGCTTGCGGACCCCCCTGCGCCCCGCTCTCTCTACCTCGTCTATTCCTCCCGGCTCTCGCTTTCGGCGGCGGCACGGCGTTTTCTTACCCTGCTTGTCGGTGAGGACGGTCTTTAAATTTCGGATCTTAACATAAGCTTGAGGATATAAACATGAAAAAATTCAGAAGAATCGGTATTTTGACCTCGGGTGGCGATGCCCCCGGGATGAACGCTGCCATCCGTGCCGTCACGCGTGAGGCGCTGGTAAACGGCGTGGAGGTCATGGGCATTATGCGTGGGTACAGCGGCCTTATCGATGGGGATATCAAGCCCTTTTCGATGCGTGATGTGTCAAACTGCTTGAACCACGGCGGCACCATGCTGTATTCCGACCGTTGTCCCGAATTCCGCACCGAGGAGGGCATGAAAAAGGCGGTTGCCACCTGTGAGAAATATCTGATTGACGGCATTGTCGTCATCGGGGGTGACGGTACCTTCCGCGGCGCGCAGGATCTCACCCGCCACGGCATCCCCTGCATCGGGATCCCCGGTACGATCGATAACGACATTACCTCCACCGAGTTTACGGTTGGCTTTGATACCGCCATGAATACCACGCTTGACCTTGTTGATAAGCTGCGTGACACCTGTGAATCGCACGCGCGCTGCAACGTGGTTGAGGTGATGGGCCGCGGTGCCGGTGACATTGCGCTTGAAACGGCGGTGGCCTCGGGCGCTACGGCGGTGGCCATTCCCGAGATCCCCTTTGACGTGGATGCCGCGATCGAGAAGATCCGCAGATCGCGCGCGCTCGGTAAGCGCACCTTTATCGTGATCGTGTCCGAGGGGATGGGAGAGGACTATGCTCCAAATCTTGCAAAGCGCATTCAGAAGGAAACCGAGGTTGAAACCAAGTTTGCCCGCTTTGCCCATATCGTGCGCGGCGGCATCCCCACCCTGCGTGACCGTCTGATGGCCACCCGTATGGGCAGGCGCGCGGTGGATGAGCTCTTCCTCGGCAACAGCAACCTCGTGGTCTGCGAGCGTGCGGGAGAGATCGTGACGGCCGATATCAATTACGCCTTAACGCTTGACCGCCTCTATAAGGGCAAGGCAACCCCCGAGGAGCTTTCTGCGTACAGCGCCGAGGAGATCGCCGAGATGGAGAAGGTGGGCGAGAAGAAGCGCGCCCTCTTCCGTGAGCTTTACAGCTGCATCGATCGGCTCAGCCTTTAATAGAAAAGGGGCTGTCACAGTCAGATATAACCGCAAACAAAAAGGAGCTGTGTTTTTCACAGCTCCTTTTTTATGTTACTTAATGCCCGCCTTCTTATCAAGCGCATAGTTCCTTGCGTACAGCACAAGGTCAATGCCCACCATGATAAGGTTCAGGAAATAGAAGAAGAGCACGTACCACTTCGCCGCAAACTCGCCCATATAGACAGGGTTCACAAGCTTTGAGGTGATGCCTGCAATGTACCCAAAGAAGATGAGGCACAAAAACGGCAGGCTCTTGCCCTTGGTGGTCTTGGTCTTGATGGATTTCACGACATTGAGCGGCCAGGAGGCGCCAAAGCTCACGATCATAATGATTTCTAAAATGTCAGCCATGGCGTTCTTCTTTATTCCCCCGTTTTGCCGAGGTGGCGGCAGAACTCCTCGTAGTATGCATCAAAGCGTTCCTTCTCGGCCCCCGGCTCGTAAACGGCAAGGGGGGTAGAGGCGGTGATAATGGCACGCGCCTCGCGCACGTCACGGATCTCACCGAGTGAGATCATCTGCTCGGCAATATTGCCCATCACGGTCGCCTCGGCAGGGCCGGCCACGACCTTGACGCCCGTGGCATCTGCGGTCATGCGGCAAAGGAGGGTATCCTTGATGCCGCCGCCCAGCATATTGATCTGAGGGAAGCTCTTACCGGTCACACGCGAGAGCACCTTGTAGTTCTGCTTATACTTCATAGCAAGGCTCTCGTAGATGCAGCGCATGATTTCGCCGCGGGTCTTGGGCACGTACTGCCCGGTCACCTCGCAGAACCTCTGCACACGGCGCGGGATATCCCCCGCGATCGCAAATTCGGGTGCATCACAGTCGATAAAGCAGCGGTAGGGCTCGGCCGCCAGCGCCTCTCTTTCAAGATCGGCGTACGAAACCTCAAAGCCCTCCTTGCGGAACTGGCGACGGGACTCCTGGATCAGCCAAAGGCCCATAATATTCTTAAGGAAGCGGATGGTCCCCGAGTGGCCACCCTCGTTGGTGTACTGCACCTCGGCGCTGTCGGCCGTCATCAGGGGCTTCTCAAGCTCGGTGCCAAAGAGGCTCCAGGTACCGCAGCTGATATAGACCATCTCGCTGTCGGTGGGGGCGGCAAGCACGGCGCTGGCCGTATCGTGCGTGCAAACGGCAATGACCGGGATGGGGTCGCACCCAAGCTCACGGCAGAGCGCATCGGTCAGGGTGCCGTAGACCTCACCGGGCTCGATCATCTCGGGGAGGATGCGAGTGGGAATGCCGAGCTTTACCAAAAGATCGGTCGCAAACTCGCGGGTATGAGGATCGAGGAAGTTGGAGGTGGAGGCAATGGTCTTCTCGGCCCGCATCTTGCCGGTCAGGAAATAGGCAAAGAGGTCGGGGGTGAAGAGGATCTTCTCGCAGCGCTCCATCAGGTCGGGGCGGTATTTTGCAAGGTAATAGAGCTGGTAGATGGTGTTGATACGCATGGTCTGGGTACCCGTGAGGGCATAAAGCTCCTCGGGCGAGATGATCGCGGCCACCTCCTCGGGCATGCCCACCGTGCGCTCGTCACGGTAGTTGACGGGGTTGCCGATCAGCTCCCCGTTCTTGTCGAGCATACCGAAGTCAACGCCCCAGGTATCAATACCGATCGCATCGATCTTGCCGTATTCGTTGAGGGCCTTGACAATGCCCTGCTTGATCTCATGAAACAGACGGAGCGAATCCCAGTAGAAGGTCCCATGCAAAAGCACAGGGTCATTCGTGAAGCGGTGCACCTCGGTGACGCGGATCTCCTTCCCGTCAAATTCGCCGAGCATCGCGCGGCCGGAGGAAGCGCCAAAGTCAAACGCAAGAACCTTTTTAGCCATAATATCTTCCTTTCGAAGCGTAATAATTATAAAATATACACTGTTATTATACATGAGGCGAGAGGAAAAGGCAAGTCCTTTCCGAAAGAAAAAGCAAAACCGTACTGTTTTACCGCCTGTTTCTTGACAAAGGAGGAGCGCTTTTATATAATAGGTGTAGAAAAAAAGAGAGAAAACAGGATGAAAAAGCGTGTTCCCGTCAAGCGTTCTCCCACCTACAAGGGCTACCCTTGCGAAGCACTCTCGGTCAACCGGGGTGACAGCATCTTTGCCCCCGCGGGCGAGGGTGAGTTTACCCTCAAGGGTGGGCTTGATGTGACCGTATCTTACCTTTGAAAGGAAACAGAATATGTACATCGGAATTGATCTTGGCGGCACCAATATCGCCGCAGGACTTGTAAACGGGGAGGGGAAGATTCTGGCCTCTGCCTCCATGCCCACAAAGCGCACCCGCCATTATAGCGAGATCGTCAAGGATATGGCCACCCTTTCGCAGAAGGTGGCAAAGGAGGGCGGATGCGACCTCTTTCGCATTAAGGCGGTGGGCATCGGCTGCCCGGGCACGGTGGATACGAAGGAGGGCATCGTCATATACACCAATAATATCAAGATGGACCAAGCGCCGATCGCCGCCGAGTTCAGAAAGCATATCGACTTGCCCGTGGTGCTTGAAAATGATGCGAACGCCGCCGCCTTTGGCGAATACGCCGTCACGGCGCGCGGGGTGGATGGCTTTGTGATGATGACGCTCGGCACGGGTGTTGGCGGCGGCATCGTGATGAACGGCAAGCTCTGGCGCGGCTTCAACGGTGCATCGGGCGAGATCGGCCACACCGTCATTGTGCAGGGGGGCGAGCCCTGTACCTGCGGCATGCGCGGCTGCCTTGAAAGCTACGCCTCGGTGACCGCCCTTATCCAACAGACCGAGCGCAAGATGATGGAATGCCCGAGCACCCTGATGCACGACTGGGTAAGAAAGCACGGCGCTGTGCGCGGCAAGACCGCCTTTGAGTGTGCCGCCGCGGGCGATCCTGCCGCCATCGAGGTGCGTGACCGCTATATCGGCTACGTGGCCGAGGGCGTCAACAATATAATCAACATCTTCCAGCCCGAGGTCTTCTGCCTCGGCGGCGGCATCAGCCGCGAGGGGGATGTGATCCTTGGCCCGGTCAAGAAATACGTGGCCGAATATAACTACAATAAGTACGGCCCCTATACCGATATCCGCGTTGCCACCCTCTTTAACGATGCCGGCATCATCGGCGCCGCCATGGCCGCCATGCAGGAGATCGGCGATATGTGAGAAAAGAAAACCGCCCAAACGGGCGGTTTTTTCTCTTGACGGAGGGGTTGTAACGATAATCGCGCTTTTTATTTCCAAAGCAAATACTGCCAAGAAGACAGTAAAAAAGTATTGATTTCTAAATACTTTTGTGTTATAATCTAAAATATAGGAGGTGGTTGCAATGGCGTTTTCTTACAAACCTTTGTGGAAACTTTTAATCGATAGAGATATGACGAAAAAACAGCTTATGGAACAGGTAGGAATTTCGAAATCTACCATTAATAAGATGGGGCGAGGAGAAAATGTATCGCTTGACATTATAGGCAGGATATGTGTATATTTTGATTGCCATATAGAGCAAATTGTTGAACATATGATTGAGGAAAAAAACAATGGATAAAATAACAACTTTAAATGGTAATACATTAGGGTTAAATAATATCTATTGCGAAGATTGTGTAACATTTATGCAAAACCTTCCAGATAACTTCATAAATCTTACAGTAACATCGCCCCCATATGATAATTTGCGCAATTATAATGGCTACTCTTTTAATTGTGAGCTAATCGCAAAAGAATTGTTTAGAATCACAAAAAATGGTGGAGTAGTGGTTTGGGTTGTTGGAGATAAAATTGAAAAAGGGAACAAGTCGCTTACTAGCTTCAGACAAGCTCTTCTTTTTCAAGAAATTGGTTTCAATGTCCACGACACAATGATTTACAAAAAGAAAAACACACCCTTTATGCGCTCCAACGCATATACTAATTGTTTTGAATTTATGTTTGTCTTCACCAAGGGTTCGCCGGCTACGTTTAATCCGATAAAAGAAAAAACTGTTCGTTCCGGGGAAGAGATGCTAGTATGCAATAAAAAAGCAGATGGAGTAAACAATAAGGTTTTGGGAAAACTCAACTCGGAAAAAACGAAAACAAATATTTGGGAATATGCCGTGGGGCTCGGAGGCACAACAACGGATAGAATTGCGTTTAAGCACCCTGCAACTTTTCCTGAAAAATTGGCTGAAGACCATATAATCACTTGGACAAATGAAGGCGACATTGTATTTGATCCTATGAGTGGAAGCGGAACTACCTGCAAAATGGCAATGCTTAACGGAAGACGTTATTTGGGTTGCGATATTTCAGAAGAATATGTAGAAATATCAAAAAAGAGAATTAGTGGGTATGTAGATTCTGCTAAACAAATTAAATTTTTCTAATGTAAAAGAGCGACTTTTGGAAAAGAGTCGCTCTTCTGTTGTTTAATTGTTTTTTAGGTATTCGATGGCGCTTTCTAACAACTCGATATTGTCCTTAAAGCGTCCTAACCCCGTGTTGCAACTATCACAAATCCAAGCGCGAGGATGCCCTGTTCGGTGATTGTGGTCACAAACAACTTTACTGGTTAAACCCGGGATAGTTGTTTTTTTGCATATGGGGCATGTCCATATGACTAGATGAGGCTTTGTTTTATCCATTTGGCGTATTTGCTCGGCAGTCATATTGGCACCATCAATAATAGTTCTGCACGCGTTGCAAGACGGGCGTCTTACTGTTCTGTTGTTTTTTCCATTTTGATTTTTTTGAAAAAACTGAACATCTAACAATCTGTTACATACATTGCATATCTTTTTTTCAAACTGATCTCCGGTTCTTTCTGGTGAAAAAAGAGATATTTCGCTTTGGTTTACAACGGTAATGCTTTTTCCTCCTTTTGAAACAAAGGCCACATAAAATTTGTCATCAACAACGTTCTCAACTATGCCAACCTCAAATTTCTTGATAGTGCCGTTTTCGCATGTGATATCACTATTTGCATACACAAATTGTTTCATTTTAATTGTCCCTTTCTTGCATCGTGCGAAATTATAGGTCAAGATTTGAAAAATCGAAAATGCTGCTTGCAAAGAAATCACTTGCGGTCAATTCTAACGCTGAAATAATTTTCATAAGAGTTTTCAAATAGCAACTCTCGTATCTTCCATTCATGATACATAACATTGTATTGTGAGTAATGCCTGAAAGTTGTTCCAATTTATATTGAGATAAATTTTTGGCAGATAATAATTCTCTTATACGAATAGAAACCGCCTCGTTGATTTTCATAAGCTCCTCCACAATAGAACTATAAGTACATTTTAACACATGCAATTGGGGAAAATAAGCCAATTTTAACAATCAAATTCGCTTTGTTAATTTCTGTGGCTATGTACGGTAAAGGATTGATACTATTGTCAACCTCTTTAGCCTTTCCCAAAACAAAAACCGCCCAAACGGGCGTTTTTTTCTATGTTATAGATCAGTTTCTTTCGATGTACAGCGTGGTGTCAAAGGAACCGCCGCCATAGGCCTCGACCACGATGTAATAGGTCGTGTAAGCCGAGAAGGAGTAGGAGAGCCGGAAATTGTAGTTCTCGCCGCCGTCATCGTCCCAGGTGATCTGGTTATAGTTGCTGTCGTAAAGCGTGACTTTCACATCGCTGTTGCCGGTCGAATAAAGCGTATAGGTGTCAGAGTAGGTGGGGGAAAAGCGGTAGTATCTGCCCGCACCCGAGGAAGAATAGACGCTGGTGCCCGTGCCCGAGTATACAGAGGTGGCCGAGCTGAAGCCGGAGGTGCTGCTCCCACCGGGATAGTAGCTTCCGCTGGGGTTGTAGCCGCCGCCGGGGTTGCCGACAGGGCCGAGCCCAACAGAAACGATAAGGGCGATGGTGGCAACGAAAATGATCGCAAGAGAAGCAAGCGAAACGATCTTGGCCTTTCTCTTGTAGTTCACGGGTGCTGCGGGTGCAAGCACCGCATCCTCACCCTCACCCTCGGCCTCTGCCGCGGCGGGGAGCTCCTCGCCGGCAGCCTTAAAGCCGTGGAAGGGGGCGGCAATGACCGTAAAGAGGTAGTAAAGGCCGAGGGCAATAAAAGAGAGCGCATAGAAGGGGGAGTAGTAGGGATCCGTAAGGTACGAAACAAGCATCAGAACGTACGAAAGCGCGTAAAGGCCGAAGGAGATCCCCACAAGAACGGTGGAAACCGTTGTCGAGGTCTTCATGCGGTAGCTTGCGCTCTCACCGCTGAAGGTGGCCGAATTGATGTACGGCTGAAAGCGGACACCGCCAAGCGTAAAGACGTACGAATAGCACTGCAGACCGAACCAAAGGAAGAAGAAGCCGGCCGCAAAGCCCGAAAGGATCACACGGATGAAAAAGATGAAGGGCGTGGCGACCAGGTAAAGCACGGCCTCGGTCGCGGGGTGGACGTTTTGGCGCTCTCTGCGGAGCCAGGCCTCAAGGTAGGAAACGCTTGAGGAGATCAGGTTGTAGAAGAAATTGTAGCAATGGAAGAAAACGAAGGTAAGTGCTGCCAGGAGCAGGAAGGGGAGGGTGGCGATCACGGCAAGCACGGCAACAGCGGTGGGGAGCCGCTTGTACTGCTTGTACGAGAGAGCCTCTTGGGCGAACTTTTTGATGATGGCCGAATAGTTCATGGTCTTCTCCTTAAAAGATAATCGTCAGGACGGCTTGCCTTTGGCAACCCAGCATGATACATGCATTATAGCATACTCTTATGGCAAATGCAAGATGCAAAGTAAAAAAGTGGTATGGGGCATAGGCGTAACAGAAAGAACGGATGATGCCATGCGCCTTCGCAAGGAAGCTGTTATTTTTGGCGGGCATAGGCGCATTTGCGCCTTTTGCCTCGCCCGGCCGCCGGTCAGCAAGCTACTGTCGCTCTCGGGCGGGCAATCGAACCCAGCGCCTTTGGCGTTGTGTTCAGTCGTGGCATCAAGTTAGCCAAAACAAAAAAACGCCCAAAAGGCGGCGTTTTGTTTTGGTGGAGCATGCTTAACGAAAGTCGAACCTTTATCTCAACGCATCTTCAAGATCTTCCTCGGTATAACCGAAAGTGTAATCCTCATCACACCCATGAGATCTCCAAATAAGGGCTGCATCATAGACACTAATACTTTCTTCATCGGTGTCATCGTCTTCCCCGGCATCCGAGGCATTCCAACCGGAACCATCGTTGATATATTCGTCATCATCGTCAACATACCAATAGGTGCCGCAATTCGGGCACTCGATTTTATTTCGGTTGTTGCCCTCACTTATCTCATCCATAAGGCTATAACAGTGATCACATACCCAACTCATATTCAAATCCTCCTCATTATACTGCATGATGATATTGATCTTTCTTTGCAAGAAGGTGCTGAACGGCATCCACCAAAATAGTAGCTTGATTCTCATTGACGGTACTATGTTCCTCGGGTGCAGGGCGCTCAAGTGAGCTCTTCTGGAAAGAAGCAAGGGAACAGATGAGTTCATAAGCCTCCTCGTTAGCAAAGATGTTTGCACGGAGCTTCTCATTCTTCTTGATCCTGTCAAGAAGAGAAATCAGATGATCATAGTCATCTATTATCATGGCGTTTGTCTTTAATTTTTCGCCGAACTCACATAGTTCCCTAGCCTTGCTTAAGCTTGTTTTCAATTGTGATACAGGATGCGGTGAGCATTCGTTTGATTCTACCGCAAAGATTGCGGTAGAGATTGAACGCTTGCTCATCAATGGCACCCGATGCTAAAATTAGCTTTAGCCAGCTTTCTGTTTCGGCGCATTCCTTGCGTGCAATTTCAAATTTTGAATGCATATCTGCAAGGCTTTGGGGATATTGTGCTTCGGAGATGTTGGCAAAAACGCTTGATGAGGATTTTTTGATTTGAAAAACAGTGTTGGAATCTATCCTGTATTCGTTGCAAAGCTTAGCAATCTCGATTGCTAATTCTTCGCTATACTCTAACAGCAGATTGTGTTTCATCAGCTCACCTCGCGCTTGATCAATGCGTAGCATTGCATGGAATCGCACGCAGAGCGTGCGCATGGAATCCGCCATAGGCGGTACGGAATCATTCCGAAGGAATGTATGGAATCAAGACCGAGGGGAAACGAAGAAATACAGCCTGCGGCTGATGCCATGCGCGGACGAGCCGCAATGCCATGCAACGCCTTTGGCGTTGATTCCATACCAAGCCCTTCGGTCTTGGATAAAAATAACCTAAATCGAAAGTTCGATTTAGGTTATTTTTGGTGGACCCGGTGGGGATCGAACCCATGACCTCAGCGTTGCGAACGCTGCGCTCTCCCAGCTGAGCTACGAGCCCATAATCAAGCATAGATTATTATACCATAAAAAAATGTTCTGTCAAGGGATTTTCAGAAAAAAGTCAAGGCGTGGGATGAAACTTAATAGGCGCACCTGCAAAACAGGTGCGCCAAGGTTATTCCCCCTTCTTGATTCCGAAGATTCGGCCGAGCAGGGGAGAGAGAAAGCGTGGAGGGCGAAGAACGACAATCTTCATAGTCAAAATACCTGCCTATTTCTGTAGAAAGCAAAGCACTCCGACCACCATAATCAGGAGGGCCTCGATAATCACGAGCACCCCCTCGGGGATAAAGAAGGAGAGCAGGATCCCAAGACCGAAGGAAAGGATCCCGACACTTACGACCTTAAAGAGATTTCGCTGGCACATACCCGATACCCCCAAAATGTTGGCGGCGGACCGCCCTTGATAGCAGTATATGCACGCGCTTCTCTAAAATGAACCGATCTTATTGCTTGAGATAAATTAAGAGCACACTGATGTCGGCAGGGTTGACACCGCTGATGCGGGAGGCCTGCCCCACCGTCAGGGGGCGGATGGATGCAAGCTTTTCGGCCGCCTCAAGGCGAAGGCCGCGCAGGGCGCGGTAATCAAGCTCCTCGGGCAGGCGCATTTCCTCAAGCCGTGCCTGGCGGCGCACCTCTGCCTCCTCGCGCTTGAGATACCCCTCATACTTGATGTCGATGCTCACGGTCAGCGTGATTGAGGGATCGAGCGCGGGGCGGCCGGGATCCAGCGGCGCAAGCAGCTCGTAGTCAAGCTCGGGGCGGCGCAAAAGCTCCGAAAGACGGATGCCGGTCGTGATGGGCGAGGAGGAAAGCGATGCAAGGAGCGCATTGTTCTTTTCGGACGGCGGGATCACCGTTTTCTCAAGGCGGTGGCGCTCGGCCTCGATTTTTTCCTGCTTTTCGAGGAAGGCGCGGTAGCGCGCTTCACTAAGGAGCCCCACATCGTGCCCGATCCGCGAGAGGCGGCGATCTGCATTGTCCTGCCGCAAAAGCAGGCGGTATTCCGAGCGCGAGGTCATCATACGGTAGGGCTCACGCGTGCCCTTGGTCACAAGGTCATCCACCAGCGTGCCGAGATAGGAGGAGGCGCGCGGCAGGATCAGCGGTTCTTTTTCGAGAAGGGAAAGAGACGCGTTGATGCCGGCAAGAAGCCCCTGCGCCGCCGCCTCCTCATAGCCCGAGGTTCCGTTGAATTGCCCGGCGCCGTAAAGCCCACGCACCGTCTTGACCTCAAGGGTGGCAAGCAGCTCGGTCGGGTCCACGCAGTCATATTCGATGGCGTAGGCATAGCGGGTCATCTCGGCCCTTTCCATGCCGGGCAGGGTGTGCAGCATCCGATACTGCACGTCCGGCGGCAGGGAGGTCGAAAAGCCCTGGAGGTACAGCTCCTCCGAGTCCGCCCCGGTCGGCTCAAGGAAAAGCTGGTGACGGTCCTTATCGGCAAAGCGGGTCACCTTATCCTCGATAGAGGGGCAATAGCGCGGCCCCGTGCCGGTGATAAGGCCGGAAAAAAGGGCGCTTTTCTTGATGTTCTCGCGGATTACCGCGTGGGTTTCTTCATTTGTATAAAGGACGTAGCAGGGGTGGGTGGCCCTTGCATCCAGCTCCTCCCTCTTGGTATCGGCAGAGAAGGGAATGGCGGGATGCTCACCCTTTTGCACCTCAAGCGATGTAAGATCCACCGTGCGGCGTGCAATTCTTGCGGGTGTGCCGGTCTTGAAGCGGCGGATGGAAAGCCCAAAGCGGGAAAGTGCCGCAGAAAGCCCGCCGCGCGCGGGCAAAAGCCCATCCGGCCCTGCGGGGAAGGATTTGTGCCCCACAAAGATCTCGCCCTCAAGGAAGGTGCCGGTGGCGATGATGACGGCATCTGCCGCGAACCGCTCGCCAAGCGCCGTCACAACGCCCGAAACCCGCCCCTCCTCCACCGTGATATCCACGATCTCGGCCTGGATGAGCCGCAGATTTTCTTGCTTCTCCAGCGTGCGCTTCATATAGGCACGGTAGGCCATACGGTCGGCCTGCACGCGCCGCGAGTGAACGGCCGCACCCTTTCCGCGGTTCAGAGTGCGGGACTGCAGGGTGACGGCATCCGCCGCGCGCCCCATCTCGCCCCCGAGCGCATCAATCTCATAAACGAGGTGGCCCTTGCCCGTCCCCCCAATGGAGGGATTGCAGGGCATATTACCCACCGCATCCAGCGAAAGGGTGAAAAGCAGGGTGGGGATCCCCATGCGCGCCCCGGCAAGTGCCGCCTCGATCCCGGCGTGGCCCGCCCCGATAACGGCAAGGCGTTTTTCGGTCCTTTTCATAGCTCCCTCCTTCATTTTTTCTACTTTCCTATTGTAGCACGCACGCGCGGCTTTGGCAAGAGGGAAACGCCGCTTTTTGATAAAGCGGATGCGAAATTTGAAAAAGGCCGCATACGGGATGGGCGAAAAAGCACAATTTGTAAACAAAACCTTATAAAATTTTCCTTGCTGCCCGCCTCCATCCGCTCGCGCGCGCCGAAATCTCCTTAAAAATAGGGAAAAACGATTGACGGCGAGGGGAAAAAATGCTATACTCAAAGAGTAAATATCTCGCCAAACGGCGGACAATAGGAGGATACCATGGCATCCAAGGGCTTTATCACGAAGGACTTTATGCTCTACTCCAAGACCGCAAAGCGCCTCTACCACGATGTGGCCGAGCATTTGCCGATCATTGACTACCATTGCCATCTGCAGCCGCGGATGATTGCGGAGGATTACCGCTTCCGCGATACCTACGATCTCTTCCTCGGCGGCGACCATTACAAGTGGCGCCAGATGCGCTCGAACGGGATTCCCGAGGAGTACATCACGGGGAACGCCGATCCGCTTGAAAAGTGGAAGATGTGGAGCAAGACCCTTCCGCTTCTCATCGGCAACCCGCTTTACCATTGGACGCATCTTGAGCTTCTGCGCTATTTTCATGTGGACGAGC
Organism: Eubacteriales bacterium; assembly: GCA_045587985.1. Classification (GTDB taxonomy): domain Bacteria; phylum Bacillota; class Clostridia; order Oscillospirales; family CAG-272; genus UBA1740. The sequence continues at coordinate 34,987 of JAZNDG010000077.1, read as the reverse complement.
CGCTGACCGAGGATAACTGCGAGGCGATCTACCGCGTTTGCAACGATTACCTCTCGACCGACAGCTATTCGGCCAAGGGGCTGATCCGTCAGTCGAACGTGGAGGCGCTCTGCACCACCGATGATCCCGCCGATACGCTTGAGCATCACGAGGCGCTTGTTGACTTTTCCACCCGTATCCTCCCCACCTTCCGTCCCGACAAGGCGGTTGAGATCGGCAAGGAAACCTTCCTCCCCTATATCAATTCTATCGGGGTTGCCACCTATGACGGCCTTCTCCGTTGGTTGAGCGCGCGCATTGAATACTTCCATAACCACGGCTGCCGCCTTTCCGACCATGCCCTTGAGGCCGCCCCCTCCACGGTGGGGGATGCCGCCGCCGTCTTTGAAAAGCGCGTGAACGGCGAGGAGCTGACCGAGCGCGAGAGCGATATCTTCCGCACGGCGGTCCTCAAGCATTGCGCCTCCGAGTACGTGGCCCGCGGCTGGACGATGCAGCTGCACATCGGCGCGCTCAGAAACAACAATACCAAGATGTACCGTCTGCTCGGCCCGGATACCGGATACGATTCGGTCAATGACCGTGAGATTGCGGCCGATCTTGCCGCCTTCCTCGATACGCTTGCGATCGATGAGTGCCTGCCCAAGACCATTCTCTACACCCTGAACCCGAAGGATAACTACGTGCTCGGCACCATCATGGGCTGCTTCCAGAGCGCGCCGACCGCCGGGAAGATCCAGTTCGGCTCGGGCTGGTGGTTCAATGACCAGCGTGACGGCATGGAGGGCCAGATGCAGGCGCTCGGCAACCTCGGTATCCTCTCCCGCTTTGTTGGGATGCTGACCGATAGCCGCAGCTTTGTTTCTTACCCCCGCCACGAATATTTCCGCCGCATCTTCTGCAACCTCATCGGTACATGGGTTGACCGCGGCGAGTATCCGAACGATCCCAAAATGCTTGAGAGGATCGTGCGCGGTGTCTGCTACGAGAACGCGAAGAATTATTTCGCCTTCCCGATGAAGTAATAAGAAACACCCAAAATTCAAAAAGAGGCAGAGGAACGCTCCCTGCCTCTTTTCCTTTCCTAACAGGATGCGCTCTTTCGGGTAATAAGCGCTCACCTCCCGGCAAAAGGCAGAGAAGGTGCCCTAAACGCCACCCCTTCTGCCGTGTGGGCGGCATGCTGTGCAGGCGCGTGAGGTTTTTAATAAAAATGTCGAAAAGGTATTGCAAAAGAGGCATAAATCCCGTATAATAGAAATAGCATTAAAAGTATAGGTATGTTTACAGTACTTGTACGGAAAGAGGTTTTCTATGGGTCTTTTCAGTTGGTTCTCCCGTAAAAAGAAGGAGCCTGCCGCTCCCGCCCCTGCTCCCGAGGTCAAGGTCACGGAGGAGGTTGCCGTTCCTGCATCCGCGCCCGTGGTCGAGCATAAGGCTGCGCCCGAGGTGAAGGTCGCGCCCGAGGTCAAGGCCGCACCCGCCGCACCTGCCGAAAAGCCCGTGAAGAAGCCCGCGCCCGCTGCCGAAAAAGCAGCGCCCGCGCCCGCTCCTGCCCAAAAGCCCGCACCCGCCGCCGTGGTGAAAGAGGCTCCCGCTGTCGGTGCGCCCCGCGCTGAGGAGGCGGCACCCGAGAGCGCACCCTCTGCGGATCCGGAGGAGGGCAAGCGTCTTGTCGGTAAGAATCCGGATGTGGTGGTGCGTGTTGTCCGCAGTGAAAAGCCTGTCGAGCCTGCCCCCGCGCCCGCGCCCGCTCCTGTGGTGGAGGGACCGAAGATCCCCGGGAAATACGAGTTTGAGCTTGCGCCGGACGGATATCGCTTCTGCCTCGTGGCCAACAACGGCCAGCTTCTTTACGAAAGCATCGGCTTTACCTCGCTTGAGGGGGCGACTGTGGGTATCGATACCTTCCGCCGTGCCGTCCTGGGCGGTACCTTTGCCGTGATCTCGGATAAATACAAGCGCTATCGCTATGTGCTCAACCGCAAGTACTACGGTGAGAACTATGACAGCCGTTCCCAGTGCGAGAAGGCGGTCGAGTCTGTTAAGCGCTTTGCGCCCGATGCCGTGATCACCGAGTTTGCTCCCACCGAGGATAAGGTCGCCGCGTTTGACGCCGCCCGTGCCGCCCTGCGCACCGTGAAGGATGTGGATTGGGATGCGGTGGAGGCAAGAGAGGCCTCTGCACAGAAGCTCGGCAAGTTTGAGATCGTGCGCGGTGAGGATAAGGAATTCCGCTTCTACCTCGTGGCCAACAACGGCCAGGTGCTTTATACCGGCAAGAATTATCAGAAGCTCTGCCAGTGCCTTGCAGGCATCAAGGCCTTCAAGCGTGCCGTGTATGTCGGAAACTTCTGGGTGGATGAGGATAAGTTCGGCCGCTTCCGCTACATTCTCAAGAACATCGGTGTCGCCCCTGCCTTTATGGGTGAGTCCTACACCACCCGCAAGCAGTGCGAAAGCTCCATTGAGTCGGTCAAGAACTTTGTCGTGACGGCCGAAATCGAGCTTCCCTAACCCCCAAGGGCGGTCTATTTTGGAATAACCGAAAAAGAGAGGCAGAGCGCCTCTCTTTTTCTATCACCGCTCGCTTGCACTCGCCGTACCCTCGTACGGCTTCGGCGCGTGATCGGCGATTTCTGCTCAAAATCCCCTCGCCCTTGGCAGCACGCGGCACGGTCTATTTTGGCATAACCAAAAAAGAGAGGCAGAACGCCTCTCTTTTTCTATCACCGCTCGCTTGCACTCGCGCGTGAATTGATCCCGGCAGGTGCAAGCGTGACGGGGACAGCCACCGCCTGCGGCTTTGGAGATCCCTCTTATTTTTCCAAGTGCTACCGCCGTGCCTTTGGGTGCTCTCCCGGCCGTGAGGAAGAGGAACGGTGAGGGCACACCCCGTAAAATGGGTGTAGAGGAAAAGAAAACTTTACAAAAACGCGCATATCCTTTTCTTGGTTCTCGCGGGTTTTTGAGCCATCCTTTCAGTTTTTCATTGACAGGGACGGAAAAAAGTTCTATAATGTAGTAGTGAAAAACTTCTTGGAGGTAATGAAGGATGAAATTTATCGTTTGCAAGAGTTATGAGGAAATGTCGAGGATCGGTGCCGATCTTATTGCCGAGGCAATGGCGGGAAAGGCCTCTCCCATCCTTGGTCTTGCCACCGGCTCCACGCCCGTGGGGATGTACCGTGAGCTTGCGAAAAGATGTGCCGAGGGGGAGCTTGATTTCTCCTCTGTCACCACCTATAACCTTGACGAATACTATCCGATCTCGCCGGAGAACGACCAGAGCTATCGGTATTTCATGAATGTGAACCTTTTCGATCACATCAATATCGACAAGGCCAACACCCATGTTCCGGACGGCGCGGCCGAGGATGCGGAGGCTGCCTGCCGTGCGTATGATGCGGCGTATGCCGCGACCGGCGGTGCGGATATCCAGGTGCTGGGCATCGGCGGCAACGGCCATATTGCCTTCAATGAGCCGGAGGAAGCGCTGACGGTGGGCACCCACGTCACCTCGCTGACCGAGGATACCATCCGCGCCAACTCCCGCTTCTTTGCTTCGATCGATGACGTGCCGACACGCGCGCTCACCATGGGCATGGGCAACATTATGATGGCAAAGCGCATTATCCTGCTTGCCAACGGCAAGGGCAAGCACGCCGCCATCTCGGCGATGCTTGACGATAAGATCACAACAAGCGTTCCCGCCACTCTTTTGAAGCTCCACCCCGATGTGATCATTCTTTGTGACGAAGAGGCATACAATGGCTGAAAAGATTTTGAAAAACGTCCGCATTGACGGCGTCCTTACCGATCTTGTTGCCGAGGATGGGAAGATCAAATCCATCGGCATCACCGATAGAATCGGTGAAGACTGCGGCGGCTACGATCTCTATCCCGGTCTTTTCGACATCCACGCGCACGGCTTTGTCGGCTTTGATACGATGGAGATCACAGAGGGCGGCCTTTTTGAGATGGCCCGCTTCCAGCTTGAAAACGGCACCACCAGCTGGCTTCCCACCACCATGACGATGGATATCGACACCATCCGAGCGGTGGTGAACCGCCCCCTTGTGAGGGAGGACGGCTGCTGCAAGATCGAGGGCTTCCATATGGAGGGCCCCTACATTGCCGAAAAATACAAGGGCGCGCAGAACGGGGCCTTTATCAAGTCCCCCACGATGGAGGAGCTTTCTACCCTTGAAAACATCAAGAAGCTCACCCTCGCCCCCGAGCTGCCGGGCGCGCTTGACTTCATAAGCGAGTGCCGCGAAAAGACCGATATTGTTCTTTCGATCGGCCATTCGGCCGCCGATTACAGCACCGCTGTTCGCGCCATTGATGCCGGCGTTTCCTCCTTAACGCACACCTTCAACGCCATGCCCCCCCTTCACCACCGCGACCCGGGGCCGATCGGCGCGGCGGTGGAAAAGGGGATCTATGCCGAGCTGATATGCGATGGCCTGCACGTGTCCCGTGCCGCCGTTCTCACGCTTTACCGCGCCCTTGGCCCCGACAGGCTGATCCTTATCAGCGATGCGCTCCGTGCCACCGGTCTTGGGGACGGGGATTTCTCCTTTGGCGGACAGAAGATCCTTGTGCGTGACGGCGTTGCCAGGATCGAGGCGGGCAATCTTGCCGGCTCGACCACGCCGCTTCTCGGCTGTGTCAGGAAGGCGATCGAGTTCGGGATCCCGAAGAAGGATGCCTTCAGGATGGCATCGGCCACGCCCGCCCGCTCGCTCGGGCTCAAAAAGGGCGAGCTCCTCCCCGGATACGATGCCGAATTTATCCTGCTTGATTCGGATATGAACCTTGTAAGGAGCATCATTCTCTGATCGGTTTTTCTTAAAAAAGGCGGCGTTTTGCCGCCTTTTTTCTATCATTTTTCATTACATTTCGTCACCCTTGCCAAAGCGAGTGCGCGACTTTCGTTGTAAATGTAGAAAACCGGAGGGGAAGCCCTTTTTTTCTTGCATTCACTCCCTTTATATGATAAAATATATTTGTATAACTTTAGAGCAGTATAACGCTCAAATTCTTTTTAGGAGAAACCACTATGAAAAAGCGCATTCTTTCCCTCCTTCTGCTCCTTGCAATGGCCGTGACGGCGCTGCCGCTTGTCGCGTTCCCTGCTGTGGCAGCGGAGGAAGAAGAAAAGGTGTACACGCTCGAGGACTATAACGGCCTCTACGTGCAGGATGGGCTCCATTTTGCGATGGACCTTTATAAGAACAATGTGTTCTGGAATCCCACGGGAGAGGGCTTTTCGCTGAGCGCTGCGAACTATTATTGGGCGGGTAGCATCAGCAACGTTGCACTCAACGCTGCGAAGGCCGGTTACTTCAATGCGGCCGATCTGAAGGCGAATACATATATCAACGGCACGGCCAACCCCATGGGTGCGGCCGGTGTCCTTGCCGTCACGCAGGAGGTTGTGGCCGCGTTTGGCGCCATGACCCCGGCCCTTGATGTGAACGGCTTGATGATCGGAACGGAAAAAACCACGGAGGGCGAGGGGCTTGACTTCACCGGCTTCAGCTGGGACTGCCGTAACAATCCGCCTCTTCTCCGCTTAGGCAGCCTTACCGCCGCCACCCCCGCCGTATCGCTTGCCTCCGCCTTTCAGCAGCCGGTTGCCTATTCGGTTGTGATGTCGGCCTCCGGGATCACCGATGCGAACGATATCTTTGACTGGACGGGGATCGAGCTTCCCTCCGAGGCAAATCGCCCTGCTTCGTTCGGCAACAACGAGTTCTACGTTGGCTTTACGAAGACCGAGGATCCCGATACCGGGGATGTGACCATCGCCGAGAGCGCGAATAAGACGATCTACCGTTACCGTACGGTCGAGCCCGAGATCTACGAGGCTACGGACGGCAAGAAGTACATTGTCGGCGTTAAGGCAAGAAGGGATACGAACGTGGCTGTTGATGGCGGCGCCTTCTATACGGATGCGGGCTATTTCGGCTTCTATGCAAACGGCGATGTGCTCTTTGAGTCGGATGAAGCGTATTATCCCCGCGCCACCGGCAACTACGTGACCTCTTATCTTAACCGTTGGGGCGGCGGCTACAATCTTTACGCCATGCGCTATTATACGAGAAATCTTTCGGCCGCCGAGGTGGCACAGAACCACTTCGTTGACCTTCTCAAGTGGTATCGCCTTGATTTTGGTACGCTCTATGACCTGAACGGCGAGGTGCGCGCCGAGATCATCGCAGATGTGAATGCGTATGCTACCCAAAACGGCATTGCCGTTGGCGGGACGGATGCTGAAAAGCGCGGCGATCTGCAGGAGCTACTCACTGCAAAGATCCTGGATGCGCTCTATGACCAGCTGCCGGATGAAACGCCCGAGGCGCTTGCCTTCCTTGAGGTTGCCCGTGCGGTGACCGCCGATATCTCGGGTGTCTTCACCCTCCCCGCTGTGCACCGCTCCTACATTTACGGCCGTGTCAATGCATTGACGACTGCCGATAAGGCGAATGCCGCGGCCGTTCAGAGCACCATTGACGGTGCGATCGAAAAGATCCTGCAGGACTACTACGGTCAGTATATCAACACCGTGACCCTTGACTATAAGGAGCTGTATGTCCGCCAGGAAAACCTCGTTCTTTGGGCAGACTTCTTTGCCTCAAAGGAATCTGACGGCAATCTCTATATGACGCATTCCTATACCGAGGAGACCATGGGCCTTGCGCAGAAGGACAGAGTGAAGGTCCCGCAGGTGTCGGGTGAGGCGGCCGCGCGTGAAAAGTACATCTACCGCGGCGGTAAATACCTTGAATTTGCCGACATCCCGAACGCAGGCTTCCCTCACACCAATATCCGTACCTGGAAGAACGGGTATCTGCAGTCCGGGCTGAGCAATTCTTGGAAGATCTTTACCCCCGGTCTTGAGGAAGCGCAGGTCACCTATCAGATCGTAGCCGGCTGGACCGGTAGTGGCCAGAACGGCCTGATCGAGATCGAGCTTGACGGCTTCCGTGCCCAGCTGAACGGCACGCAGGGCGGAAGTGCCGGCACCTTCGGCGTAAACCAGTACACCTATTACGATTTCGGCACCAAGTTTAACGAAACGGTTACGCTTATGCCGAACGCCCTGAAGGAGATCAAGCCCGGCCTTGGCGGCTATTATGCCGGCCCCGCGACCGATCTGACCATTACGGTTGATAAGTTCTTCGGTGCCGATACCGGCCACTATTATATTGCCGATACCATCAAGAATGAGGACGGCGCCGAGTGTTATCTTCAGGGTGACGGTGTGACGGTCCCGAAGGATAATAGCTACGTCAGAAAGCTCTATCGCTACCAGATCGATGGGATCTGGTACTATGTCGGTATTGAGGGCGAGGGTGCTGACAAGATCTACACCGCCTACTTTGCCGAGAACATGGTAGGGAAGATCATTTACATGAGAGATCCCGAATACTACCGTGTCATGCAGGCGCCGGTTGTCTTTGAGGACGGCGTGATGCACATTGACTGGGAGAGTGACGATGCGATCTACGCCTACGATGAGATGGGTGATAAGATCTACGACTCGGGCGCAAGCGTTTCGGTCGTCCACGGTCCTCAGTACGACAAGAACTCCTTTGTTGAGGTTCCCTACGGCACCGAGGGTGCGATGGGTCCCTACTTCTACGCCGGCACCTGCGACCTCGGCTTTTTTGTGGGCGGCGAGCAGTACATGTACAAGGCCGGTATGAAGTATACCAAGAGCGATGCGGGCTGGTTCGGTAACTACGGTAACCTTGATACCTACGCCATCCGCACCTACAACTGTGTGCTTACGGATGCCGAGATGCGGCAGAATCACTTTGCCGACCTTGCAGGCTTCTACGGCCTTGACCTTTCCTCCTACGCGCTCCTTTCGGAGAGCGACCGTGCCCAGCTGCACAGCCTTCTTGCGGCTGTCCCTGTCGGCCTTTCTCGAGGCGAGGGTGTTGCTGCCTATGAGGAAGCGATCAGCGTGCTGCTCTACGATTTCTTTGACACCTCTCTGCCGGGCGGTGAGACCTTCTATAAGCTCTGCAACGATCTCTCGCTTGATACCCGTGAGATGAAGAAGCTTTCGGTCGAGAGTGTGACCCGTATCCTCGCAGGCTTCGCCGATATGAATGCCGAGGGCCGCTACTACGCGCCGGTTGTGCAGAAGCAGGTGAGCGATGCGGTTGCTGTCGAGATTGCCGATCACTTTGCCGCCGCTTACGGCCATAACACCATTTCTTTTGAAAACTGGCAGGTCAGAAAGACGGGGGATTACGGTCTGCGTGCCCTCTATTCCACCAATCTTCCGGAGGTCTATGAGATCGAGGACCGCGGCGCCAAGGTGATGACCGGCGTGCTGATGGCCCCCTACGGTGCATCCTTTGACAGCCTTGATGACCTTGTTGTGACGTTTGAGGACGGGGAGGTCACCGTGCCCGAGGGTGTGGCGCTTGCCAAGGGCTACTGGGACGGTGTGCTTGGTGAAACAGTCCAGAAAAAGGGCAATACCCTCTATTTCACCGAGGATACGATTCTCAACATTACCGAGGACAGTGATGATGACGAGGCAAAGGCGGAAATGGAGAAGGCATATCTCTATGTCGGCTTTGCGCTTCTCGTAAGCGAAGACGGTGAGGTTTCGGTCTTCTATGAGGATGCGGAGCTTGACGGCGATGTGGGTGCACAGAGCTTCAAGTCGCTCTCGCAGGCTGCAAAGCGCTTCAAGATCTCTGAGCCCAATATCCAAAGAGCGATCAACCTCTTTGATAGTGAGGAGCTGATCGATGTGAGCCTTGGCGGCAGATCCATCTCGGAGTTCCGTGTGGTTATCTCGAGTGACGTTGAGGAAACCGAGAAGCTTCAGGAGACTGTCAAGGATGCCATCGGCTTCAAGCTCGGCGAGGCCAGAACCGCCGATACTGTCGGCAAGTCCGGCTTCATCTTCATTGGCAGTATAGATAACCTTTACGGCGATGCCTGCTACGGCCTTATGATGATGAACGGCAACCTGTACCTCTGGTACAACCGCGATGCCAATGCGGGGGATGCCTGCGCCCTCTTCAACGACTATATCGAAGCAGCAACCGAGGATGGCGAAAACGTAGAGATCTCCGGCGATATCAGCATTGTAGCCCAGAAGGTTGCTGCGGCAGCCAATTAAGGAAAACCGAAAGGTGCCTGCCTTGTGCAGGCACCTTTTTAAGGAAAAGGCAAAACAGGGACATCACATGTTTTGCTTGTAAGAAACCTGAATATCCCGAAAAAGGGTGGAGTTTCTCCACCCTTTTTTGGTTTTCGCGCTTTCCCCTCGGCTTGACGGAAGGAGAACTCTATGATATAATAAAGAAAAAAGAGAAGGAGGGCTTCTTATGAGCCGTGTTACCATTCGCGATCTTGCCGCTGCCTGCGGCGTCAGTATCGGTACGGTTTCAAAGGCACTGCGCCACAGCGACCGCATTTCGGCGGCCACGGCTGCAAGGATCGAGGAGAAGGCCAAGGAGCTTGGGTACGTGGCAGACCACGCCGCCCGCGCGCTTTCGTCCTCTCGCCGCCGTGTGGCGGTGGTCCTGCCTGCCACCTCGGTCTATATAGACCGATACCGTGAGGGCTGCTGCGCAGCCTCCCCCCTTCTTTCTACCTACGGCATTACGCTGCATGAGGTAACACCGGAGGAGGCGGAGGACTATGATGCCGTCCTCGTTCATCCCTCGCTTGCCTCTCGCCTGGCTGTGGATGCATCCGTACCGATCGCCACGGTCGGTGGGCGTGCGCCTTCACTGCATCCGATCGCAGAGGTGATGCCCGATCACCGTATCGGCGGTCGCCTTGCCGCACAGTTTCTTGCCTTTGCCACCGGCGGCGGCAGCACCGCCGTTCTTACCGCCCGCCGCGGTGCGTACGGAGAGGAGGAGGCCGTGCGCGGCTTCCGTGAGCTTTCTTCCAAGCTTTCGATCCCGGTTGCCTCGGTGATTGAGTGTGGGGACAATGCGCGCAGTATTATGCAGGAGCTCCGCCGTCTTACCCTCTTAAATCCCCGTCTTCGCGGTGTGTTTGTCGCCGCCCCGATCGCGGCCGGTGTGGCCACGGCGGCGGGGGAGCTCCGCCGTAAGCTGACGGTGGTGGGAGCAGACTTTACCCGCCCCGCGCAGGATGCCCTGCGCGCAGGGAGCATTGCCGCGCTTCTTTATCCCGCTCCCGATCGCCAGGCCGAAAAGGCGCTTACCGCCCTTGCCGAGGCCTTGACGGGTGGCCGCACCCCCGGCATTCTCACCGTCCGCCAGGAGCTGGTGCTGAAAAGCAATCTCGAAAGCTATTTATAAGAAAAAGAGATGCAACGCAGTTGCATCTCTTTTTTGTTTGCGGTTATGCCAAAAGGCACCGCTGCGCGAGCAAATGCTCCGGCGTGCCGCGCGCAGAGCGCGCGTTGAGAAACGAGGGGGTTTTGAGCAGAATTTGCCGTTCTCGCCCCGAAGGCGTACAAGCGTACGTCAAGAGGAAGAGAACGGTGAAAGCAAACAAAATAAAATAATTTCGGAGAAAGCCAAAGGCTTTCAACCTTAAAGAACAAGGAAAATACGAAGATGTAAAAAAGAGATACGAGGTGTAACCCCATATCTCTTTTTTTGTTTGCGGTTATGCCAAAAGGCACCGTTTCTTTCTCAGTCAAAGAATTTGTGGAACATAGGCCACGAAAGATCCGCATAGAAGCGGTGCCCCTCAGGCCCCTCGATCCAGGTATAGCCGTCTGCCATGCCCGCACCGCGGTAATAGGCACCTGCTACCTCGACACACTCCTCAACGCCGTGATGCGGGAAGCTGTAATCCTTCTCGCCTGAAACGGCGATCAGCTTGCGGGGGGTGATCAGGCCGCAGAGGTCACCCATGTCGAAATACTTGGCAATGTTCGGCACGTAGTTACAGGAGCAGTGGCGCACCGCACCGATCGAATCCTTGTAGGTGCAAAGCGCACAGGAGGGCATTGCCACCTTGATCCGCTCATCCATTGCGGCGGCGTAAATGGTGGCGGTGCCGCCGCCCGAGTTGCCCATGCAGGCAATACGGTCAGCATCCACAAAGGGGAAATGCGCCGTGACAAGGTCAAGCGCGCGCATAATGTCAAAGACACGGCCACCGATGGTCGTACGTCCGTAGAGCAGGGCGGTTCTTGACGGGATCATGCACTCATAGCCCTCGGGCGTGCCGCCGCATTCGCCAAAGTTGCGCTGCTCGATCGCCAGGGCACAGTAGCCCTCCTTCACGATCTGCACGGCAAAGTCACGGTCGCCCCCCGCAATGGTGTTTTCATCCCCGGGGAACTTCGGTCTGCCAAGCGAGATGTGGCGGCCCTTCGAGTGGCCCTGTAGGCAGACAACAAGCGGGATCTTGCCCTCCTTGCCCTTTGGCACCCAGAGGTTGGCGATCACGAAATAGCCCTCCTCGCTCTGGAAGCGGAGTTCGTAATCGGTAAAGGTGTCAAACTCGGTTTCGGATACCACCGTAAAGCAGTCATCGGCTGCGGGTACGGTGATGTCAAGCCCAAGAAGCTCGGACAGCTTTTTCCGTGCGGCCTTCTGCCATTCGGTCAAGCAGGATTTGCCGTCCCAACGCATCGAGGGGGCAATGCCGCGAAGCTGGTTGTTGTAAAGAACCTGGGGGATGGTATTGTATTCCATAATATAGATAGCTCCTTTCAGAAAGCTCTACATTAACTATAACCCAAAAGGAAGGTGTTGTCAAGAGAAACGGTGCAAAAATCCCATAAAATAAGGAGAAGCATGGAATTTTCCATGCTTCTCCCTTTTGCATCAGTTGAGCTTTTGGAAGGCGGCAACCACGTTTGCAAGCTCGGTTCTCTTGGCACCGATATTGCTCTCCCACGAGGAAACAAAAAAGAGCTTCTTTATAAAGAAAAAAGGAAAGCTGCATGGAATACCATGCAGCTTTCAAAAATTAATTTGTTAATTGGTGCGTTCACCAAAGGAATCCTTGATTTCTTCCCACTTGTCAACCTTCGCGCTGTACTGTGAGTTCCAAGCGCTGGAGAACGAGTTCGTGCCGGTGTCAAGAGAATTATAAATAATCGTGCTGTACACCTCGCCGCCGGAAACCGACTTGGCGCAGTAGTTGTCAAAGAGGAAGGACATCGGGCTGCAAAGGCCTTTTCTGATATATTCGAGCATATCGCTGTGGCGCGGGCCGATCTGGTTGTTCTTGTTCTGCAGACCCTCAACGAAATACTTATCAAGCAGCTCGTCAGAGCTCTCGGTCATTGCCTGCAGGAAGGCCGAGGCAGCCGAGAACTTGCGCGAGGAGGTCGAGATCAAAATACCGGCCGAGTTTGCGTTGTCCGAAACCAGCGAAGGGTAGTAGTCGTCGTAATTGGTGCCGGTGGGATCATACTTCGGGGTCGGCAGGATGCCGCACACGTCGGTCATGTTCTGGATCTGGGAGCCCTCAAGCGACAGGATCTGGCCATTGAGGGCAAAGAGCGCGCCACCGTTCACGAAGGTGGTGATGTGCGAGGTGCCGGAGGGGTTCAGCTCACGGTTGTTCTGCCACCAGTAGGAGAAGTCGGGCGTCTGCTCCATCTCAATCAGCTTATCCACAAAGCTGTGGATGGCAAGGTTGTCTTGGGTGGAGCTGATGTAGAAGGGCTCACCGTTCTGGTCACGCGTGAAGATGTCAAGGCCCGAGGAGGCAAAGAAGTTACGCACAAACCACTTATCGCTGACAGCACCCATGATCAGGTCGTCACCGGCGGTGGCACCGTCATCGGCGTTGCTGGCGTATGCGGAAAGCTCCATCATCATGTCGTAGTTCCACATACCCGCTACGACAAGGTCGTAAATGCCGTTGAGCCCACCGTAATCCACAAGTGCATCATCGGCAAGCTTCTTGTTGACAAGCACGCCGAAGGCAAAGCGGAGCTGGTCGATGGTGTAGTTACCCATCAGCATGTAGATCTTCGACTGGTCGAGCGTGTTCTCGAGCATCATGTCGAGATACCAGCCGTCATCCGTGAAATCGAAGTAGCTATCTTCCTCGGGGTCGAGAGCGTTATACAATTCACCGAGGATGGCAGCACGCACCATACCGTAGTTGTGGTGCATAGCGATCGAGGGGCCGTTCGGGTCGGCCGCCGTGTTCAGAAGCTGGATGTCCGCGAGAATCGTATCATCGCCACCCCAGTTCGCCATTGTGTACTTGAGGTTCACGCCGGGGGTGAGGCCGAGGGCGGCTGCCACCTCCTGCTGGCGGTCGTAAGCGGCACGGTAGTCAGCGCGCGAGGTTTCGGCATAATCGTCAGGCCCCTTGAGGAGCATGAGCGAGTTGCCGGCTCCCGCCGCGGTCATCGTAGCCGTCACGTAGTCGTTGTACCAGATGTTGACCTCGGTATCCGAGAAATTCAAATCTCCCTCGTTGCCACCACCGTTGCCGGTCGTGGTGGAGTCATCACCGCCACCGCCGCATGAGGCAAGCAGAGAGAAGCACATGATGGCAACCAAAAGAAGGGCCAGGAGTCTTGCAGTTTTTTTCATGGTGTTTCCTTTCGTTTGTTGGTAGTTATAACACGGAAGGGGCAACGCCCTTCAATATTACCTGCATACACGTACGCGCATAGCGCGCACGGCTTATAGAATAATTATATAGACCTTCCCGCCTCTTGTCAAGGGGGCAGACGTATTTTTAACAGTTTATACAAGGAGAACGGCCGATTTTATTGCATTTTTACTTTTGAGGGCCGCGTTCGGAAAAGGCAGGCTTGCTTTTTCTTTGGCGTTGTGCTATACTGAAAGAAGGCATACCGTAAAAAAAGAATGAAGGAGTATTCCCGATGAAAAACGGTACGACACTCTTGATCATGGCCGCCGGCATGGGCAGCCGCTTTGGGGGGCTTAAGCAGATGGCACCCCTCGGTCCCTCGGGCCAGGTGATTATCGATTATTCGGTTTATGATGCCGTAAGGGCGGGCTTTGACAAGGTCGTCCTGATCGTGAAAAAGGAAAACGAGGCCGACTTCCGCGAGGTGGTCGGGCGCCGTATTGAGAAGCTGATTGACGTTGCGTACGTGCATCAGCTGCCGGGGGATCTGCCCGCCGGCTTTCAGTACCCCACGGGCAGGGTCAAGCCCTGGGGCACGGGGCATGCCGTCTTTTCGGCAAGAGAGGCGGTCACGACACCCTTTGCCGTCATTAATGCAGACGATTATTACGGCCCGGCCTCCTTCCGCCTTGTGCATGAGCAGCTCCTCACCCCCTCTCCCGAGTCGCTTGTCGGCTTTGCCCTTGGCAATACACTGACCGAGTCGGGCACTGTGAGCCGCGGCGTTTGCACGGTGGAGGACGGATACCTTGCGGGGGTTGTCGAGCATACTGCGCTTGATAAAAACAGCGGTATTCCGCTTGATACGATTGTTTCAATGAATCTTTGGGGCTTCGGCACCGATATCTTCTCGGCGCTGGAGAGCGATTTCTGCCGCTTCCTTCGCGAGATGCCCGATCCCATGAAGAGCGAGTTTTATCTCCCCGGGGTGGTGGACCGCGCCATCCGCGAGAGGGGGGCGCGTTACCGTGTGCTGCAAACGCCCGAGCGCTGGTACGGCGTTACCTACCGCGAGGATGCCGAGGGCGTGAGGGCGGCGATCCGCAAAATGACCGAGGAGGGGCTTTACCCCGCTTGATCTTAAAGGAAAAGGACGCGATCTGCGTCCTTTTTTCATTTTTTTGCGCTCCCCCCTTTTCATTTCTCTTTATTTGTGTTATACTACTATGATAAAAGCACCGATTTTTCGAAAGGAGCAAGCCGCGATGAAAGAGGAAAAGAAGAATCCCCGCCTCGGCAGGGTAGGGGGCGCCGCCGTTCTGGAGGGCGTGATGATGCGCGCAGGGGACCTTTGCGCCGTCACCTGCCGCCGCGAGGACGGAAGCCTTGCGGTCAGAGAAAAAAAGGCCACCTCTGTGCGCGATAAGTATAAGCTCCTTCGCTTGCCGATCCTGCGTGGGGTGGTCGCGTTTATTGAGTCGCTGATCCTCAGCTATGCCTGCCTTACCGCCTCGGCCGATATGATGGGTGCGGTGGAGGAGGAGAGCCGTTTTGAAAAGGCCTTCAAAAAGCGCCTCGGCGTCCGCTTCTTTGACGTTTTGATGGTGGTGGCGGGCATTTTGGGTGTTGTGGTTGCCGTCCTTCTGTTTCTCGCCCTGCCGCGGCTTGCCGCAGGGTGGATCGAGAGTCTTGCCGGCATTTCCTTCGGTCACCTCAAGAGTGCGATCGAGGGGGTTTTCAAGATCCTCATCTTTATCGCCTATCTCCTTCTTGTTTCGCTGATGAAGGACATTCGCCGCACCTTCCAGTACCACGGCGCCGAGCATAAGAGCATTGCCTGCTATGAGGCGGGGGATGAGCTGACACCGGCCGCCGCAAGGAAATATTCGCGCTTCCACCCCCGTTGCGGCACCTCCTTTATGTTTGTCATGATCCTGCTCGGCGTTCTGATCGGCTTCGCCATCAACGCAGTTTTTCCTAATTTGCCAACGATACTTTACACTGTGATCCGCATTCTCCTGCTCCCGCTCGTGGTGGGGGTCGGCTTTGAGTTCATCCGTTATGCGGGCAAGCATGACGGCATCCTTGTCCGTATTCTTTCATATCCCGGCCTTCTTATGCAGCGCATCACCACAAGAGAGCCGGATGATGCCCAGCTGGAGGTCGCCCTGCTTTCGCTCCGCTATGCGCTGATTGAGGAGTTTCCCGAGCTTGACCGTGCCGCCCTTCGCGATGAGGGGGGAACGGCCGCCGAGGATGCTTTGGATGAGGGGGATGCCGAATGAAGCTCTCCGAGCTTAGATCGCGTCTTCTTGCGGCGGGGATCGAGGAGGCCGATCCCGAAGCGCGCATACTCTTTTCGCATTACGGCGGCTTTTCGGATGCCGCGCTCCTCGGTACCGACCCCGAGCTGGCAAGCCCCCCCCTTGAGGAGGCGGTCCGCCGCCGCCTTGCGCGTGAGCCGCTTGCCTACATCCTTGGGGAAGCCCCCTTTTACCGCAGCGTCCTGAAGGTAACGGCCGACTGTCTGATTCCCCGCGCCGATACCGAGCGGCTTTGTGAGCTTGCCGTATCCCGCCTTGCGCGCGGCGCGCGCTTCCTTGACCTTTGCACAGGCAGCGGTGCCATTGCCGTTACGCTGCTCGCAGAGCGCCCCGATACCACGGCACACGCCCTTGATCTTTCTCCCGCCGCGCTCGCGGTGGCAGAGGAGAATGCGCGCCGTCTTGGCGTCCTTGACCGTCTTACGCTCTCGGTGGGGGACGTGTTTTCGGATGGGGATCTGCCGTGCGGCTCCTTTGATGCCATTCTGTCAAATCCCCCCTATATCGAAAGTGAAGTGCTGAAAACGCTCTCTCCCGAGGTTTTGCACGAGCCGAAAATGGCCCTTGACGGCGGCCCTGACGGGCTACTCTTTTACCGCCGCCTCATCACGCTTAAGGACCGTCTTTTTGAGGGAGGCTTTCTCCTTTTCGAATGCGGCTATGATCAAGAGGAGGCAATGGCAGCTCTTGCACGGGATGCCGGCCTTTCCTTTGCGCCATACTACGATTACGGCGGCCGCTTCCGCGGTGCTCTCCTTACGCGCTGAAGCACCCTTTTTCGCCCGCGTGCATACAATGGCGCGAGGTGATGCATGTGAATGCCGTTTTACTCTTTGGCGGAGTCGGCGAGGAATATGAGATCTCGCTCCGCTCTGCCGCCGCACTTCTCCCCGCGCTTTCCGCCCGCCACACCGTCTATCCCGTGGGCATTGACCGCCGCGGCGGGTGGTATCTTTCTTCTGCCGATCCGCTTGCGATCGAGGCCGACAAATGGCAAACGGGGGCAACCCCCGTTTGGCTTGACCCCTCCCTCGGTGCGCTTATGACGGAGGCGGGCAGAATCCCTGCCGATGCCGTTTTCCCGCTTTTGCACGGCGGGCTCGGTGAGGGCGGTGGGGTTGCGGCGCTTCTTTCGCTTCTCGGGATCCCGTATGTGGGCTGTCCGCCCACGGCAGGCGCGCTCGGCATGGATAAGCCGCTTGCCAAGCAGTTAGCCATGGCCGCCGGCATCAAGACCGCGCGCTTTGTGACCGTTTCGCAGGATGAGGGGCGGGATGCTTCTCTTTATGCGCGCATCGGTGCCGAGCTTGGCTATCCGCTCTTTGTGAAGCCTGCCACCCTCGGCAGCTCTGTGGGGGCTGCGCGTGTGGATCTGCCCTCCGAGCTCCCGTCTGCCCTTTCTACCGCCCTTTCGTATGATCGGCGTGCGCTGTGCGAGGAATACGTGCAGGGGGCCGAGGTCGAGCTTGCCATCCTTGAAAGGGGGGACAGCCTCTTTGGCACGCTGGTGGGTGAGATCGATCCCGGCGCCGCCTTTTATGACTACAATACCAAGTATATCGAAAAGACCTCGCGCATCTTTATCCCCGCCCGCCTTTCCGCCCACCTGCGCGCTTGTGTGGCGGAGGCAGGGCACACCCTCTTCCGTGTACTCGGCTGCCGTGGGCTTGCCAGGGTGGATTTCTTTGTCCGCGGAGAGGAGATCCTTTTTAACGAGATCAATACGATGCCGGGCTTTACCGATGTCAGTATGTACCCGCGCCTTCTTGCCGCGGCCGGCCTGTCGCTTGAAAAAGTGGTGGACGTCCTGCTCCAAAACGCCCATTTGTAAAGTATGGTTTGCGTTTACGACAGCGGTGTCGGCGGTCTTACCGCCCTTTTCGCCCTCCGCGCGCTTTTGCCTTGTGCCGATATCCTTTATCTTGGCGATACCGCGCGCGTGCCGTACGGCAGCCGTTCAGCCCCCACTGTCCTTTCCTATGCACGTGAGGCGCTTGACTATCTTGCCACCCTCTCTCCCGAGGCGGTGCTTGTTGCCTGCGGCACCGTTTCGACCGTGGCGCTGCCAAGCCTTAAGGGCCGCTATCCCTTTGCCGTGATGGGGGTGGCCGATGCGGGGATCGATACCGCCCTTGAGAGGGCAGAGGAGGGGCGGATCGCCCTTCTTGCCACCGAGGCCACCGTACGCTCGGGCTACTTTAAAGAGAGGATCACCGCCCGCCGCCCGGGGGCAAGCGTAAAGGAGATTGCCTGTCAGCTTTTTGTGGCGCTTGCCGAGTGCGGCTTTTCGGGAGAAGGAGATCCTGTGCCCGCCCTTGTCGCCTCTCGCTATCTTGCCCCCCTTCTTGATGAGCGCCCGGAGGCGATCCTGCTTGGCTGTACCCATTTCCCCTGGCTTTCCCTTCATATTGCCCGCCTTTTTCCGCGATCGGCACTCATAGACTGTGGCGCCGCGGCGGCCGGGCGGCTTGCGAAAACGCTTTCCCCCCTTGGCCGTGGCAGGACCGAATACCGTGTGACCGATTCGGCCGAGGACTTTATTCTGCGGCATAAGGCCCTCACGGGCGCATTGCCGAAGGGTGAGGTAAAGAGGATATCCCTTGCCCCATAGGACGTTAAAAAATTCCGAAAAGGAGAAACAATATGCCAAATTACAGACGTGGCCGTATCAACGATGCCGTTGCCAAGGAGCTGGCGATCTGCCTGCGCGATGCGCGCGACCCCCGTATTCTTGACAATTTTGTGTCGGTCACCCGTGCCGAGGTAGCCCCTGATCTGAAGGTGGCACGCATCTATTATTCGGCGCTCGGAGATAAGGAGGCCGCGGGCGAGGGCCTGCGCGCCGCCCAGGGGATGCTGCGCCGCCATCTGGCCATGACGCTGAACCTTCGTATCACACCCGAGCTTCTCTTTTATGCCGATGGCTCGATCGAGCACGGCGCAAGGATCGCGCGGATCCTGGATGAGATCGGCGCATCCAAAAAGGAGGACGGAGGGGAAGACGGTGAATAAGGAGATCCGCGCCCTTTCAAAGGAGGAGCTGATGGAGGCGCTCTTGTCCCTCACCTCGCCTGCCGTCATTCCGCACCGCAATCCGGACGGAGATGCCATCGGCAGTGCGGTGGCCACCGTCCTATATCTCCGATCCCACGGGATCGCCGCCGGCCTTCTGTCGCCGGACGGTATCCCGGCAAGGCTTGCCTTTCTTGGCGAGGGCTGTCCCCTTTTCTCGGGTACGCCCCGCGAAATCGTGACGGTGGACGTTGCCTCGCTTTCGCAGGCGGGTGCGGCCACACCCCTTATTGAGGAGGCGGATACCGTGATCGCCATTGATCACCACGCCCTCTCGACACCCTTCTCGCCCCATTACATCTGCCCCGATGCCTCGGCGGTGGGTGAGGTGCTCTACGACCTCTTCTCGGACCGAGGTGGCTGTGCGCTTGCCCCCGAGATCGCCCGACCGCTTTATGCGGCGATCGCCTCGGATACCGGCAGCTTCCGCTTTAAAAACGTCACCCCTGCCACCCACCGTGCCGCAGCGGCACTTGTCGGGAGCGGGATCGATGCGCCCGAGATCTCCCGCCGCCTTTTCGATATCCGCACGGTGGGTGAGCTTACCGCGATCTCCTATACCGTCCTGAACGCGGCGATCTATTACGGTGGGCGTATGGCCGTGCTTTGCGTGCCAAGGGCGGCGCTTGCGCCGCTTGGCTGCCGTGAAGGCGACTTTGATGCGGTCATTGATACCCTCCGCACCCGAGAGGGTGTTGAGGTGGCTGCCGTCATCAGGGAGCGTGCGGACGGCACGGTGCGTCTTTCTCTGCGTACAACAGGGGCGGATGCCGCATCCCTTTGCGCCTCCTTTGGCGGTGGCGGACACAGGGTGGCCGCAGGATGCACGCTCCCGGTAAAAACCGCGGAGGAGGGGCTCTTGCTTCTTCTTTCGCGCGCGGACATCCTCTTTCCTTGCGGTAAAGAATAAAGAAAAAAGCCGTTCCCCCTCTTGATTTTCGAGCCGGAACGCGATACAATAAAGAAGAACATACTGTTGGAGGACAAACCATGACGAGGACTTATATTAAGGATATTGTACCGGGCACCCCCTGCCGCATCCGCGGCTTTGTTGAGAACATCCGCAACAAGCGCACGATGGCCTTTCTTGTGATCCGTGATGTGACGGGTAAGCTCCAGCTGACGGTGGAGAAGGAGAAGATGCCCGAGATCGCCGCGGTGGTGGACACCCTGATGCTTGAATCGGTCATCACGGTCGAGGGGACGGTTGTAGAGAACGAATACGTCAAGCTCGGCGGCCGCGAGATGCTGCCCGATACCATGACGGTGGATTCGCTGGCTGCCGCCATTCCGATCGGCCCGGATGCCAACATCGATACCCGCCTTGACTACCGCTGGATCGACCTGCGGACCGAGAAGAATCTCCTTATGTTCCGCGTGCAGACCGCCTTTGTGAACGCCATGCGGCAGTTCCTTGTTGAGCGCGGCTTTATCGAGATCCATACGCCGAAGCTGATCGGCGCGGCCTCCGAAAGCGGGGCGGACGTGTTTGAGCTTACCTATTTTGACCGCAAGGCCTATCTTGCCCAGAGCCCGCAGTTCTATAAGCAGATGGCCATGGCCTCCGGCTTTGAGCGGATCTTTGAAACCGGCCCGGTCTTCCGTGCCGAAAAGTCCTTCACGAACAAGCATACCACCGAGTTCACCGGCTTTGACCTTGAATTCAGCTACATCGATTCCCATGAGGACGTCATGAGGATGGAGGAGGAGATGCTCACCGCCGCCCTTACGGCGGTAAAGGAGCAGTACGGCGAGGCGATCGAGGCGGCCTTCGGCCTTCCGGTCGTGGTGCCCACCCTGCCCTTCCCGCGTATGAAGCTTGCGGACGTCTATGCCGCCCTCAAGGAAAGGTACGGCTACGAGTGCCCGGCAGGCGAGGAGGGCGACCTCACCACCGAGGCCGAGCACCTGACCGCCAAGCTCTCGCTTGACCTTTTCGGTCACGAATTTCTCTTTATTACCGATTACGCGGCCGAAAAGCGCGCCTTCTACCATATGCGGGACGAAAACGGCGTGCCCAAGGGCTATGACCTTATCTGGCGCGGTGTGGAGATCACCACCGGTGCCCAGCGCGAGCACCGCTATGACGTGCTTTGCGCCCAGGCGGCCGAAAAGGGGCTTGGCGAGGACGTGAAGTTCTATACCGAGTTCTTCCGTTACGGCTGTCCTCCCCACGGCGGCTTCGGCATCGGGGTTGACCGCCTTACCATGCTCCTGACCGGCCTTCCGATCAAGGATGCCATGTTCTTGTTCCGCGGCCCCAACAGACTGAACCCCTGATGGGCGATCCTATATAGCAAAAAAGAGCGGTACGCAAAATGCGTACCGCTCTTTTTTACCCTGGCGGCGGGGGCTTGCTCCCGCCGTTTTTTATTTCAGGTATTTTCTTGCATCGTATGCGCGTGTGACAGCGCGCCTGCCGTCAAAGTCCACAAGCTCAAGGCGGAAATAGAGGGTGTTCGCATCGATCTTGAAGTCGGCACCCGTAAGCCCCTTTTGCGATACGCGGCGCTCGGCCCCGCGGTGGTCGGTGCGGTAAAGGATCTCGCGCACGCGGCTTGACCGGACACAGACCCTTCCGTCCTCGACATAAAGATCAAGGATCTCGGGGGCGCTTGATGCATAGCAGTCACCGTTCTTTAGGGCCGAGGTGATGTCGGTATAGGAAAGAGAGGGTGCCTTGATCATCACAAAGCCCGAGAAGAGCTCGCCCCCCTCCTCATAGGCGAGCCTTGTATGGCAATCGTCCGCCGCGATCGGAAGGAGCGAGAGGTTTCCCTTGCGGAGCATTCTCTCGTAGCTTGCCGTATTGCCGTCATCGGCAAAGCCCCAGGACATGGAGGCGCCGTTATAGACCTCCATACCGAGCAGGCCCTCAAGCGGAAGATAGTCCTCCCCCGTCTGGAGCGAATAGCGCGGATGGTTGTAGATCGCCATAAAGCCGGCCGCCTTTGCCGCACGGATCAGGCGGTTTACGAAGTGGGCGGAGTAGCGGTAGCTGTACACCGCCTCTCCTGTCGTTAAGACCGAGTCCGCATAGCTTCCCGCATTGCCGCGGAAATGAATATTCCTGTTGAAGAATACCTGGCGCTCGGCCTCGGGGGTTTCGGCGATGAGCGAAAGGTGATAGGTCTTGCGGCGCTTTGAACACGCCTCCTCGGTATCGTCCACCGAGATCTCCCAGCCGCGCAGGGCAAGGAAATCCCCGTCCGAAAGCTCCGAGTGGTCCACCATCACGTCATGGTCGGTAAAGGCAACGACCGAGTAGCCGCGCGCGCGGTAGGCCTCTTTCACCTCAAGCGGGGTCATCAACCCGTCCGACACGGTGGTGTGGGTGTGCAGGTTGGCCTTGTAAAAGCTGCCGCCGGGCGGCAGAAGATAGTCCTTCATTGCGGAAAACCTCTTTTCAGCATCAGCGTTTTGAAGAGGGCGGCCTGCGTTTTGCCGTCCTCAATGATCCCGTTTGCCACCATCCTGCAAAGCTCGGTCAGCGGGCGGCGCTCTAAAAGCAAAAGCTCATCCTCATCCGGATCGTCCTTGCCGGGGGTGAGCCCCTCGGCCAAAAACAGCTCGATCCGCTCGCCGAGAATGGCGGGGGATGGGATATACCACCCAAGCGAGGTGAGCCGCTCTGCCGTATAGCCGGTTTCCTCGCGCAGCTCGCGCGCGGCGGCCTCCTTTGTATCCTCCTCGGGCGAGTCAAGCTTGCCCGCGGGGATCTCATATACGACCCGCCCCATCGGATAGCGGTACTGGTATTCCATGAGGACCGTGCCGTCCTCAAAAAGCGGCAGGATGGCCACCGCCCCATTATGCAAAATCACCTCACGCGTGGCCTCCTGCCCGTTCGGAATACGGACGGTGTCGCGCACAAGATGTGCGATCTTCCCCTTAAAGATCTCCTCGCGGGAAAGGGGCACCTCGCGGAGCGCTTCTTCATGCGTCATGTGTGCTTTTTCCTTTCGGGATATAGGTCTATTATAGCACGGCCACCTCGTGTGTGCAAGGGGGTATCAAAGCCTTTGATAGGCAAGTAGGGTGTCTTTCAGAATTTTTTCGGGGAGCAAGGCAGAAAGCGCTGCAGTATCCCCCGAGAGAAGCGCGCCGCGCACGGCGGTGGAGGATACCGCAAGAAGCGCCTCCTCTGCCGCAAGCAGCTCTGTCGGAACGCCCCCCCTTTTAAGGTTGTAGGCGGCCATTTCCTCCTCGTAGGCGCGGTCGGCCTCCGAGCGTACGCCCTTTACGATGCAGTCGTATCCGCCCTCTTTTGCAACATCGGCCACCATGCCGCTTGAGAAGATGACCTCCACGTTTTTAAGGTGGGCGGTGGCAAGGCGGATAAGCTCAAGCCGCACATCATAGGGGAAAAGCCCCTTCTTATCCGGGTTGATAAAGACCCCGACCGTCACGCAGTCAAAGCGCGCGGCCGCCGCCTCAATGATCGCAAGGTGGCCGCGTGTGATGGGGTCAAAGCTCCCGGGCATCAAGGCACGCATCTTATCCCTCCCACTCGTAGATCGTGATATAGGAAACCGAATAGCGTGCCGCCTTACGCAGGGTAAGCCCCGCGGGCAGGGTGGCAAGAGGATCCGGCTTTCCGCTTTCCAGGACGAAGAGCGCCCCTCGGTCGGCAAGGCCGGCCTCAAGGATCCGCAATACGGCATCACCTGCCGCATCGCTTGCATAGGGCGGGTCGATGAAGATAAGGTCGTAAAGCCCCTTCTCCTGTGCCTTGCGGATGACGTTGCGGTAATCGCTGATCAGGTAGCGGGAGCGGTCAAAGAAGCCGCATTTTTTGGCGTTTTCCTTTACGATGGCAATGGCCTCGGGAGATGCATCCGCAAAGGTGCAGGATGAAGCCCCGCGCGAGAGGGCCTCAAGCCCCATCTGCCCCGAGCCTGCAAAGAGGTCGAGCACGCGCCGCCCCTCGATCAGGAACTGCAAGGAGGAAAAGATGGCGCCCTTGACTCTTTCGGAGGTCGGGCGGGTGGCATTCCCCTCTAAGGTGTCAAGGCGTACGCCGCGCGCACTGCCGGTAATGATCCGCATCATTTGTCCTCGGTCTCCTTCTCAAAATATGCCGCAATGCGGCGTGCATCCGCCTCCCCGATCCCGGGGACGGCCGCAAGCGAGCCCGCATCGGCGCGCTTGATCCTGGCAAGGCTCCCGTAATGCGTAAGGAGCAGCTGTGCCTTCTTCGGTCCGATGCCGGGGATATCAAGAAGCGCCGTACGGCGCAGGCTCTTGCTTTTTGCCCGCCTTACACTGCTTACGGCAAAGCGGTGGGCCTCCTCCTGCATCGTATAGATAAGCTGATAGATTCCGCGGTCGGTGGCGATGCTGATCTCTCCCTCGCCGTCTGTCAGCGCCCTTGTCTTGTGATACTCGTCCTTCACCATGCCGAAAAGCGGGAGCTCCACTCCTGCTGCGGCCATGGCCTCACGTGCGGCCTTCACCTGGGTGCGCCCCCCATCCACAAGAATGAGGTCGGGGCGCTCACCGAGCGAGGCTGTACCGTCCCCAATATGGGAAAGACGGCGGCCGACCGCCTCGCGCATAGAGGCGTAGTCATCCATTTTGCTTGTCGTTTTCATGCGGAAAAGACGGTAATCGGCGGTCTTTTTCTTTCCTTCCGAAAAGACGACCATGGAGGCGGTGATCTCCTCATTTCCGATCTCCGAAATATCAAAGGCCTCGATCCGCTCGGGCACCACCTCAAGCGAGAGAAGAGAAGCAAGCCGTACGGCTACCCCCTCACGCACCTCGCGGTCGGCCGCGCGGCGCAAAAAGCTCAGGCGGGCGTTCTGGCGTGCCATGGCGCAAAGGCTCTTCTTTTTTCCCCGCACCGGGCAAAGGGCGCGGATGCGCCGCCCCGCAAGAGAGGAAAGCGTGTCGGAAAATTCAAGGAGCGCCTCCTCATCGGCAGGGAAATCAAGCAGGATCTCGCGCGGGATGCTTCCCGTACCGTAAAGATCCGCAAGAAAGGTAAAGAGGGCGTCCGGCCCCTCGGTAAGGCCGCCCGAAAAGGGATAATCACGCTTGGAAAGCAGGGTCCCCTCGCGTACCGAGAGGAGGGAAAGCACTCCTCCCTCGCCCTCGCGGTGGATGGCGATCGCATCACAGTCAACGCTTGCATCCCCCACCACGCGCTGCTTGTCGCGCAGGCGGCCGAGGGCGGCCACCGTGTCACGCAGGCGGGCCGCTTCCTCAAAGCGCTCCTCCTCGGCGGCGCGGTGCATGCCGGCCGTAAGCTCGGCGACCGCCTCGCCGATCTTCCCGGAAAGCACCCGTCTTACGCGGCGCACGGTCGCGGCGTATGCCTCCTCTGTGATGCCTCCGCGGCAGACCGCCATGCACTGCCCCATGTCGGCGTAAAGACAGGGGCGCTCCCTTCCGATCTCATCGGGAAAGCGGCGGCGGCAGGTCGGCAGGAGGAAGGCCTTTTTGACCGCCTCAAGGGCGGCTGCTGCCTCGGACATACCGGGATATGGACCGAAATATTCGCCCTCCCCACGGCGGTCGCGCGTGATCGTAACGCGCGGATAGGGCTCGCTTGTCAGCTTCAGGTAGGGATAGGATTTTGCATCCTTCAGCTTGATGTTGTAATAGGGCGCATGCTGCTTAATGAGGGCGTTTTCAAGCGTTAAGGCCTCCATCTCGCTTTGGCAGAGAACGGTATCAAAGTCATATACCGCGGCCACCATCCGCTCGGTCTTACCCCGGTGCGTGCCAACGAAATAGCTGCCCACGCGGTTGCGAAGGGCGCGGGATTTTCCAACGTAGATGACCTTTCCCTCGCGGTCCTTCATGATATAAATGCCGGGCTCTGCGGGCAGGGCGGCTGCCTTTTTCCGCAGCTCGGCAAGCCTTTCCTTCATCATAGGCCCACTCCGTTTCAAAAAGGCAGTCGGTGGTGTACCACCCAACTGCCTTTTGTGTGTTGTTTAGTCGGTAAGACCGTTTTCAAGGAGATCGGCAAGACCCGAGAGCGCGCCGTTTTCATCGGTGCCGTCTGCGATCAGCGTGATCTCCATTCCCTGCGTGACAGCAAGGGAAAGAACGCCAAGCAGGCTTTTCGCGTTCACCCTGCGGTCGCCCTTTTCCACCCAGATGGAGGACTTATAGGAGTTTGCCTTCTGGATAAAGAAGGTGGCAGGCCGTGCGTGAAGCCCCTGGGAGTTTTTAATCGTGACGTTGCGAGATACCATACGGTTCACCTCATTCGTTTAACTTTGTACGCTTATTATATCATATAAGACACACAAAAAGCAAGTGGTTTTTCAAAAAACTGTTCACCTGTGCCCGGTTTCTCTTGAAACGCGCACCTCAAGAGAGGCAAGCCGCGGCTCGGCAGGCTGATCAAGGTAAAGGCTTTTTTCCTCCCCCGCCGTACGGCCGATCGCCGTAAGAAGGCCGAGAAGCAGGAAGAAGAGGAAGAGCACGCGCCGGTCGGCAAAGCCGTTTTCAAGCATGCCGTTGACAGGGAGCGCAAGAAGGCCGGAGGCCACCCCGGCGGAGAGATATCGCAGAGGGCGGGATGCCCGATCGTTCGACTGCACAAGCCCGCGCCGCAGGGAGGAATAAAGTGCGGCAAGGAAGAGGACGAGGGCTGCCACCCCGGATTCAAGCACCATCCCGAGATAGAGAGAGGGAAGCTCGAAAAGGCCTGCGCCGATGCCGAGCGGGTGCGCCTTGATGAGAAGGAGCCCCTCACGGAATTGCATAAAGGCGGCGGGCAGCGCACCGTCAAGCCCTAAGAAGGCCAGGTGCGGCGCGACCGTGTCTATGAAAGAGGCGGGCACAAGAGCAAAGCCGATCGGTAATACGGCAAAAAGCAGGAAGGACACGAGCGCGATCCCACGGAAGGGGACACGCGCGGCCACGAAAAAGACGACAAGCGAAAGGATCGCCGCAAGATAGGTGGCGGGCGAAAGGGTCAAGGCAAGGGCTGCGAGCAAGAGAAGCAGGGTAGGCAGCGATTCAAAAAGGTGGCGGCGTGAGATGCCCGCAAGACCGAAGGCAAGCGGGAAAAGAAGCAGAAGATAGGCCGAGAAGGATTCGCCCGTGATCGCACGGATGCCCTCGGTAAGGTGGAAAAGAAAGCCGGCAGAGTCAAGCGTGGGAGAGGAAAGCCTGACAGCACCGAGAAGGATGCCGAGTATGCCGAGCACCGTACCGGCCGAAAGCAGACCGCGGGAAAGAAGCAGAATGGTTCTGCGGGTACGCAAAAGATTGGCGGCAAGGAAATAACCGCCCATCGCAAGCACCGCGGCCGTAAAGCCCGAAATGCTTCCATCTGCGCCCGAGGGAGTGAAAAGCCCCGTAAAGAGAATGGTCAAGGAGAAAAGCAGGACGAAAAGATCCCCAAGCGAAATGGAGATGTGCCGCTTTCCGACCGCAAGCTTGAGAAGATACGAGAAGAGCGCAAACAGCACAAGAACGGTAAGAAGAAGGAGGGGAGAGCTGAGAAGCCCGGTAAAGGGAAAGAGAATTCCCACAAGGACCAGCGAAACCTCGGGCACCTCAAGCGCAGGGAGAAAGAGGGCGCTTGCCGTGAGGATCCCAAGAAGAAGCAGGGGGGATACAAAGACCGAGAGCACACCAAAGCCGAGCCCGGCGGGAAGCAGGAGCCACCACGGGAGCCCGCGCCTTTCCGTTACGTAGGGACGGGGGAGTGCCAGGGTATCAAAGAGAAGACGGGAGAGGATCGAATCGCTCGCCGCGGCGCGGGAGAGGGGCGCGTGATAGAAGGAGAGAAGAAAGGAAACGAGCGAAAGCACAATGCCCGCAAAGGCATCCCAGGGGAGAAGCACAAAGTCATCGGTCAAGAGCGGCAGAAGAAGGCAGCGGAAAAGGGCGGCAAGCCCAAGCGGTGCAAGAAAGAGAGAAAAGGCGTGCAGGGGGGTTGCCGCCACCACCTCACGGTAGGCGCGCATCAGCCGATAAAGAGGGGAGCTCTGCCAAAGGCAGAGAAGGCGGGTGGTGCGGCGGCGTATGCTTTCGCGGCGACAAAGACGGCCGAGCGCCACATCGCGGCTTGATGCTTCTTTTTTCATGGCGCTCCTCCTTTCCTAATCAGGTCACGTCATTCTCGGTATGTTCTTTTTTTCGCCGTGATTTCTTCGGCGGCGGTGCGGGGTGCAGAAGAAGGTAGGCCTCGTAAAGATCGGGGCGGCGCTCCTTCGTCAGGGCAAGCGCCCTTTCCTGGCGCCAGGCCTTGATGTTCTCATGGTGTCCCGAAAGCAGGATCTCGGGCACGGCCTCGCCCTCAAAGAGGAGCGGGCGGGTGTATTGCGGATATTCAAGCAGCCCCGAGGCAATGCTTTCTTCCTCATAAGCGATCGGCTCGGCAAGCACACCGGGCAAAAGGCGGGCTACCGCATCGCAAACCACACACGCGGCGGTTTCTCCGCCCGAGAGCACGTAATCGCCGATCGAAAGCTCCTCGGCCCCGATCGCGGTGATCGCGCGCTCGTCCACCCCCTCGTAATGCCCGCAAAGGATTACAAGGCGGTCATAGGTCGCAAGCTCGCTTGCCACACTCTGGTCAAACATCCGTCCGCGCGGCGAAAGGTACACCACCTTGCGCCTTTCGCCCTCGGGCGCGTCCTTTACGATATGGCGGAAGCAGGATACGATCGGTGGTGCGGCCATCACCATGCCCGCACCGCCGCCGTAGGGCGTATCGTCCACGTTGCGGTGCTTGTTTTCCGAAAAATCGCGGATATTGTGAAGGCCGTAGGAAAAGCAGCTGTTCTTTACTCCCCGCCCGAGAATGCTGTAAGAAAGAAAGGTATCAAGCAGCTCGGGAAAGAGTGTCATGATCTCAAATCTCATCGAAAAAACCCGAAATCGGCGTGACGAGCATGCCACGCGCAAGATCGATCTCCTTTACAAATTCGGAAACGGCGGGCAGCATGACCTCGCCCCCCTCGGTCTTGATGATGTAGAGGGCGGTCTTGCGGGAGGTATCGACCTCCTTTACCCTGCCAAGCAGTCTGCCGTCCTCTGCATGAAGGACAGCAAGCCCGACCGTTTCGGCAAGAAAGACCCTTGTCCCATCCGGGTCAAGGTCGCTCCTTTTTGCATATACCGTCACACCGCGAAGATGTGCCGCCTCCTCGGGAGATGTGATCCCCTCAAGCGTGGCAAGGACCCCGCCCTTGTGCAAGGAGGCCCGGAGGACACGTCTGCCCGTGTATGCCCCATCGCCCGACTTAAAGTAGAGCGTGGGGAGGGCGGCGGCCACCGCGGGCGAGTCACACCACGCCTCGATCCTGAGGGCTCCGCGTACACCGTGGGGCGCCAGGATTTTTCCGCATTCAAGATATTCTAATTTCATACTTTATATGATATCACATTTCCGCGCGTATTGCAAGCCCTCATTTTAAAGCGCAAAAGAAAAGAGACGTTCGGGACAAAACGCCTCTTTTGTAATGTATTCTTTACCAAATGTGCGAAAAAGAGCGGCTTTACCGCTTCCTTTTGAAGTAGTCGCTGAGGATGGCGGCCGCCTCCTTGGCAAGCACGCCGCCCACGACCTCGGGGCGGTGGTTAAGGGGGAGCGTGTTGAGATCGGTCACACCGCCGAAGACACCTGCGCGGCGGTCGTAGGTGCCGAATACCACGCGCGGCAGGCGGGCATTGACGATGGCGCCGCCGCACATCGGGCAGGGCTCAAGGCTCACATAAAGCGTGCAGTCGGGCAGCCGCCAGCCGCCACGTACGCGGCAGGCCTCCTCGATCGCCAGGATCTCGGCGTGGTGGGTGGCCAGCTTGTCTGCCTCGCGGCGGTTGCGCGCCTCGGCAATGATCCTTCCGTCATAGACGATGAGCGCGCCGACAGGCACCTCATCCTCCTCGGCCGCCATACGGGCAAGCTCAAGCGCCCGTTGCATATAAAAAATGTCAAGCTCTTGTTGGTTCATAGTCCACCTCAGAAAAAGGTAAAGGTCAGGATAACGGCGATATAGAGAAGAAGCGGAGAAAGGAAGAATTCCCGCAGAAAGGAGTGAGGGGGCGCCTCACGCCTTGGCGGCTTCATGGAAAGGCGCCTTGCAAGCAGGATAAAAAGAGGGATGGCTACCGCGCTTGCCGCACCGAGAAGGATAAAGAAAAGAGGGAGCGGTAGGCCATAATGGAGAAGGATCGAGAAAAGGTTGTTTGCAAGGTGAAAAAGAATGGGGAGGAGAAGCGAGCCCGAAAGCTCGTAAAGCGCCCCGAGCAAGACCCCGGCAACAAAGGCGTAGGGTATTTGTGCAAGGTTTGCGTGCATTAGGGCAAAAAGGAGGGCAGAGCCGAGGATAGCCCCGCGCCGTCCCATCGGCCGCAGGACCGAAAAGAGCGCACCGCGGCAGAAAAGCTCCTCACAAAGGGCGGGGATCAGGGCATCGAATAGAATGGCAAGCAGCGGCACCGACATAGGCACGACCCCGGTAAGCGGAATACCGAGCAGGCGAGAAAGAGCCGAAAAGCCGAGCGAGGTGGCAGCGGTCAGGAGCACGAAGGGGGGGAGAAGAAGCAGAAAGAGCCACGCGCGGCGATCCTTAACGGCAAAGCCGATGGGCGGTGTGCCGATGGGGGCGCGCCGGAGGAAAAGAAGGGGCAGAAGAAGGGCAACGAGCATCCCGATGCGCGGATAGATCTCCCCACTGCCCGCAAAAAGCCCGGCCGTGACCGAAAGGGCAAGCTCAAAAAAGAGGAGCAGCGTGACAAAGGTCATTCTCGGCTTCATAGGACACCCCCCTTTTGCGGTTTTTCCTTAATCATACATCACCGAGGGCGAAAAAGCAAGGGCTTCCCCTCAAAAGATGCGTTTTTAAGGATTGACAGTGGGGAGGGAGGTGTGCTATAATTCTTGCAGGGAACTAAGAAAAGAGGATATGCTATGACCGCACCCGTCTTTCAAAAGGGCGCCCGCGTTGCAATGGTCGGGGATTCGATCACCCACAACGGCACGGCGGTTGCCTATATCCAGGAATATTACCGCACGCATCTGCCTGCGCTTGGCGTGCAGGTGTACAATGTCGGCATCGGCGGTGACAAGGCCGTTCAGTGCCTTGGTCGGCTTGACGATATTCTTTCGCTCGATCCCACCGAGGCAGTCGTGATGTTCGGCGTCAACGATATGGGGACACCTCTTTACCGCCCGGGACTCGTGCCGGACGGTGCGGCGCGCCAAAAGCACCTGGACACCCACCTTGAAGCAACGGTTCATCTGGTTCGGGCGCTTCTTTCCCGTGGCATCCGCGTCACGCTTTGCTCGGCCGTTGGCCGCGATGAGCTGACACCGGGAACCGAGGGGGCTCTGACCGAGGGGGCAAACCCCGTGCTGTTTGGTATGTACCGTAAAAATCTTGAGGCTCTTGGTGGCTCTCTTGCCGGCACCGTTGATTATCTTACGCCCATGCAGGCCCTGCAAGGGGAGCTTGTGGCGATGGGCGGCCCCTCGCTCTTTATGGAGGACCGCACCCATCCGAATGAGCTTGGGCAGGCCGTGATGGCGCGCATTTTTCTTGCCGCGCAGGGCTTACCCGTTGCCCCCCCGACTGCCGATCTATTGGCAGCCGGCTGGCGGGAGCGGCCCCTGCCCCCCGATGCTGTGGCGGCGTATGAGGCGGGGCAGGCCCTGCGTAGGCTTCTATCCCTCCATCCCTCCCAGTGGAAGAAAACCGAGGGGATGTCGCTTGATGAGAGAGTCGCTTACTGGAGCGAGGAGGTCGCAAGGATCGACCGCCGCGAGAAATCCGATTTGTACACCTGCGAATACGACTACGAGCATTATAGGAAGCTGTTTGGCTATTTCGTTGAGAACGCATACCGCGAGGATGCGCTGCGTGCCGACTATATAGCGAAAACGGCAGCCCTTTACCGCTAAACAAAAAGCGCCGAAAGGCGCTTTTTTCATTTCTTTTTCTTCCCGATCGGGAGCTGGGAGAGTATGACCGCCAAAAAGACGACTGCACATCCGATATATTCCCGCAAGGACAGCACCTCGCCCACAAGGAGGGCGGCGCCGAGCACACCGAAGAGCGATTCGGTGCTCATAAGGATGGCGGCGGGCGCGGGCGGGCAATGGCGCTGGCCGAGGATCTGCAGGGTATAGGCACAGCCGCTTGACATGATGCCGAGGAAAAGAAGGGGCAGGATCGCCTTGCCGATGGCGGCAAAGGAGAAGGCTTCGGTCAGGAGGGCAAGCAGCGTATTCAGAACGGCCGAGGTGGCAAACTGCACCATCGAAAGGCGGATACCGTCCGAGCCCGGCAGGAAGGCATCGACCAGCAGGATCTGGGCGCAAAAGCAAACGGCGCAAAGAAGAAGCAGAATATCGCCAAGGGCGGGGACAAGCTCTTCACCGAGGGTGATCAGCCCGACACCCAAAAGCGCAATGATCACCGATATCCAGAGATAAAGAGGGGTGCGGCGGCGGAAGAGGAATGCCCCGGCAACCGGCACGAGCACCACGTACATCGCGGTGATAAAGGAGGCCTTGCTCGGCCCCGAGAGTGTAATGCCCGCCTGCTGAAGGGCCGAGGCAACGGCAAGAGCAGAGCCGCAGGCAATCCCCCCGATGATCTCACGCTTTCGCAGAGGATCCCGCTCCTTCGAAAAAAGGAAGCGCCCGTTTTTCTCGAATTTATCAAAGAGTAGGACGGCAAGCGCAAGAAATGCGGTGGCCATAAAGGACCGCACCGCCCCGACCGTAAAGACCGGCACGTGCTCTGCCGCCATATCCTGGGCTGAAAAGGCAAGGCCCCAGATGACGGCGCAAAGCAAGAGCATCGCGCTCCCCCTGAATTGCTTGTTCATAGAGAAATCTCCTTTTGTAGTACAGGGGTATTATAGCACCCGCGCCGCGTCATTGTCAAGGGCTCGCCTCCTTGACACGGGATGTTACCTTATGTTAAAATGATAAATACAGTATAAGAGCAAGGGAGGGGCGGCTGTGCGCTATTGCGAAGAAAGCGGAGAGATCGTTCTCGGCGTCCGTGAGATGGTCGCCTTTTCCATATTCCGCTATGTCGGCACCTCGCCCGGCGAGGGGCTTCTCGGTGCTGTCCGTGCCGATAAGCATACAAGGGAGGCGCTCGGTTATGCCAAGGAGGGTGCCTGCCTCTCTACCGTCTATGAATTTGGTGGATATGTATTCCGCATTGAGGGGGAGGCGGATGCCCTTTTGAAGGAGGGGAGGGCATCTACCCTTTTTCTTGTCTTTCTTGCCGAGGGCGGAGCCCCCACCCCAACCGCTGTGCGTGCCGCCCGTGCCGAGGCATATCTTCTTGCACATATGGCGGGGGGCGCGCCCACCCTTCACATCACCTATTTCGATCCCGAAAGCGGTGCCCTTCTTGAAAAGAAGGAAGCACCCACCGCGAAAAAGATCAGGGCCTTTTTTGAGAAGGCGGCCGCCTCGCTTGCGCTGTACGCCTCCTCCGAGATCGCGCGTGTCAAAAGGCGGCTTCCCAAAATGCGCGCCCTTCGCTTCCCGTACCGTGAGCATAGGCTTGGGCAGGAGGAGCTGATGCGGGAGGTGTACCGTGCCGTCAAGCGCGGCACGCGGCTTTTTGCCTCGGCCCCCACCGGGATCGGGAAAACGGTATCCACCCTCTATCCCGCCGTGCGTGCCATGGGAGAGGGCTATTGCGATAAGATCTTCTATCTCACCGCCAAGCAGACGGCCGCGCGTATGGCGGGTGAAACGGCGGCCATGCTCGGTAAGGACGGCGCCCTGCGGGCTGTGATGCTTGCCTCCAAGGAGCGGCTCTGCCCCGAGCACGGCCGCCCCTGCCGCGAGGGGCGGCCATGCGGCCGCCGCGGCAAGGATGTGAAGATGGAGGAGGCGACCTCTGCCCTCATTGCACTTTCTCTTCCGCTCATCACCCCCGAGGAGATCGCAAGGGTGGCGCGGGACTACGGCGTCTGCCCGCACGAGCTTTCGCTTTCCTACAGCATGCTCTCGGATCTTGTGATCTGCGACTACAACTATCTCTTTGATCCTGCCGTGCGGCTTGTCCGCTATTTTGCGGTGGGAGGACGGTACTGCTTCCTGATCGATGAGGCGCACAACCTTGCCGACCGCGTGCGGGATACCTATACCGTTACGCTCTCCTCGGCGGCTGTTGAGGCACTTTCGCTTCCGGAGGGGGAGAGCTTCTCCCAAGCCCATGCGGCGCGCGCGCAGCTTCTCGCGCTTTTGCATTCTCTTGCCCCCGTATCGGTGGGAGAAGAAATGCGGTCCTCTCTTCCGGAGGTGCTTCCCGCTACCCTTTCTTCATTTCTCTCGCTTCTCCTTGATCTGACAAGGAGAAGCGGCATCCAAGAGGAAATACGCCGCGCTATCCGCACGTTTTACTATGAAATGAAAACGATACTTGACGTTTTCTCGGCCTACGGCGAGGGATTCCGCCTGCGTCTTATCCGCACCGAAGGGGGGGATGCCGAGCTGGAGGTGCTCTGCCTTGATCCCGCCTCGGTCATAAAAGGCGCGCTTTCGGACGGGGGCTCTGCCGTCCTCTTTTCGGCCACCCTTTCTCCGATCGAATATTACCGTGACCTGCTCGGCGGGGATGAAGCCTCACCTCTCCTTACGCTCCCCTCGCCCTTTGAGCGGGATAACCTTGCAGTGGCCATCCTTGATAAGGTCAGCACCCGCCTTGCCGACCGTGAAGTCACCCTTTCGGAGGTGGCCGAGGCGGTGGCCGTTACCGCCCGCGCACGCCGCGGGAACTATATGGTATTCTGTCCCTCCTTTGCGTATGCAGATCGCCTCTTTACGGCCCTATCTTCGGTCGCGCCCGAGCTTTATAAGGTGAAGCAGGGGCATAACATGACCGCCGCGGAGCGCTCGGCCTTCCTTGCCGAATTTGACCGCAAAGACCGCCCGGTCCTTGCCCTTTGCGTGCTTGGCGGCATCTGGGGCGAGGGGATTGATCTTGCGGGAGAAAGGCTCATCGGGGCTCTTATCATCGGTGTCGGCCTTGGCAATCCCGATCCTCTCCGTGAGGAGATGGCGCGCTATTTTGCCGAAAAGAATGAGCTTGGGCGGGAGT
>JAZNDG010000076.1:0-4124 GCA_045587985.1 Eubacteriales bacterium | reverse complement strand
CATACCAATCGTAGCCCATCATCTCCACGACCTTGAACCACTGGGCAAAGTGAAGCGACTGACCGGCGCTTGTCACATAGATGCACTTGTCAAAATCGTAGGTTCTCTTGCGGTAGGCGGCCGCCGCGATATCCCGCGTGGGATAGAGGGTGGAGCCGTCCCGCTTTAAGATGAGACAGGGGGGCATCTTGTATTCTTCAAGATTCACGACCGAGGCGCCGTCATCCAGCGTCAGGATGCCCGCCGCCTTGATCTTTTCGATCTCGGCAGGCATTTTATCGGTATAGAAGCTTTCGCCGTTATAGCTGTCAAACGAGATGCCAAGCATCCGGTAGGTCTTCTCGTACTCACGCAGGCTGATCTCAATGAACCAGCGCCAAAGGGCAAGGTTTTCCTCGTCCCCATCCTCAAGCTTGCGGAATTCGGCCCGCGCCGCATCCTCAAGAGAAGGATCCTTTTCGGCCTCGGCGTGGAACTGCACGTAAAGCCGTACCAGCTCATCGATTTCCTTTTCCTCGATCACCGCACGGTCGCCCCACTTGCGGAAGGCCACGATCAGCTTGCCGAACTGGGTGCCCCAGTCACCAAGGTGATTGATGCCGATACAATGATAGCCGGCAAACTCATGGAGGAGCTTGAGCGAGTGGCCGATCACGGTGGTGCCAAGATGCCCGATGTGAAAAGGCTTGGCCACGTTCGGCGAGGAGTAGTCAAGCACGACCGTGCGCCCATTTCCTACGTTCGGAGAGCCGTACATGTCGCCTGCTTCCAGGATATCACCGAGCAGGCGCTCGGCAAGCGATGCGGCATCGGCAAAGAAATTGAGATATCCGCCAACCGCCTCTACCTTCGAGAAGAGAGGACTCTTGATTGCCCCGGCCAGCGCTTCTGCAATCTTCGGGGGTGCTGTGCGCAGAGGGCGCGAAAGGCGGAAGCAGGGGAAGGCGAGGTCGCCCATTGCGCTGTCGGGCGGATATTCAAGGAGGGCGGCTACCTCCTCAGCCGTGGGGATCTCCCCTGCGGGGAAGGCTGCCTTCGCCGCGGCCACGATCAGCTCGGCCGCCTGGTTCTTTAACTTCTTCATAGTCGTTCCTTTTCCTTATCCCTCAAAAAGAGGGGCATATTGCTCTGTGTGTTCAGGCTCGCCTTCAAGGAGGGTGCAGGGCACGATGCGCTCGCCCCTTTCCTTATAGGCGAGAATGGCATCTCTACCTTCTTCTACGTAGTAAACGCCGTCCTTCGTTCTGACCCTGGGCAGGGAAGCGGTGGTTTCGTCCTTCTGCCCCACCTTTGCCGCAAAGCGGCAGTAGTCAAGATAGCAGAAGCGCAGCGTGGGATCCTTCTGCCATGCGGCCAGCGATGCAAGAATGATCTCGGCCTCCTCCTCGGGGGTGATGCCGGTGCTATCCAGCACAAGGTCGTAATTCTGCATATCGGTGATATGAACGCCGTATTTCTCGAAATACCGCAGGCTCTCGCTCTTGCGGCGGGCGGCCACCCGCTTTGCCGTTTCCTCCACCGTGTCAAAGCTCTCGCCCACCCGCTTGTCTGCAAGAATGCGCGCGGCCGAAATATGGGGTGCCGTGGTCAGATACACGCGGAAGGTGCCCTTCACAAAATGGAAGGCCATGCGGGAATCGATGACCAGTGTGCGCGGGTCAAAGGTAAGGGCGGCCAGCGCATCGTCAATTTCCTTATCCACCTCGGGGTGGGTTTCCATATAGCGGTTAAATTCATCGATCGTAAGACCGTGCTTTTTCGCCTCGGCGCGACAGATCATCCCGGTCGAATAATACTCGGCTCCGGTCCTGGCCATGAGGATTTTTGAAACGGTGCTTTTTCCGCTCCCAAGGTCACCGGCCAAAGAAATCTTGAAGCTCACAGGCCCACCTCCTTAAACGAAAGTAAAGATAAGACTATATACAACAAATTATTATACATCATAACTCGCCTTCTGTCAACCGATATTTTGAGTGGGATAAGGAGAATTTTACCTTGTCCGCCATCGCATAACCGCCCGCTTTTTATGGCAATAATGGAAGCAGTAAGTGAAAGGCGGTACACATCGATTGTATACCCATAAGGTGGAAATTTGCGGTGTAAACACGTCAAGCCTCCCCACTCTTGATGATGGCGAAAAGAAGGACCTGCTGATCCGTGCGCATGGCGGGGATGGCGAAGCGCGTAAAAAGCTCATCGTTGGCAATCTTCGGCTTGTCCTTTCCATCATTCAGCGCTTTTCCTCACGCAGGGAAAGCTTTGACGATCTCTTTCAGGTGGGCTGTATCGGTCTTATGAAGGCCATTGATCATTTCAACACCGAGCTTGACGTCAAATTTTCGACCTATGCCGTGCCGATGATCATCGGAGAGGTAAGACGGTATCTGCGTGACAATAACCCCATTCGTGTCAGCCGCTCAATGCGTGATCTTGCGTATCGCTCTCTCGGTGTGCGTGAGGAAATTTTGCGGCGTGAAAACCGCGAGCCGAGTACCGAGGAGATCGCAAAGCTTCTTGGGGAAGAGCGTGATGCGGTCGGCCGTGCCATGGAGGCGATCGTGGAGCCGGTATCCCTCTACGAATCGGTATATAGTGACGGGGACGATTCTGTCTTTGTGATCGATCAGCTGCGGGATGCCGATGCCTCGGAGGAGAACTGGATCGAGAATATGTCGCTTCGGGAGGCGCTTTCC
The DNA here is from genome assembly GCA_045587985.1 of Eubacteriales bacterium. GTDB lineage: Bacteria > Bacillota > Clostridia > Oscillospirales > CAG-272 > UBA1740. Next base: position 1,431 of record JAZNDG010000076.1, on the reverse strand, counting down.
AAGCTCGGTGAGCGTGAAAGGCTGATCATTACCCGCCGCTTTTACGCGGGGCGCACCCAGATGGAGATCGCCGAGGAGATCGGCATCAGCCAGGCGCAGGTCTCGCGCCTTGAAAAGAGTGCGATTGAGAAGATCAAAGAGGAATTTTGATGCAATCCGCAGGTTTTTGAAAGAAATGTAAATAAAACAATACAAAAAGAGAGCGGAAAACGCTCTCTTTTCTCGTCTTCTATCAATGGGCGAGTGCTTTGAGTGCATCCCGTATCTTTGCCGAAAGCAGATCGTCCGGCATCGTAAGAGGGAGGCGTACTCCGCCCGAAAGTAGCCCCATCTCCCGCATCGCGTATTTGACGGGGGCAGGGTTCGTATCGGCGAACAGAAGGCGGATCAGCGGTAAAAGCTCTGCCGCAAGCGCCGCCGCCTCTTTTACCTGCCCTTCCTCATATAGGGTGCAAAGTGCGCTTGCTTTTTCGGGAAAGAGGTTGGAAACCACCGAGATCACGCCAACACCGCCAAGCGAGAGCGTAGGCAGGATCTCGCCGTCATTGCCGCTATACAGCCAAAGGCCCTCTCCAAATGCGGTGATGATGTCGGCACAGCGGTCAATGCTGCCGCTTGCCTCCTTGATCGCCACAATGTTTTCGTGCTCGGCCAGCCTTCCTAGCGCTTCCATCGGGATGTTGACACCCGTGCGGGCAGGCACGTTATAGAGAATGATAGGGACATCTACCGCCTCGGCAATCGTGAGATAGTGGCGGATAAGCCCCTCACGCGTTCCTTTGTTGTAATACGGTGTCACGATCAAAAGGGCATCCGCCCCGTGGGAGGCGGCGTAGCGTGCGGTAGCAACTGCCTCGCGCGTATCGGCAGAGCCGGTCCCCGCAATGATGGGAACCCTCCCTTTTCCGATCTCGCAGGCCGCAAAAAGTAGAGCAGCACGCTCACTTTTTCGTAAGGTAATGGCCTCTCCCGTGGTGCCCGCCACCACAAGGGCGGCGGCTCCCCCCTTGATTTGTCTTTCCGAAAGCGCTGTAAAGGTAGAAAGGTCCACTTTCCCAAGCGGATCAAAGGGGGTGACAAGAGCCGTCCCGACACCGCGGAAGGGAAGGGGCTTTTTTGTTATATTCTTCATAGAAAACCTCGCAAATTTTGTTTTGGGGCTTGCAATCTCCCCCTAAATATATTATAATTCTACTGTTATTATATGGGAAGGAGGCCGTTATGGGACAAAACGAGGTTATTGTGAATGAAAGAGTGGCTACTGCGCTAACCACACACGATTTTTATTATGATCTGCCCGAGGAGCTGATCGCGCAGACCCCCACCGAGCGGCGCGATGCTTCCCGTCTTCTTGTGCTGGACCGCAAGAGTGATGCGCTTCTTCACCGCCATTTTTACGATATTCTTGACTATATCCGCCCCGAGGACATT
>JAZNDG010000075.1:0-4190 GCA_045587985.1 Eubacteriales bacterium | reverse complement strand
GCGCAGAGCGCGCGCGCGGGCGGTGGCACCGTGGAGCACTGACGGAAGAAAGCGCACCTCACCGTCAAATAGGGAACGCCTCCCCCCCATGCGAAGAAGCTCCTCGGTATAGGCAAAGCGGTCGGGAAAGACTGTATCCCGTATCAGGGATTCTCCGTCCGCAAGGGTGGCAAGAGAAGCGAGCTGCGGATGCATGTCGGTGGGAAAGCCGGGATAAGGAGATGCCGTAACCGAAACGGGTGAAAGCCTGCTGTGGCGGGCGGCAACCAGCCGCTCTCCCTCGCGGTGTATCGAAATCCCCATCTCACGAAGGGGAGAAAGAAGCGAGGCAAGGGCCGTATCTTCTGCACCGAGAAGGGCGATCTCACCGCCGGCCGCACCAAGCAGAGTAAGAAAGGTGCCCGCCTCGATCATATCGGGGGCAATGCGGTAGCGGACACCGCGAAGCTTGCTTACCCCGTGCACCGTAATCTCGCTCTCCCCTGCCCCCTTGATATCGGCACCTGCCGCCGTAAGATAATTCGCAAGGTCCACAATATGCGGCTCACGGGCCGCGCCGCGGATATGCGTTGTCCCCTCTGCCAAGGCGGCGGCGAGAATGGCATTGACGGTTGCCCCGACCGAGGGCGTTAAGAGGATGATCTCGCCCCCCACCAGCCGATCGGCCCTTGCCGTAAGCCCCCCCGGCCCGAGTGTCACATCCGCCCCGAGAGAGGAAAGGGCCAGAATATGCAGATCCAGCGGCCGTGCGCCGATCGGGCAGCCACCCGGCAGGGGCGCGCGGGACTTCAAAAACCGCCCAATCTCTGCCCCGAGAAGGTAGGAGGAGGCACGGAATGCAGCAGCAAGATCGGCCTGTGCCACACAGGGGACATAGTTCTCGGTATCGATCTCGGCGGTATGCGGCGCCAGCATGCGGACACGCGCACCGCTTGCGGCGAGAATATTAAGTGTATATGTGACATCACGAATTTTCGGAAGATTATCAATGACGGATACGCCGCCCGTCAGAATGGTGGCAAAAAGGATCGGCAAAGCGGCGTTTTTAAAGCCACCGACCGACACCTCCCCATTTAGTGGTGTACCGCCGTGAAGAATGAGCTTTTTCATCGTATGGACCCCCGTTGCGTATTCTATCATACAGTATATTCATAAGAGGTCCTCCTTGCCCTGAGGAGAGCGCAAAGCAATGTTACGGTATGGCTGTAATCGGGATTCGGGCGCGCGATCACGGCGGTGTCCTCCCCTGCCGCCCCCCCCTCCGAAAGGTCCTCTCTCGCGGTGGGCGGCAGTCCCTCCGAGGCGATCTGCCAAAGCTCGGGCGATGCTGTATAAAGCTCACACAAAAGGCGGTCGAGCATTCCTGCCGCGCCGACATATGCAAGATAGGGATCCTTCGACTCGGTGCAGACAAGATACGCAACAATATCCGCCTCCCCTTCCCTTACAAAGCCCGAGGCGTGCGCCAGCTCATGGGCAAGGGTAAAGGCGTAGCGAATGCCGAGGGTATCGCCGTTTACCGTCACCTCGCCGAAGGGAAAGGAGTAAAGCCCGAAATAACCAAGACGGGTAAAGAGGCTCGTCCCGCTCCGTTTGGGGCGGACGGCACGGTTTACCGCGATCCCATAATGGCCGTCAAGGGCGGCATATGCCGCCGTGATCCGCGCTTTGAGCACCTCTTCCCCCGGTGGCTCGGGCGGGGCTTTTGCAAGCTCGGATAGCTGCGCGGCGCAAAACAAAAGATCCTTGTCCGTTATGGGCTCGGGTGAAAGGCCGAGCGCTTCTTCAAGCGGGGGACGATAGATGCCGGGTGCAAAAACAAACGAAAAAAGGGAAAGATAAAAAAAGAACGCCATGGAAAGACAGCCGGCCAAAAGCGAGGAACGGCGCACGCCCAGAAAAAGAAGGCCGAGGAGCAAAGCACCTGGGATAAGAAGAAGCAAAAACAACTCGGTAACCGAAAAAGGGAAAATGCCGAAAAGCGCCGACAGGAGCGTGCGGAGGCGTGCGCCCACCGCGCGATCAAAGAAGGCGGCAAATGAAGGAAATGCCAAAAAGGAAAGAAGCAAGAGGATGAGGGTGGATATTCCCAGTATAAAGCGGCGTATATGCGGCATAATAGCCTCCCTTGCGTTCTTTTTTCACAGTATGTGCAAGCAAAAGGGCGGACATAAAAAAAGAGAGCCGGGAGTTATCGGCTCCCGGCGCAGGTATTGGCATTTATTCGGCATCTGCCTCTTTTTTCGGTTTAGAGGGCAGAAGAAGAAGGAACACGGCAAGTGCAAGGATCAAAACAAGCGTAACGGCCGCACCGCCCTCCGGCCCGAACTCGCCACCGTTCGTAAGCGCACGAGTGAGGTCGGGCGTTGATACGAGGAGCGAGCTGCCGGGGGCAAGACCGCTTACCCGTGTGCCAAAGATACAGCCCTCGGCAAAGTTCCAGATGCCGTGCAGGGCACAGGCAAGAAAGATGTTTCCCGTGCGGAACACGATAAGGCCAAGGAGAAGGCCAAATAGGAAAATATTAAGAACGGCAAGGAAGGAAACACCCACATTTCCAATATGCAGAATCGCAAAGAGGAGCGAGCTGAAAATGAGCGCGCGGCCTGTCCCGGTCGTGTTGGTGAGCGAGATCATGAAATAACCGCGCACAAGGACCTCCTCGGCCGCCCCCTGGATCAGGAAGGCAAGGAGGTAAAGGAGAAGCATCCCGGGGCGGAAGGCGCCGCCCGCAACCGTGAGCGAGCCGGTGGCCAGCATCAAAAGGAAGGTGAGCGAAAAGGCAAGAAGCCCGAGAAGGATGCCAAGCGCATACGATATCACAGCGTGCTTTCCGCCGCAAAAGCCCATAGAGGCAAGCGAGCGGCGCTCAATAAAGCGGCAAAACACCACAACAATCAAAAGAAGGAGCGCCATAGAAAAGAGCGAGATGAGAAGATAGGCCTCCTCGGCAAGCGCGGTTTCGGTAGCGGTGAGCATCGCACTGCTCATTTCCTCGGGCGTTAGCTCGGTATTCAGAAAAAATTCAGGGCCGAGAAGCGAGATAGCGCGAAAGGAAAGATAGAGGGTGGAGGGGATGCCCGCCACAAACTCGGAGGCGGTCATCACCGCGAAAAAGAGAAGGAACGCGATCGCAAGCGAGCGTGGGCGCAGGCGCGCCTTTTTTGCTTCACAAACAAGTGGATTATCCTTTAAAAAATCAAACATCTTGTGTATCGGCGCCATCGGCGCCTGCCTTTCTTTCTATAAAAAATACAGTAAGGAACAGAAAAAAGCGAAGAAGAAGTGCCGCTGTTAAGAATCCCCCCACATCAAGGAGAACATCCGTAAGGAGCGCGCCGCGGCCGGTAAAGAGCTGAAGCACCTCGTCCATAGCGGCAACAAAAAGCCCCGTGCCAAGCTGAACGGCACTCAAGATGGGAGTGTGACGGCGGGCAAAGTAGCCCTCCGAAAACGCACCGAGGAGAAAAAACTCCAAGAAATGCGCGATCTTGCGGATAAAGCGGTGAACAAAGGCACCGACCGTAGATTCGATCCCGCCAAGAAAGCGCACAAGTACATCGGCCACCGAGCTGCTGGCGGCCGCCGACTCGGCAGGAGGAAGGGTGGATTGCAGCCAAATGAAGGCGGCCGTTGCCACCATGGCTAAGAGCCAAACGAAACGAAATTCATCATACCGTGCCCTCATGTATCCGCCTCCTTCCCTTTCTATTATACCACACTGCCCTGCTCCTTTCAATGGAAAAAGGGAGAATTTGCCGTTTGTTCTTATTTTTTTAAATTTTAGGTGCGGCCTCGGCGCCCCACTTGACTTTTCACGTTTTTTTTGCTATAATGCGGTGTACGAGCAACGAGGTGTGGCGCAATTGGGGACGCTTCCGAGCGCCGCCGGTGGCGGATGAAGCGAGGAATAAGGAGTGGTAGCAGCTTGCCGATTGGCGAGCAAGCTCCGCTTGCGATGACAAAGGCTTAGTTGCAACAGGGAGCGCGCTTGCTTTGCTGCTTCCTATCAAAAAAATAACGAGGTGTGGCGCAATTGGTAGCGCGCTTGCTTTGGGAGCAAGATGCTGCAGGTTCGAGTCCTGTCACTTCGACCAAAAGAAAAACCGCCGTTTGGCGGTTTTTGTTTTGGCTGCGGCAGAAAGACTCGATCCTGTCTTGCGTAGCAAGAGCAGGTGCGCCTTTTTACA
>JAZNDG010000074.1:0-4465 GCA_045587985.1 Eubacteriales bacterium | reverse complement strand
GCAGAAATTTCGCAAGACGAAGAACGAAAAAGCGCACACGCCGACGGTGTAGAAACCTACTCCGAGGTGTGCGCGCTTTGCAGTACTGAAGTATTGCGGAATTTATGCAAGCGAGAGGGCCAGCATCGTCTGAGAAGGGGCATAAAACACCCATGCCATGTTAAGGGGCGGCGAGGACAGAAATTCGATGAGGGGGGTGGTGGGGAGGGGGATGTAGCTACCGAGCATGCCGAAGCCAACGAAAATGTCACAGAGAACGAACAGGACAAGGCCTGCGGCGAGGATGGGGTTTTCTCTTATGTTGATAAGGGCGAGGACGGCGTTTGAAACGAGGTTTGCAAAGTAGAACATCGAAACAAGGGCAAGGGCATCCACCGCTTCCCCTGCGACCAAGACGGCGATCGAAACGGCAAGAAGCGAAAGGAAGAGGCGCAGGCCAAGGTGCAGGCGCACGCGGTCACGGTCTTCCAGAAGAAGCCTTGCCCCATAGGCAAGCTGTACCACCGTGAAAAAGAGCATGGCGGTAAGATACCCACGCTCGGGATGCAGAACGAGATACCAGTCCGAAACGGCGGTAAAGAGGAGGGCGATCTGCGTGAGGAGGTAACGCCCGCTTCTTTCGGCAAAGAGGAAGCAGAAAAGAAAGGCGAGCAGAACAACCGCATAGGAAAGGTGGGCGTTCCATCCGCCACCTACGGTGTGCAGGAGCACCGAGAGCGAGAGCTCAAGGGCAAGAAAGAGAAAGACGGCAGGGAGAAAAATGCGTTTATCTCTGATCATACATCACCTCAAAAGAATCTTGCCAAGGGCACGGCCGAGCAGCTGCACAAGCGCGGCAACAAGCGTAAAGCCCAAGACATAAGCAATCAGGAAGACGGGATACGGAAGGATCGGATAGACCGATTCGAGAATAGGCAGAGTCGAGGGGACGTACGGCCCCACGAAGAACATATTGAGCCCCTCCTCACGAAAGCCGATGTTCATGAAAAGGGCGACCGCGAGAAGGATGAGAAAGACGGGGATGGCCGAAAGAAAATGAGGAAGGAAGGGACGGCGACAATATCGGGCGGCAAGATAGAGGCCGGACACGACCTGCAGACCGTGGTGGATCATGGTTTGCAGATTGATGCCGATCACGTGGTAAAGAACGTTCCCCGGGTACACCATCACGGCAAGACCGCCAAAAAGCGCAAAGGATGCAATATAGGAAACGGCCGCCAGGCGGACACGCCCTTCGGGCAGGAGGATGGCAAACGGAAGCACAAAAATGGGAGTGGAGCAAAGCTGGAAGGGGAAATAGTACCAATCGTACTCCCAAACCGCCGCACCATCCGCTACCTCCATTGAAAAGACGAGCTGCTTATAAAGCTCTACAAGGAGCATAACGAGCCATACGGCAAGCAGGATCCGCCTCTCCTTTTTCAGATCCGCATGCAGAAAAAAGACAAGAAGAAGGACGGTCAAGACCACCACAAGACCGCAAAACAAAAGATGAAGCCACCCATACATCGGCGGCACTTCCATGGTGGCCGAAATGGCGGCCACCAGCCTTTCAAACGCGTTCATTTCACACCTCTTTCACGAACGAGGAAAATTATACCATTTTCTTTCCAAAAAGTCAAGCCCCCGTCTTGCGGCAAAGAGGAACGGCCACCTTCTCAAAAAATATGTAAGCAAGCGCAGAATGCGACAACTTTTTCAGAAGCAATGCTTTATACTGTTTCCTGTCCGAAAGGAGGATGTGTATGAAAACGGAAGGCTTACAGGTGTTCATCGAGGCAAGGGGGGATTCGCTTTATGCCGCCCTTTCCGGAGAGGTGGATCATCACACCGCCGCCACCGCGCGGGAGAGGATCGATACGGCGCTTTTCAAGCATCGGCCAAAGGGGCTCTTGCTTGATCTTTCGGGGGTGGATTTTATGGATAGCTCGGGCCTTGGGCTGATCCTCGGGCGGGGTGCGCTTTGCGAGGAGATGGGGGCAGAGCTCACTCTTTTACACCCGGGGCCGCGGGTGAAAAAAATTCTGGCCGTCGTCGGTCTTGAGCGGCTGCCACATATCAAAACGGAGGAAGCATGAGCTATGCAGAAAAAAATCAATGAAATGAAAATCACCCTCCCTGCTCTCTCGGTCAACGAGGGGGTGGCGCGAGCGCTTGTGGGCGCCTTTTGCGCCCAGCTGAATCCCACCCTTGAGGAGATCGCCGACTTAAAGTGCGCGGTGTCCGAGGCGGTGACCAACTGCACCGTCCACGCCTATCGCGGGGCAGGAGGTCCTATTTACATATCGGTCAGCCTTTATGACGACAGAAGCATCACGGTCACCGTGCGTGACCGCGGCTGCGGCATCCCCGATGTGGCATTGGCGCGACAACCCCTTTACACCACGAATACAGACGGCGAGCGCAGCGGCATGGGCTTTTCGGTAATGGAAACCTTTACCGACCGCCTCACGGTGCGCTCCCGCGTTGGCGTGGGGACAGGGGTGACTATGAAAAAGCGCCTCTCGTAATAAGGAAGGACATGAAGGAGCAAACAAAATTCAGCGAGAATCTCCCCCTGCTTTTGCGTTCCCGCGCGGGTGACCGCAGTGCCACCGAGGAGCTTGTCAAAAAAAACGGCGGCCTTGTGGCAAGCATTGCACGCCGCTTTGAGGGGCGCGGCACCGATTACGAGGATCTTTTTGCCCTTGGGAACCTCGGGCTTCTCAAGGCGATCCGCACCTTTGACCCCGCGCGCGGCTGTGCCCTCTCGACCTATGCCGTGCCGCTTATTTTCGGTGAGATCCGCCGCTTTCTGCGGGATGACGGCCCGATCAAGGTTTCCCGCACGCAAAAGAGGCTGGGCGCGCGGCTGATGGCGGCACGCGATCGCCGTGTGGCCGCGGGCGAGGTGCATATCCGCATTGAGGACCTTGCCGAGGAGTGCGGAGCCACGCGTGAGGAGGCGGCCGCCGCGCTCGAATCGGTCACGCCGATCTCCTATCTCTCGGACAGCGTTTACGGGGATGAGGACGGCATGACGCTGGAGGGCACGCTTTATGATGAGGAGGAGGGAGAGCGCAACCTTGACCGCCTTGCCATCGGCGAGGTGATCTCACACCTGCCGGATCTGCGCCGCAAGATCATCCTTTTGCGCTATTTCCGTGATATGTCGCAGGAGGAAACGGCACGTGCACTCGGGCTTACGCAGGTCAAGGTCTCACGCGAGGAAAAGCGCATCCTCGCCATCTTCCGCGAGGCACTTTCGGAATAGGCGGACGGCTTTACGGGGCAAAATGTAAACAGAATGTAAACAATAGGAAAAATGCTTGATTTTTTCCTTATCTCCCTTTAAAATAAATAAGGAATTAGCACTCGCGTCTTTTGAGTGCTAAAACAAGTAATTCATCCCGTAATTCGGGTATAGTATTTGGAGGTAGGTTTTATGACAATCAAACCGCTTGCCGACCGCGTTGTGGTCAAACAGGTAGAAATTGAGGAGACCAGCAAGGGCGGCATCATTCTCCCCGGCTCGGCCAAGGAGAAGCCCCAGGTGGCAGAGGTCGTGGCTGTCGGCCCCGGCGGCATGGTGGACGGCAACGAGGTCAAGATGCTCGTGAAGGTTGGCGACCGCGTGATCACCAGCAAGTATGCGGGCACCGAGGTGAAGTGTGACGGAACCGAATACAGCATCGTCAGACAGAGCGATATTCTGGCGATCGTAGAATAAGGAAGGTAGGTACTTCATAATGGCTAAGGATATTCTTTACGGCATCGAAGCGAGAAACGCCCTGCTCCGCGGGGTGGATAAGCTGGCCAACACGGTCAAGATCACCATGGGCCCCAAGGGGCGCAACGTGGTGCTTGACAAGAAATACGGCACTCCCCTCATCACCAATGACGGTGTGACCATCGCCAAGGAGATCGAGCTCCCCGAGGCGGCCGAGAACATGGGCGCCGCCCTTGTCAAGGAGGTTGCCACCAAGACGAACGATGCGGCGGGTGACGGTACCACCACGGCTACCCTGCTTGCCCAGACCCTGATCCGCGAGGGGATGAAGAACATCGCGGCGGGTGCTAACCCGATGGTGCTCCGCAAGGGCATCTTTGCGGCGGTGGAGGCGGCTGTCGGCGGCCTTTCGAAGATCTCGAAGAAGGTCAACGGCACCGAGGATATTGCAAGAGTCGGTACCATTTCGGCAGGGGACGAGGTCATCGGTACCCTGATCGCCGATGCGATGGAGAAGGTCACCTCGGACGGGGTGATCACGGTTGAGGAGTCGAAGAGCGCCGAGACCTACAGCGAGGTAGTTGAGGGTATGCAGTTTGACCGCGGCTATCTTTCGCCCTATATGGTCACCGATACCGACAAGATGGAGGCCGTCCTTGACGACGCCCTCGTCCTGATCACCGATAAGAAGATCTCGAATATCCAGGATCTCCTCCCCGTGCTCGAGCAGATCGTGCAGTCGGGCAAGAAGCTCCT
>JAZNDG010000073.1:0-32133 GCA_045587985.1 Eubacteriales bacterium | reverse complement strand
GTGATCTTAAGATTTGATATTGAAAGATAACTGCGTATATCGTTAGGGTTATATGTATCGTCCTTTTATCAAAGGTTTAGCAAATATCCGTACCCTTGTTATATCACAAAAACCGCAGAAAATCAATCTGCGGTTTCTGTTATTTCTGTTGGTAGGCAAAACTGTCCTTTAGGGTACAACTCTATATGCTCGGGTTTTTTACCCCCAAGAAGCCGTCAGTCGCTTGCCTGGGCAAGCAGCACCTGGGAGGAGGCAAGCGCAAAGTATTTGCCGCCCTTTTCGATCAGCTCGCGGTGGGTGCCCGCCTCCACAAGCCTCCCCTCCTCAAAGACGAGGATACGGTCGGCATTCCGGAGGGTGGAAAGGCGGTGGGCAATGGCGATGGTGGTCCGCCCGCGAGAGAGGCCGTCAAGCGCCGCTTGGATATTCCGCTCGGTTTCGGTATCGAGCGAGGCGGTGGCCTCGTCAAGGATCAGGATCTCGGGGTTATGGATCAGCGCCCTTGCGATCGCGATCCGCTGTCTTTCACCGCCCGAGAGCGAATAGCCGTGCTCCCCGACAGACGAATTGTACCCCTCGGGAAGCGAGAGGATAAAGTCGTGCGCGCCGGCAATGCGGGCGGCGGCAATGACCTCCTCGTCACTTGCGTCCTGCCGTGCAAAGCGGATATTCTCGCGCACCGTGCCGTCAAAGAGCTGGGTTTCCTGCAGGACCACCCCGATGTGCGAGCGCAGATGCCGCCCGTCAATCTCCCGGATGTCGGTGCCATCGATCGTGATGGCGCCGCGGTTGACGTCATACAGCCGCAGGATAAGGTTGGCAAGCGTGGTTTTTCCGCTTCCCGAATGGCCCACAATGCCGATCATCTCGCCCGGGTGGATCTCAAGCGAGAGATCCTTTAAGACCGGGGCGTAGGAGTTATAGCCGAAGGTGACGTCCTGCACGCGGATATGCCCGCGGATCGCCGGGTGCTTCGGCTCCTTCGGCTCGCTGATCTCGTTTTCCTCGTCAAGGATCTCGCGCACCTGGGAGAGCGAGGTCGAGAAGGCGGCAAGCTCCTGCGGCAGGTTCGTAAAGAGGCGGATCGGCTCGTAGAAGATGGCGGCGTAGGCCGTGAACTGCATAATGGTACCGGCATCCATCCGCCCCTCAAAGAGCCAGAGGTTGCCGAAAAAGAGGATGAGGTAATTGCCCAGCTGAAAGATCTCGGTGAGCAGGGAGCCGAGCACCGAGCTGTTGTGCTGGGTACGCAGAGAGGTCCTGGTCATTTTTTTGTTAAGACCGTAGTAGCGGTCAACCGCCCGCCCCTCCTGCCCAAAGGCCTTGACCACACGCTCCCCCTCAAAGGTGTCAAAGACATGCTGGAAATAGCGCTGGCGGCGGGACATGGTGGCGTGGTGCAGCCGCGAAAGACGGCGCCTGACGAGGATCGAGAAGAGGAAGGCGAAGGGAAGCGGCAGGAGCACCATAAGGCTCATGGCGGGGCTGATGGTCAGAATAAGAAAGATCCCGACCACAAGGCCCAGCACCCCCGAAAAGAGCGAGGGCATACAGTTGATAAGAAAGTTTGAGATGGTATCCACATCCCCGTTGATGCGGTCGGAAAGATACCCGATCGAGCGGCGCTGGATCGAGGCAAGCGACAGCCCCTCCGCCTTTTCAAAGAGGGCGCGGCGCAGCCGCATCACAAAGCGGTTGCCGGCCACCCCCGAAAGGCGTGTGCCCAGCACCCCGAGCACGCGCAGAAGGATGTCAAAGCCAAGCAGAGCAAGCACGATGACGAAAAACTGCTCGGTCGTGCCGCGCTCCACCCCCTCGGCAGGGTAAATAAAGCCGTTGACCGCCGTCTTCTGAATGGCGGGCACGGTAAAGCGGATGGCAAGCGTTACGGCCGCCACGAGCACGGGAAAGAGTAAAAAGCCCCAAAGGCCGCGCGTGGCCTCAAGGAGCACGCGGCGGTTGCGCTTATCCTTTGCACAGAAGGGGCATACGGTACCGCCCTTGGGATAGGGGCGGCCGCAGATCGGGCAGACAAGCTCGGGCTCGGAGTCGGCCGTGATCGGCGGCTCCCTTCCCTCGGCCAGTGCCGAAAGAGAGGGGAGAAGGGCGGCAAAGCGCTTGGGGGCCACCCCCGCAGACGTGCGGCAAAGCTCAAAGACCGCCCCGTCCTCCCCCTCGCCCAAAAGGGCGGAGGCGCCGCGGCGCTCCTCCATATAGAAGCGCTTAAAATCCGAAAGGGTGAAGGCGGCCGCCACACGGCCGTCAAGAATGCGGTAAGCCCCCTTCCTTGTTACGGCGAAAAGACCGCACACCCCGCGCGTGCCCTCAAGGTCATAGGGGATCGCAAAGAGGGGCTCGCCCGCCCCCTCGGCCGAAAGGGCAGCCAGGGCCCGGTCCGAAAGAGGATAGAGGAGCCTCATAAAAGCACCTCGATCTTGCGGTAATCGGCCTTCGAAAGAGCTCTTGGATCGGGGATCTCGTAAAGGTTGCCGTCAAGGTCGGAAAGCAGCACCCTGCCGTCCTCTAAAAGGCGCACCGCCCCCACGTGCCCCTGCATGGTGATCTTTCTTCTGCCGAGGTCTGTTTCGGCATCGAGAAAGATCATGCGGCGGCGGTGGAGCGAATAGATGCGCGTGATCTTCGGGATATAGTAGCGGGAGGCAAGCTCCTCTGCAACAAGGCGCGCGCTCTGCTCGTCAAGATCCGAAAGACGGCGGATCATAAAGAGCTCCTCGCGCTTACCCATTGGCTCGCGCACCGACAAAAATTCATCCGGCGCGGTAAGCGGAAAGGCGCGCAGGACGATCACGCGGTCATAGTGATGCTCGCCCTCTTTATCGTAAAGCGTCATGCTGAGAAGGCCGCCGCGAGAGGGAGAAAAACGCACGTATGGCACCGTATCGTCCGAAACGGCGGTGTTTTGTAAAGTTTTGTTTTCAGTTGCTTCCATTGTCGGTTTCTCCCTTCATGATCATATCGAGCTGGGATTTTTGCAGGGTATAAATGCGGTGGAAGGCGCCCTCCTTGGCAAGCAGCTCCTCCCGCCTGCCGATCTCCACCAGCCTGCCTGCCTCAAGCACCATCATGCGGTCACAGTCGCGCAGGGAGGAAAGACGGTGGGCGATCGAGAGGGTGGTCCTGCCGCGGGAAAGGGCCGAGAGAGCCTCCGAGATCTTCTTTTCGGTGGCGTTGTCCATCGCGGCGGGCGCCTCGTCCAAAACGAGGATCGAGGGCTGCGTGACGATCGCCCGGGCGATCGAGATACGCTGGCGCTCCCCGCCCGAAAGGTCAAGGGTGGAGCCACGGCCGACCCGCGTTTCATAGCCGTCCGGCAGCTTCATGATAAACTCGTGCGCGTGGGCGGCACGGGCGGCGGCGATCACTTCCTCGTCACTTGCCTCGGGCCGGCCGAAGCGGATGTTGTCGGCCACCGTGCCGAGAAAGAGGTGCAGCTCCTGGGATACGATGGCGATGTGCCGCCTGAGGGTATCCTTTGACAGCTCACGCACGTCAAGGCCGTCAATCTTAATGCTTCCGCCCGTCACATCGTAAAGGCGCAGAAGCAGGTTCGCAATGGTGCTTTTGCCGCTCCCCGTATGCCCGACAAGCCCGATGTTCTCGCCCTCCTCAATGCGGAAGGAGAGGTTGTGCAGGATCGGGCGGTTCGGCACGTAATGGAAGCTCACGTCCGAGAACTCGATCTCGCCGCGCAGGCGGGGAAGGGTGATGGGCGCTTCACTCTCGCGCACCTCGGGCACGGCGTCAAGCAGGTTTGCGATCCGCCCTGCCGCCTCGGAGGTCTGGCCCACCATCATGGCATAGCTGTTGAAAAGGCTGAGCGGGCCGAACACCATGCTCATATAGCCGAGATAGGTGCAGAATTCACCGTAGGTGATCGAGCCGCCCATGACAAGCAGGCCGCCAAAGCCCCAGATGGCCTGATTGGCAAGGTAAATGAGCAGCGCAACGGCAGGCATGATGAGGGCCGAGGCAAGGTTTGCCTGCAAGCGCACGCGGTAGAGTCTGTCAAGCCGCTTTGCAAGCGCCTCTGCCTCCTCCCTTTCCTTTGAGAAGGCCTTGACCACCCGCACGCCCGAAAGAGAGTTGGTGATATAGCCCGAAACCGAGCTGTTTTCTCTTGCGGCACGGGCATTGAGGCGCTTTAAAAGCGGAAAGAAGCGGCGGTAGATAAAGAAGATGATCGGAACGGGGACGAGAATAAGAAGGCTAAGCTGCCAGTTCATTAAAAAGAGAAGGATGGCAACGCCGATAAATTCAAGAAGCCCCACAAGCATCACGGCGGTATCCGGGAAGAAGCGGCGCACCGATTCTACATCCGAGGCCAAAAACTGCCAGAGCCTGCCGGTCGTCATATCCCCGAAGAAGGAGATGGGCATTGACTGCATCTTGGTAAAGATATCGTTCCTCACCCGCTCCGCGGCAGGGACGGTCAGCCTTTGCATGGCAAGACCGCGTAAGAGCACGGAGGCCCAGCGGAGAAGGGCAGAGAGCACCGTGCCGCCAAGGCATAAAAAGAGGGGCAGGTAGCCGTGCCAGGGGCCGTCCTCCGCAATGATCTGATCAAAGAGCACCGTGCCCGAAAGATACGGAGAAAGAAGGTCAAGCCCCACCTCAAAAAAGAGCAGAAGGATCGAAAGGATGAGAAAGAGCCGCCCCTGCATAAAAAGGCGCACCATACGGCGGAGAATTCCGCGCGCGGGCGGCGGAGGGGGCGGAGCCTTTTTGGCAAACAGGGGCTCGTTTCCCGTCATGCGCTCGCCGCCCAGGAGCGATTCGAGCACCGAAAGGAAAATAAAAAGCCGAGCCCGACAGGTGTTGGTAGCCTCGCATAGCGCCACGGTGCGTGCCTCCTCCCCCTCGGGGGTATGGACGGCAAGCAGGCGTACGGAGGAGAGGCGGCTGTCGATGTAGGGCTCGGTGATAGATGTAAGCGGCAGGCCGAAAAGCCTGCCGGCGGCAGGATCGATGGATATGACCTCGGTGTCAGAAAGTACTAAAAAGGTCGGGCGTACTTCGCCGCCGATCGCTTTATCAAGCGCTACTGCCGCATAAAGCGACTCGGGGTCGCGGCCGTTTTTGAGGAGAAGCGCTTCGGCCTCTCCTGTCAGGCTGTCGATAGGGAGCATACGGGAACCTCGTGATAGGGATAGAATGGAATTTGTGGATCAGGGGGTGCTTTTACTTGCTTATCTGTGCCGCCTTATGGCCGGCTTTCCTCGCCTGCGACAATTTCTGCTCGGCGAGAGCTTCGCGAGCATACATTGTCCATGCATCGTTCCTCTCTACAAGCCTCCCTTGTGTAAAGGGAGGTGGCACGGAACGTGACGGAGGGATTGTGCCCTGCCATAGCAGGGGATTTAAATACGCATTGTCTATTGCGAAAAGCCACAGCGTATCGGTTTTTCTTCTGCGGTGGGACACAATCCCCCACCCGCTTTGCGGGAGCCCCCTTTGCACAAGGGGGCCTAATAGCGCGGGGCTTTTTCTGCTTGCTCATCATCAAAAAAGGGACTTTTTAAAAGTCCCTTTTTGCTTTTTTACTCTCCGTGCGGCTTTACGATATGGAACATTTCGGCAAGCAGAGAGAGGAGCGCGGGATCGGTACCGACCGTGGGATAGAGGGCGATGCCGCCGAGCGAGAGGCGGTCGGCAAGCAGGAGCTTTTCACGGAGGCTTTCGGCATCCTCGAAGAAGAGGATGCGCTCCTCCTTGCCCTCGCGGTAGGCAAGGTATGGGAAGCGCCCGATGGGATCGTAGCCGAGGCGGCCGCCTCCTTGTATACGCCGCTCGACCTCACGGAAGGGGAGGGGGCGGCCGCGCTCACCTCCGACAGGGAAATCAAGTGCGCGGGTGGATAGACCGAGGAACAGCTTTTGGGGGCGCACCGCCTCCTTGGCACGCAAAGCCTCCTTTTCGACCTTGTCGTAGGGGGCGGCGGGCGCGGGGGAAGAGAAGTGAGAGGAAAAGGCGTGGGTTTCAAGCAAGAGGGCCCCTGCCGCCCGTCCGAGCGAGGCAGAGCACAAGCCGCTGTCCGGCGGGAGCGAGGCGATCACGGTGGCGGTATGCCCAAGACGGTGGCGAAGCCGCACAAGGAGGGCGGTATAAGCCTCCCCAAGATCCTCTGCCACCCTTCCGAAATCAAGGAGGACACCGCCGTAGCCGCGCCGCCGTACGATCGGCACGAGCGCATCGGCCAGCCGCTCGTAGGCGCCGCTTGTAAAAAGGGCGGTAATACGCTTTTCTTCTCCTGCCGCACCCCCCTCTCCCGCCGCCGTGAGCGCAAGGATCGGGACAACGCCCGCCCCCCGTACGAAGGAGATCATCTCACCGTCCTCGGGGAGGGACAGCTCTCCGTCCGCCCCCACCCCGGCGGCAAGGATGGCAAGGTAGGAAAGATAAGGCAGGTACGGGCGGATCTCCTCCTTTGGCGTTCCCGAAAGGGCAAAGCCGAGAACGCCGATCGCACCGAGCGGAGCATCGGCGCTCCGCACAACAACCGTCGTGCCTTCGGGGATCTCGCCCTCCATCGAAAGGGAGGGGTTCAGCTGGCAGAGCCGTGCCGCGCTCACGCGGTGGCTCCTTGCGATCTTTTTAACGGTATCCCCCTCTCTTGTATGGTAAACGTTGCCCGGCGCCCTTACGAGAAGGGCCCGCCCCGCCGGCAGCTGTCCGTCAAGCGAGAGGCGGTTGACTTCGGCAAGGTCGGTGGGCAGAACGCCGTGTGCGCGGGCGACCGAGGTGAGGGTATCCCCCTCCTTTGTGCGGTAAATGACCATAAAGCTCCCTCCCAAGGTATAAAATCTCTCTGCCAGTATATGCGCGCCGTGTAAGAGGTGTGCGCCGTATGCAAACCGAAGGTGCGGGAAATAATAGGGGTATCATACAAAAGGAGAAGGAAGAATGCAAAGAGTTCAGATTGCCCGTGTCAGCGCCCGTGAGATCCTTGATTCCCGCGGATATCCCACGGTCGAGGCAACCGTGCATCTTGGAAACGGCGGAATCGGGACGGCCTCTGTCCCTGCCGGTGCATCCAGGGGGAGCTACGAGGCGCACGAGCTGCGTGACGGCGCCCGCCGCCGCTACGGCGGACGGGGGGTGCTTGGCGCTGTTTACCATATTACCAAGCTGATCTCCCCCGCGCTTTCGGGGATATCGGTCTTTGACCAGGAGGAGATCGACACAACGATGATCCTTCTTGACGGCACGCTTGACAAAAGCCGCCTCGGTGCCAACGCCATCCTCGCCGTATCGCTGGCGGCCGCGCGTGCGGCGGCCGCCACCCCCGGCCTACCGCTTTTCCGCTATCTCGGCGGGGTGCGCGCAAGACGGATGCCGGTGCCCATGATGAATATCCTGAATGGGGGCAAGCATGCCGACAACAATCTTGATATCCAGGAATTTATGATCGTTCCGGTGGGGGCCGAGAGCTTTGGCGAGGCACTGCGTATGGGGAGCGAGATCTACCATGCGCTCGGTGAGATTTTGCACCGCCGTCATCTTGAAACCTCGGTGGGGGACGAGGGCGGATACGCCCCGAGCCTCGAGGGACATGCCGAGGCGCTGGACCTTATCTGCGATGCCATTGCCGCGGCGGGCTACGATACCGATAGGGTAAAGCTCTCGCTCGATGCGGCGGCGGGAGAATGGTACGATGCAGACGGAAAGAATTATCTTCTTCCGAAAAGCGGGGCACGCTATACTGCTGCGGGGCTTTCGGAATACTGGCAGGAGCTATGCCATGCCTACCCCATCTTCTCAATTGAGGATGCGCTCGGCGAGGACGATTTTTCCTCCTGGCAGGGGCTGACCGATACGCTTGGTGAGCGTGTGCTCCTCGTGGGGGACGATCTCTTTGCGACAAACGAGGAGCGCCTCCGTGCAGGTGTCCTTTCGGGGGCGGCCAACGCCGTTCTTGTCAAGCCGAATCAGATCGGCACGCTCACAGAAACCCTGCGTGTTCTCGACACGGCAAGCGAGGGGGGCTATCGCACCATTCTCTCACACAGATCGGGCGAGACCGAGGATACCACGGTTGCCGATCTTGCCGTGGCAGGCGGCTGCGGCCTTATCAAGGCGGGGGCCCCCGCAAGAAGTGAGAGAGTGGCAAAATACAACCGCCTTCTCAGGATCGAGGCGGCGCTTTACCGCGGCGGGACCTACGGATAAAGAAAAACACAAAATTTGCACAAAAAGACAAGTCGTTTTGCACAAAAAGGGGATAAATGTATTGACAACACTATATAAATAGTGTTATAATGTTTGCAAAGAATAAGGGGATGCGGGTTTGCCCGGGGTGGGCTTACCCTGTCTCCTTTTTTGCAGGAGAAATATATGTACGATATTGCAGTAATCGGCGGCGGTGTAGTCGGGGGGATGATCTTGCGTGAGCTTTCCCGATATACCGCCAATCTGTGCCTTTTGGAGGCAGGGGCGGATGTGGCGATGGGTGCCAGCCGTGCCAACTCGGGCATTTCCCACGCCGGCTTTGATGCCAAGGAGGGGAGCTTAAAGGCAAAATTCAACCTTCGCGGCTCGCTCATGATGGAGGATGTCTGCCGTGAGCTCGGCGTTGGATACGAGAGAAACGGCTCGCTCGTTGTTGCCTTTTCGGAGGAGGAGAAGGAAACCCTCCGTGAGCTTTATGAGCGCGGCAGGAAAAACGGCGTTGAGGAGCTTTATATTCTTGACCGTGAGGGCCTTGTGGCCGAGGAGCCCGCGATCGGGCCGGAGGCGGTCGGTGCGCTTCTTGCCAAGACGGGTGGCATTGTCTGCCCCTATCAGCTGACCATTGCCGCCATCGGGAACGCCGTTGACAACGGTGCCTCGCTGTATTACAATTTCGCGGTTTCCAAAATCGAGAAGACCAAAGAGGGCTTTCTGCTTTCGGCCGAGGACGGCAAGACGGTCACGGCGCGCTACATCGTAAACGCCGCCGGCCTCTATTCGGACAAGATCGCAAATCTCGTGGGGGATACCTCCTTCAGGATGGGCGCCCGCCGCGGTGAATACATCGTGCTTGACCGCTCGTATGACGGTCTTGTGCGCCACACTCTCTTCTTCTGCCCCACCAAGAAGGGCAAGGGCATCCTCGTTTCGCCGACTGTGGACCGTAACATTCTGCTCGGCCCGACAGCAGAGGAGCAGGAGGACGGCTCTGTGCATACGACAGCCGAGGGGCTTTCGGACGTGCAGACCTCGGCGCTTCGCCTTGTGCCCGGCCTTCCGCGCACTGCCGCCATCACCTCCTTTGCGGGTGTGCGCGCCTACTGTGACCGCCACGACTTCATTCTTGAGCCCTCGGCGGTGTGTGAGAATTTCTACAATGTGGCGGGCATTGAATCGCCCGGCCTTACCTCCTCTCCCGCCATCGGTGAATACGTGGCGGCCGAGGTTGCCGCTTCGCTCGGCCTTTCAAAAAGGGATGACTTTAAGCCCACCCGTGCCTCGATGCACGCCTTCCGTCATATGACGGCCGAGGAGAAGAACAGGAAGATCGCCGAGGATCCCGAGTACGGCAAGATCGTTTGCCGCTGTGAGAGCGTAACGCTCGGTGAGATCCGTGCTGCGGTCAGGACCGCGCCGCGTGCCGAAACGGTGGATGCGGTCAAGCGCCGTACCCGCGCGGGCATGGGGCGCTGCCAGGGCGGCTTCTGCCAGCCTGTGGTCGTGCGTGTGATCTCGGAGGAGCTGGGCATTCCCTATGAGGCGGTCACCAAATCGGGCGGCGCCTCCTACATCAACCTTGAAAGGATCAAATAACTGTGAAGGTAGATCTCGTTGTTATCGGAGGCGGCCCTGCGGGCATGGCCGCGGCGGTTGCCGCTGCCGAGGCAGGCGTTGCTTCTGTCCTCCTTATCGAGCGTGACGCTATGCTTGGCGGCGTTCTCAACCAGTGTGTACATAACGGCTTTGGCCTCATTCGCTTTGGCGATAACCTGACCGGCCCCGAGTATGCCGAAAAAATGGCAGACCGCGTAAAGGAGCTGCCGATCGAGGTCATGACCTCCACGATGGTGCTTGACCTTGCCTCTGACCGTACCGTGACCGCCATGAACAGCGAGCGCGGTGTCTTTACGATCTCGGCAGGCGCCGTCATTTTGGCCATGGGCTGTCGCGAGAGAAGCCGTGGTGCGCTCAATATCCCCGGCAACCGTCCTGCGGGTATCTATTCGGCAGGCACGGCCCAGCGCTATGTGAATATAGAGGGATATCTGCCGGGGCGGGACGTTTTGATCCTCGGCTCGGGTGATATCGGTCTGATCATGGCCCGCCGTATGACGCTGGAGGGTGCGCGCGTGCACGCTGTTTGCGAGCTGATGTCGGTATCCAGCGGCCTGCGCCGCAACATCGTCCAGTGCCTTGACGATTTCGGCATTCCGCTTTACCTGAACCATACCGTTACAAAGATCGAGGGCAAGGACAGAGTCGAGGCGGTCACCATTTCGGAGGTGGATCCCGCCACCCGTCTTCCCATCGCAGGGACCGAAAAGCGCTTTGTGTGCGACACCATCCTCTTCTCGGTCGGTCTGATCCCCGAGAATGAGCTGACCGAGCGCGCGGGCATTGCGATCAGCCCGAGAACCCGCGGTGCCGTTGTCAACCAGTACCGTGAGACCGAGGCAGAGGGCATCTTTGCCGCAGGCAACGTTCTGCACGTGCACGACCTTGCTGACTTTGCAGCCGAGGAGGCCGAGGAGGCAGGCCGCGCCGCCGCCCGCTACCTTGCCGGGAAAAGACTGCCTGCCGAGCGTACCGTATCGGTCACGGCAGGGGAGGGCGTTTCGTATGTTCTGCCCCAGCAGCTTTCTCTCCCCTCGGAGGAGGTCAAGCTCTATTTCCGTGTCAAGGCACCCATGAAGGGGCCGACCTATAAGGTCATGTGCGGGGATAAGGTTCTTTTGAGCCGTAAAAAGCTTGCGGGTATGCCGGGTGAGATGGAGGCGCTTACGCTTCCCGCTTCCTTGCTTGCCGAGCTCCCCGGGGATATTATCGTCTGTGCGGAGGTGCCCAATGAATAAAGAAATGATCTGCATCGAGTGCCCGCGCGGCTGTACCCTTTCGGTTACGCTGGACGGCGACCGTGTGACGGGCGTAGAGGGCAACCTCTGTCCCCGTGGCAAGACCTATGCCGTAAATGAATGCGAGGAGCCCCGCCGTGTGCTCACCGCCACCGTCCGCACCTCGGATGGCCGCCTGCTGCCTGTCCGTACGAGCGGCCCTGTCCTGCGTGAGGAGATGATGGCGATCATGCAGCGCTTAAAGACGGTTGTTGCAAGCCTTCCCGTTGCGCTTGGTGAGGTGGTCGTGGAGAAGATTGACGGCCGCTACGATCTGCTTGCCTCCCGTACGATGGAGAAGGGGAAATGAAGAGCGATTTTGTAAAAAAGCTCCGTTGCCTTGTTCTGGATATGGACGGCACCGTTTATCTTGGTAACCGTCCGATCGGGGATATGGCGGGTATGCTTTCGTTTTTGCGCGATAAGGGCATAAAGCTCTGCTATTTCACCAACAATTCCTCGAAAACGCCAAGTGACTATGTAAAGAAGCTTACCGCCCTCGGGCTTTATGACGAGCGCGATACCGTTTACACCTCGGCGATGGCCACCGTTTCCTATCTTCTTGCCCACCATCCCGGCAAGCGCGTGTATCTCCTCTCGACCGACAGCGTAAGAGAAGCCTTTCTGGAGGCCGGCATTCCGCTTTCGGATGGAGAGAGTGCTGATATCGTGGTGCTTGCCTATGACACCACCCTGACCTTTGAGAAGCTGCGTGTGGCGAACGAGCTGCTTGTGCGCGGCGCCACCTATATCGCCACCCATCCCGATTTCGTTTGTCCTACCGAGGATATCCCGATGCCGGATGTCGGCTCGTTTATCCGCCTGCTTGAGGCTTCGTCCGGCCGTACGCCCGATCTTGTCATCGGTAAGCCGAATGCGCTGGCAGGAGAGGCGATCCTCCGTACCATCGGTGTTACGGCAGAGGAAACCGCCATGGCGGGCGACCGCATTTATACCGATATCCGCTTCGGCATCAATGCGGGCTTCCACTCGATCCTCGTTCTTTCGGGCGAAACGACCGAGGAGATCCTTTCAAAGAGTGATATCGAGCCGGAGCTTGTTCTTCCGAGCCTGCATTCGCTTCGGGACTACTTTGATTGAGCATTGGGGGTAATTTTTGAAAACCCCTTGACAAACCTGCTTCTTCTGTGCTATCATAATGGGGCGTGCCGATATGCCCCTGTAGCTCAGATGGTAGAGCACTTGACTTTTAATCAAGGTGTCCGGAGTTCGAGTCTCCGCAGGAGCACCAACGAAAGAAGAGCAACCCTTGCGGTTGCTCTTCTTTCGTTTATGACCTGCTGCGGAGGGGTGAAGGGGAGCGGGGCAGAGCCTCCTTGGGTGTTCCTCTTGACAAGCGGCCCTCTTTCGTGGTAAGATAGACGGGAAAAGTGAGGTGCCTATGAAAGTTTATACCATCACACCCCGTCCTTTTGGTGAGGATGCCATCGGCAAGGAGGTCCGCTATCTCGTTGCCACGGCTCGCGCCTGCGGCGAGAGGGTGTTTGCCATTGATTGCGGTCCCCTCAGCGCCTATTTGCGCACGGGTTGCCGCCATGCGCTGTCTGCCCTAAAGAAGGAGGGGAGGATCACCCTTCACGTGGGGGCCGAGCGCTTTGGGACGGACGATACGGGGGTTGCCTACCTCCTTTCGATGGAGCCCTCGCTTGCAGACGAGCCGATCCTTGCTACTCCTGACGGCTCGGTCACGGTAGTATTGATTTAAAGAGAAAAGAAAAATGAACGCGGCTGTGTGCCGCGGGCATTTTTATCGGGGTGCTTACCGGGCCTTTTCCTCCAGGTACGCAACGACATCACCGACCGTGATGAACTTGTGAAGATCCTCATCATCGATGGTGAGATTGAACTTCTCCTCGCAAAGCAGGATCAGATCAGCAAGCTCGAGCGAGTTGACACCGAGGTCGTTGGCAAGCTCGGCCTCAAGGGCGATCTTGCTCTCCTCCACGCGCAGCTCCTCCATCAGAAGATTCTTGACCTTTTCGAACATGGGATTTTCCTCCTAAAGGTTTTTGAGTTCTTTTGGTTCTATATCACTTCACCAGATAGCGTTTGATCTTCCTCGAGGTGTTCTTTTCAAACTCCTCGTTGCGGATCTCGATATCGGTAATGTGTTTAAAGGTGGGGGTGCGCTTGTTGATCTCGGTAACGGCGGCCTTCACAAGGTCATAGACCCCGCTCGGCGTTTTGCCCATCACGTCGGGATGCTGCGCATCGGGCACGATGATCGCCGTGATGGCAACCTCTGCTCCGTTCTGCTTTCTACCGAGAACGACAGATTCCTTGATAAAGGGAATCTCGGAGAGATATTCCTCAAGCTCCTCGGGGAAGACATTTTTGCCGTTTGAGAGAATGATAACGTTCTTCTTACGGCCGGTAATATAGATGTAGTTGTCCTTGTCAAGATAGCCGATGTCACCGGTGCGGAAATATCCGTCCTCGGTCATTACGGCGGCGGTTGCCTCCTCGTCCTTATAATAGCCGAGCATCACGTTCGGCCCCTTGACGAGGATCTCACCGGTGCGCGGCCCATCGGTCGGCGCATCGTCATAATCGATCTTCACCTCGCAGCCAAAGACGGGTGCGCCCACAGAGCGGGGGCGGAGCACGCGCGAGGAGTTGACGGCGACAAGAGGAGAGCACTCGGTAATGCCGTAGCCCTCAAAGACGGTCACGCCAAAGAGATAGAGATCCTTCAGGATCTTCGGGTTGATCGGGGCACCACCGCATACGATGCTGGTGAGCCGACCGCCAAAGGCGTTCGTGATCTCCGAGAAGAGCTTCTTTCTGATATCGATCTTCATGGCGAGCATGGTCTCGGCAAGCTTCATCGCCGTACGCACCTTCTTTTCCATGCCGCGGCTGCGGATGGTATCCCAAATGCGCTTGTGGAGGGTTTCCACAAACAGCGGCACAAGGATCAGGGTGTTCGGCTTATAGTCTGCAAAGTTCTTAAGAACGCGCTTGATGCTGTCATTGATCAGCATCGAGCCGCCGATCGCCAGAACGCCAAGCTGGCCGCAGAGCATTTCGTAGGTATGATGCACGGGAAGAACCGAAACAAAGGTGCAGTTCTCGTCATAGGGCATCGTGTGGGTAGCCGAGTTGAGCGCCGAGATGATGTTGAAGTGCGAGAGCATAACGCCCTTGCTCGTGCCGGTCGTGCCCGAGGTAAAGAGCAGGATCGAGCACTTTTCCATATCAAGCTCGGTTTCGGTAAAGGCACCGTTTCCGGCTTCCTTTGCGGCGCGCCCCTCAAGAAGCAGCTCGTCAAAGGAGATCTTGCCCTCGCTCCTCTCATAGCCCTCGGCGGGCGTGACGGGAACGCGCAGGGTCAGAAAATCGTGCTCTTCGCCGTCAAAGCGGCCGTTAAGACCTGCGGTATACACCACAGCATCCGCCTCGGCATGCTTCATAAAAGCGGTCACCTGCTCGGGTGCCAGCTCCTTATCCATCGGGATAATGGTGCCGTTCACCGAAACGGTGGCAATGTAGGTAGCAAGATACGCGGGATGCGTTTCGCCGATCATGACAACGCGGCGGCCCGCAAGACCGCGGGCGATCAGGGCATTGGCAAGGTCCTCTACCATTTCGGCAAAGGCGCGATAGGAAACGACTTTCTTTTCGCCGCCCTCAAGATACTCATAAAGCGGTTTGTCGCCGAACTTTTCGGCAGTTGCAAGCACAAGATGTCGAAGGTCCGTATAGTTGATCGGGGGGATCGAGTGCAAGGGGTTAAGCATACGCATACGGTAGGCCCTCCTTCTCTGTAAACACAAAATACGTAAGCATTTTACCGCAAAACTTCAATTTTGTCAAGGCAAAAATTTCCAACGGCGAAAAAGTGTAGAAAAACGCAGGATGAAAAAGGGCGTAAAATGCGGATTTTTTCTTATGGTTCAAGGGAAAATGCGGTTTTTCAAAAAAATGAAACTTTTCTCTTGCTCTTTACAAAACCGAAATAATGTGGTATAGTGGTAGAGAACGCTTGAAAAGGAGGCCCTCCATGGAGCTTTCATTCTACATATACCTCTCGCTTTTTGCCCTGGCGGCGCTTGTCGCCCTCGGCCTTTCGCGCCTTCTCCCGCTTTCGCTTGCGGCCGGCGCGCTTGCTGCCCTTTTTGCCTCGCTCTTTGCAGACAGCCTCTTGCTTGAGCTTTTGTTGCTTTTCGGCATCCTTGTGTCCTCGGGGCTCGCTCTCCGTTATTTTCCGCGCCGCAGGGAGAGCTCGCTTGAGGCGATGGTTGGGATGTCCTGTACGGTTACCGAGCGGATCGATCCCATGAACGGCGGGCAGGTGAAGGTCGGAGAGGGCCTTTGGGCGGCGCGTGCGCTTACGGCGGAGGCGTCTTATGAAGCAGGTACCGAGCTCACCGTGGTGGCGATCGAGGGGGTCAAGCTGATCTGCACCTGATTTTCCCCTCGGAAAATTTCAGAAAATGCTTGACAAACCGCTTTTGCTTTGTTATAATGTTTCCGTTGCGGTATTATGCGTGTACCTTTAGCTCAGTCGGATAGAGCAACTGCCTTCTAAGCAGTAGGTCGGGGGTTCGAATCCCTCAAGGTACGCCAAAAGGATGCCGCAGGCATCCTTTTATATGGTGGGCGTGGCTCAGTTGGTTAGAGCGCTAGGTTGTGGCCCTGGAGGTCGTGGGTTCGAATCCCATCGCTCACCCCAAACAAGATCCGTTTTCGAAAGAGGACGGATTTTTTGTTTTTGCGGGCTATGCATCCGGGGGCGCGCCCTTGACAAAAGGCCCGTCCTTTATTATAATAAAAAGGAACGAAGAAAAGGAGCAGGACGGATGAAGAAGCTGACACTTGTGATCAACGGCCGTGGCGGTGTGGGAAAGGATACCCTCTGCGAGGTGGCTGCCACCCGTTACCGCGTGCGCAACGTGTCCTCCATCACCCCGATCAAGGAGCTGGCACGGCTGTGCGGCTGGACGGGGGAGAAGACGGACAGTGCCCGCCGCTTCCTTGCCGACCTCAAGGAGCTGACGGCGGCGTATAACGAATACCCCACAAGGTGGATCACGGCCGAATACCGGGCCTTTCTTGCGGGGGATGAGGAGATCCTCTTCGTCCATATCCGCGAGGGTGCCGAGATCGAAAAGTTTGTTGCCGCCACGGGTGGCGATGCCAAAACCCTCCTTGTCCGTGCCGAGAAGAGAATGGGCGCCCACGTGTACGGAAACGCCTCGGACGATCTTGTGGAGGAATACCCCTACGACTATTATTTTTCAAACGATGACGAAAAGGATGTGGCGGCAGAGAAGTTCCTTGCCCTGCTCGATAAGATCAGGAAGGAAGCCTGCCAAGAGGAAAGAGGATAAGCCCTGCGGCTTATCCTCTTTTTTTGTATATTCCGATATGCCGCTCCTATTATAAGAGGATGCAGACAAGGCCGCTGCTCCCCTCGTTGATGATCCGCCCCAGCGTTTCGCCCAGCTTCCTTCTTGCGGCGGCGGGCATGTGGGCAAGCTTTGCATGAAGCCCCTCGGCCAAAAGATCGGAAAGCGGCTTGCCAAACATGTTGGATTCCCAGATTCCGCGCGGATTTTCCTCAAACTCGCGCAGAAGGTAGCGGACAAGCTCCTCGGATTGCTGCTCGGTCCCTACAAGCGGGTGCAGCTCGGTTTCGATATCGGCGCGGATCATATGGATCGAGGGGGCAGAGGCGCGTAGGCGTACTCCGTAGCTCCCCGATTCCTTTAAGATCTCGGGCTCCTCAAGGTGCAGGTCGGAAAGCGCGGGCATGACAACGCCGTAGCCCTCCCTTTCCACCTCAAGAAGGGCGCTCTTTACCTTGCGATAGGCGCGCGCATCCTCGGAAAGCGATAAAACAAGCGAGAAAAGGCTTGCATCGTCCGTAGCATCCACCTCGGCAAGCTCGGAAAGCGTGCGGTAATAGAGCTCACGCGGCAGGCGCACCTCGGCCTTGGCGGTCCCATCCCCTGCGTTCAGGGTGAGGAGGTTGGCCCCCTCAATGCTCTCTCCGCTTGTGTGCTCCAGCGCCCTCCTGATATCTCCAAAGCGTGTGATGCTTTCAGCACGCCCCGTAATATAGTCGCGGATCTCTCGGAAGAGAGGGTGCGAGCGCGGAAGGTGCGTGCACCAGGACGGGAGGACAAAGGAAAGCTCCGAGATCGGGAACTCCAAAAGCACAAGCTCAAGGATATGCGCAATATCGTCACCGTCGAGCTCGGTACAGTTGACAAGCGCCACGGGAGCGCCGTATTTCTCCTCTAATTCGTAGGCAAGCGCCACCGCCTCCTCGCTTCCGGGGCAGGCCGAATTCAATACAATGGCAAAGGGCTTTCCGAGAGAGGAAAGCTCCTCGGCTACACGCTCCTCGGCCTCAAGGTAGGCGCCGCGCCCGATATCTCCGATCGTGCCGTCTGTCGTAACGAGCACAGCGATGGTGGAATGATCGCGGATCACGCGCTCGGTGCCAAGCGCCGCCGCCTCCTTAAAGGGCATCGGCTCCTTTGACCACGGGGTATGGATCATACGCGCCTCGCCATCCTCCTCCTCGCCAAGCGCCCCCTCTACGGCGTACCCCACGCAGTCGATCATGCGGACAGCAAGGGTGGTATCTCCCCCCACCGTGATCGTAACCGCCTCCTCGGGCACGAATTTCGGCTCTGTTGTCATCACCGTTCTGCCCGAGCCGGATTGCGGCAATTCATCGGTCGCACGTGCCCTTTCCTCGGCCCCCGCAATATGCGGAATGACCGCGCTTTCCATAAACCTTTTGATAAAGGTGGATTTTCCCGTCCGTACCGGGCCGACGACGCCGATATAAATGTCCCCGCCCGTCCTCCTTGCGATGTCGCGGTAGATGCTTCTCGTTGCCATTTTCGCTCCTCCTCGTTCACTTGCGGCAGTCTTGCTACATAGGTATGCAGGGAAGTCCCCGAATATGCGAAAAGCAGAATAAGCGGCTTGCACAATCGAGCTCCCCGTGGTATAATAAAGAAAAAAGGAGGTGCCGTATGAAGCATGCCGACCGCATTGTGATTCTTCTTTTAAATATATGTCTTGTGGCGCTTGCCATTCTTGCGCCCGCGCTTCTCATCGCCAAAAGCCCTGCCTACTATCGCTTTGGCTTTGATGTGACCGGCATCTATGAGGAGAATGGCGTACGCACCCCCATCCGCTATATCGGCGGCCGTGCCGGCTCGGTGGCCCGCTTCTCGGACGGGCAGCTGGATGAAATCAGCGCCCATATCATTGATTTTCTTTTCGGGGATACCGAGGATTTTACCCTCGTGATGGACGGTGTTTTGCTGAACGGCGAGACGCGTGACGGTGTTTCGGTCTTCGGTGAGGAGGCCGTGTCGCACATGCGGGACGTGAAGGAGCTTATGCAGCTGGCAGAGCGGGTGGCAATGGTTGCCCTCTGCCTCTTGCCTCTTCTTTTCCTTTATATATGTATCCGCCCCTCTGCAAGGCGGCGCGCGCTGCCCCTGACCCTTCTTTTCTATCTCGTGATCCTCCTCCTTGTTGCCGCCTTCTTATATATAACGGTAAGCGGTGGCAGCGGGGATCTTGCCTCGGATCTTTGGGTGAACATCCACCACCTTTTCTTCCCCTTCCGCCCCGATAAGGTAGCAGGCTCCTTCTTTAACGATGCCCTCACCTCGATCCTCACCGTCCCCTTCTTTATGACGGCGGTGGTCGCGGTGGCCGGCATACTTGTTTTGGTATCGGCGGCCTGGGTGATATTGGCGACCGTCTTTCGCTACCGCTCGTGGGTATAATCGCGCGGTATGCATCCTTTCTCGTACTCAAATAAAAAAACGGAGCAAAAGCTCCGTTTTTTTATTTGAGATAAAGGGTTGCCGCATACAGCATTTCGGCGGCCGCCCCTCTTGTCAGCCCCTCGCCCGTGGCAAGCAGGCCCGCATCGTTTCTCGGGTAGATCCCCGCACCCACAAGGGCGGCTGCCGCCGCGCGGTAAGAGGAGGGCATTTCCTCGTCCGTGCCTACTGTCGCACCGGCCTCCAGCTTCATCCCGAGGCATTTTGCAAGGATCACGGCGGCCTCGCCCCTTGTGATCTCCTCATAAGGTTCAAAGGTCAGGCCCGCATCCGAAAGCTTACCTACGGTAAGGCCGCGCTCCTGGGCTGTGGCCACGTACGGCCGCAGGCCATCGGGGATGGCGGCATCATCGTCAAAGACGGTGTGCATAAGCCCGGGTCTTGCAGACATCCCGGCCGCCTTCATCGCCATCACAAAAAAATCGCCGCGCGATACGCCCTCATCCGGCGAAAAGTACATACCGTCCCCGACAAGCGTGCCGGTCATAATGCCCGCATCCCCCAGCGCGATCGCGGGGAGCGAGGTGGGCGAGTCAATAAGGTCAGAGAACACAAGCCCCGTGGTGTTTTTCTTGACGCTCACCTCCACCCTTGCGGGGTAGGAATAGTTGCCGTAGCTGTCCCGCACCACAAAGGTAAAGCTGTCCTTGCCAACATAGGTGGCGGCAGGGGTATAAGAGAAATCGCCGCAGGAGGAGTCACGCATTGTAAGCGCACCGTGCGCCGGGTACTCGGTCAGGATAAATTCAAGCGCATCCCCCTCGGGGTCGCTTGCAAGCAGGGTTCCCTCTACGCACTGTGAGGAGAAGGTGGAAACACGCCGGAAGGCCCCCTCTGTATCCACTGTCGGCGCGCCGTTCATCTCTTTTGCAAAGCGGACGGTGCAAACCACCTCGGCACCTGCCGTCACACCCTCGGCGGTAAAGCGGAAGGCCGCCTCCTTCACCCCCTTATCCTTCGGCACAAAGGCGAGTGCAAGGAGCGATTCCTTTGGCACCGTCATCCCGACCGTAGCGGGCGATGTCCCGAAATATAAGACACCCGCATCCGCATCGGGCAGGGCCGTCAGCGTGATGCTCTTAAAGCGCGCGCTTCCCAGCGCCTGCTTGAAATCGGCGGCAGAGAAGGCGACCTTCTCCCCCGCGATCCCGCCCTTGATCATCCCACTCGCCTCGGCGATCACCGCGATACCGGGGGAAAGCATCCCCGCGGCCGAAGCGCCGACCGTCATACAGCCGACAAGCAACAAGCACAAAAGCACACCAAACATTCGTTTCTTCATCATACTTTATCCTTCCTCTCTTTTTGGTACTTGCTCCTATTTTTTCCCGCCCCCTTCCCCTTTATGCGCAAGGGGTGCGATTTTGGGGGGCACATCCTCGACAAAAATCGGTGCCCCTAACGCGGGGTGCACATATACTGCTATGGGGAGGCTCGCCTCCCCGAAACCAACCCGGAAAGGAAACGATATGAATCTCTATGATGCCTACCTGACCTCCTGCGACCGTGCCTCCTGTCGCGAGGAGCTCCGAGAGGTTTTTGGCGATACGAGAGGGGAGGAAAGAGGCGAGGCGTGCCCGCTCTTTCCGAGTCTTGCGATGGTATATGCCCCTCACCAGGCCTTCCGTCATTTGCATGATAAGGAGGAGGCGCTCCTTCGCGGTACCCTCTTCCGTGAGCTTGATAAGCCCCTTGAGGTAGGAGGCCGCCGATGAAGAACAAAGAAAAGCTCTTAAATGAGATCCGCGCCCTCTCCTTTGCACTTGTTGAGCTGAATCTGTATCTTGACTCCTATCGCGAGGATCAAGAGGCGCTTGCCTATTTCCGCCGTGTGCGGGATGAGCTGCGCGAAAAGACCGATGCCTACGAGAGGGCCTATGGCCCGCTCACCGTCCTCGGCGCCAAGGCCGAGGGCAGCTGGGACTGGACAGAGGGCCCCTGGCCCTGGGAAAGTGAGGTATGATCTATGTGGATCTATGAGAAAAAGCTGCAGTATCCTGTGAGGATCAAAACACCCAACCCGAAATATGCCGCCATTATTATCAGCCAGGCGGGCGGCCCGGACGGTGAGCTGGCTGCCTCCACCCGCTATCTCTCCCAGCGCTATTCCATGCCCTACGGTGACGTGATCGGCACCCTGACCGATGTCGGCACCGAGGAGCTTGCCCACCTTGAAATGATCTCGTCTATGATCTATCAGCTGACGCGTAACCTCTCGGAGGCCGATATCAAGACGGCAGGCTTTGACGCCTACTTCACCGACCATACGACCGGTGTCTATCCCCAGGCCGCCTCGGGCGTGCCCTTTGATGCCAAGTATATCGGTGTAAAGGGGGACGTCATTGCCGACCTCAACGAGGACCTCGCCGCCGAGCAGAAGGCGCGTGTCACCTATGACAACCTCCTCCGCATGATCGATGACCCCGATGTCAGAGAGCCCCTCAAATTCCTCCGCCAGCGCGAGATCGTGCACTATCAGCGCTTTGCCGAGGCCCTCACGCGCACCCAGGACCGCCTCGACTCGAAGAACTTCTACGCCTGCAACCCCTCCTTTGACAAAAAGTGCGGTAAGCAGTAAGACCACCGCAACAGAAAAGAGCCCATCGGGCTCTTTTCTGTTTTTCATCCTGCCGCGGCGTTGCTCCTTTATCCCATCCAACTGTAGGGACCGGCCTCCCGGACGGTCCGCATGCCCTGTGCCGCCTCATAGGCGTCTGCTCTCGCCTGCGCATGCTCGGCTCGGCACACTTCTTGAGTCGGGCACTTCGCTTTAAGAAAAAGGTTTGCCGCCTTTTTCTTCTCGCTCACCCATCCCGCGGTGGCGTTGCCCCTTTATAAGCCTCCCCTGTGTAAGGGGAGGTGGCACGGAACGTGACGGTAGGTGAGCAAGCAGAAAACGCGCCGGTGGCTCGTTTTCGCGCCGCGAAGTGCCCGGCGTAGGGAGTTCGCGAAGCAATCTATGATTGCGTCAATGAGCGAGCATACGGCGGCACAGGGTAAGGGCCTTGAATATGCTTTGTATATCAACAATAGCCATAACGTATCGGTTTTCCATCTGCGGCAGAGCACAATCCCCCACCGCCTACGGCGGAGCCCCCTTTACACAAGGGGGCCTCATAATCTCGTAATTCCATCCCGCCGCGGCGTTGCTCTTTACAAGCCTCCCCTTTTTGCCCGAGATCCCAAATGGTGCCATCACCATTTGATCCTCGCTCCGCTTGGATTTCGACTGCGTCCGCCCGTGTCATTCTGAGCGAAGCAGCATCGAGCAAAGCGAAGGTGGAATCTCGGGCGGACTCCGCTCAGGATGACACGGTCCGCAATTCCATCCCGCCGCGCAAAATCTTTTCTTGCAATTCTTTTCCTAATATGGTATACTGTGATTGCGACACAAATGAATATGCCAAGGTCTGCCTGTTTTTACTCGGTAAAAATGGGTTTTTCCGCTTTACATAGGCTTTCCTTGGCTCATTGTAGTTTGTGTCGCAGCAAGCGCGGACCCGTTTTTACAGGTGCCGCCTTGTGCGGCACCTTTTGTTTTTTAAGGAGTATCATCATGAAACACTATCTTCGCGTATTCTTCATCTTTTGCCTTGTGGCGCTCTGCCTCACGGCAATTTCGGCATGTGGTGGCAACGACGACCCCGCCGTCACAATTCATACTCCCGTGGCTGATGTGGCGATTGCCCCTACCTGTACCGAAACCGGACTTACCGAGGGAAGCCATTGTTCTGGCTGCGGCGAGGTGCTAGTTGCACAGAAGGTGGTTGATGCTCTGGGCCATGATGAAATTACCCATGCCGCTAAGACCCCCACCTGTACCGTAATCGGCTGGGATGTGTATGTGACCTGCTCGCGCTGCAAACACACAACTTGTGAAAAAAAGCCTGCCCTCGGTCACAGCTATGAAGGTGACGTATGTACGCACTGCGGGGCGGTGGCGAGCCAGGGACTTCAATATGAAGTTCTTAGTGAAGATACTTGCTCGGTGGTGGGGATAGGTGCCTGTACCGATACCGATATCTTGATTTCGCCCACCTATAGAGGAATGACTGTAACGAGCATCGGCGATGATGCGTTCCAGGGGTGCACGGGTCTTACGAGCATCGTAATCCCCGACAGCGTGACGAGCATCGACTCTTCTGCGTTCTATGGATGCACGGGTCTTACGAGCGTGACGATCCCCGACAGCGTGACAAGCATCGGCCGTTTTGCGTTCTCTGGTTGCACGGCTCTGACGAGCATCGATATCCCGGAAAGCGTTGAGAGCATCGGTGATTCTGCGTTCGGGCATTGCAAGGGGCTTACTAGCATCGTGATCCCGGAAAGCGTGCAGAGCATCGGTGGTTCTGCGTTCTATGATTGCATTAAGCTGGTCGAGGTGCGTAATCTCTCCACCTCAATCACCGTCACGAAAAGATCGGACGGTAACGGTTATCTCGGCTATTATGCGCTTGACGTTTATACCGATACCACGACACCGAGCAATCTGTGGGATACCGAGGATGGGTACCGCTTCTATGAGGACGAGGATACCTGCTACCTGCTTGGCTACTACGGGAGCGAGACCGACTTGACGCTTCCTGCCGATTGCCACGGGAAGGTGTATGACATTTATAAGTATGCGTTTTATAACTGCACGTCTCTGACGAACATCGATATCCCTGAAAGCGTAACACATATCGGCGAGGGGGCGTTTTCGGGTTGCACGGGGTTTACGAGCGTGACCATCCCCGACAGCGTAAAATTCATCAACTCTTATGCGTTCGAGTATTGCACGGCTCTGACACACGTGACCATCCCCGATAGCGTAAAGAATATCGGCAATTGTGCGTTTCGGGATTGCACGGAGCTGACGAGTATCACGGTCGCCGAAGGAAATACTGCCTATCACAGCGCTGGCAATTGCCTAATTCGAACCGCGTCTAAGACGTTGGCTTTTGGGTGCAAGAATAGTGTGATTCCAACTGATGGTAGCGTGACGAGCATCGACTCTTCTGCGTTCCGGGGGTGCACGGGTCTTACGAGCATCGTAATCCCCGACAGCGTGACGAGCATCGACTCTTCTGCGTTCTATGGATGCACGGGTCTTACGAGCGTGACGATCCCCGACAGCGTGACAAGCATCGGCGCGCATGCGTTCTATGGTTGCACGGGGCTTACGAGCATCGTGATCCCCGGTAGCGTGACCAGCATCGGCGAGCATGCGTTCTGGGGGTGCACAGGGCTTACTAGCATCGTGATCCCGGATAGCGTGACGAGCATCGGCGATGATGCGTTCTCTGGTTGCACGGCTCTGACGAGCATCGATATCCCGGAAAGCGTGCAGAGCATCGGCGAGCATGCATTCTATAATTGTACAGGTCTTACGAGCATCGTGATCCCCGATAGCGTAACGAGCATCGGCAAGAGGGCGTTCTCTGGTTGCACGGGTCTTACGAACATCGTGATCCCCGATAGCATGACGAGTATCGGCGATGGTGCGTTCGAGCGTTGCACATCGCTGACGTCAATCACGATTCCCGGCAGCGTGCAGAGTATCGGTGATTCTGCGTTCAATAATTGCACGGGTCTTACTAGCATCGTGATCCCCGATAGCGTGACCAGCATCGGCGAGTATGCGTTCGCGTATTGCACGGGGCTTACGAGCATCGTGATCCCCGATAGCGTGACCAGCATCGGCGATAGGGCGTTCCGGGGTTGCTCTTCGCTGACATCGATTACGATTCCGGAAAGCGTGACGAGCATCGGCGAGAGGGCGTTCGAGTCTTGCTGGAGGCTGACATCGATCACGATTCCGGACAGCGTGACCAGCATCGGCAAGTATGCGTTCTCTGGTTGCACGGGGCTTACGAGCATCGTGATCCCCGATAGCGTGATCAGCATCGGCGATGGTGCGTTCGAGCGTTGCAGATCGCTGACGTCAATCACGATTCCCGGTAGCGTGACCAGCATAGGTAGTAGGGTGTTCGAGTCTTGCTGGAGGCTGACATCGGTGACGATCGGCGACTCTGTCACAAGCATCGGCTCTTATGCGTTCGATGGTTGCACGGGGCTTACGAGCGTGACCTTCCAAAACACCACCGGCTGGAAGGCAGGAAGTACCGCGCTCACCTCGACCGACCTTGCAAACACCTCCACGGCAGCAACGTATTTGACAAGCACATATCTTGACAAGACTTGGACCCGCGAGTAACCCCCGCAGAGGAAGCGGACTCGCTTCCGCTTCCTCCGCCCCTATATCGCCCCAGCATATTTTGAAGGAGAAGGAGCAAACAAAATGTCTAATTTTCAGGAACAATTAAAAGCCAATGCGGCGCGCAAGTACGATGATGAAACTCTGAAAAGGGAATTAGATCGCATTCATGATGCTATGCTTAGGGCCTTGGCGGAAAAAATGCTGTCCGAATTGGAGGAAAATATTTTAAAGAAACAGCGTAACGGCGAGGAGTATAAAAGAGGAAGTGTTTTGTCCATATTATGCCCAGCGGGCTTAGGCACAGAGCCTGTGCACACTTTTGGACTTTCCGACTTTTCCAGTATGCGCCATCACGCAGCTTACGCATTATCAGAGAGCGATAAAGCGATATTAGCTGACGGAAAACAGTTTGTTAAAGATTATTATGACACACTATACGAAGGTTCTGCTTACAACGTCTTGCTGCCGCGGATCGACTTTTTTGAGGGGAAAGAACAAATAGTAGATAAGCACTTCCTTTTTTTGAAGTGGAAGAAAGCACGGAAAACCATTTGTTTCTCGAAAAGAGCGAAAGTTTTTTTGGCTCATTTACACGAGGAGGCCCAAAAGGAAGGGATTTCCATCAGAATGCTGTATCGAATCGTGCGCCACCGTGATCGGCGGAGCTTGGACTTTAGTTGCCTTGATTCTGGGCATTGGGACTTGGATTACATGTTTCCTTTGTTGTACGAGTATTACGCAGGTGAAAAGGATGTGTGCCCAATCCAACAGGTACTGGAATACGTGATAGAGTAAAAGAATAATGTAAACCCCCTCGGATCACTCCGAGGGGGTTTGCATGAAATCCCTTGCTACATAAGGTTTTTTGGTTCGGCATGTTTATTTCCATCATCGGTGTACCGAGGAGCTTGCCCACCTTGAAATAAGCGGAGGTAAAGATTTGTCTGCTTGCGAAAAAAGACCGGTGGCAATTTAGAATCCACAATACCGAAATCCCGCCCGATGGGCGGTTTTTTCTTTCCCCTTTTTCCTTTCCCCGTCCCAAAGCATATCACGGCGAAAAGCTGCCAACACTATTTCCAAACCGCAATCGGAGGGATAAGGATGGGATCGATCTTTAAGGAGAACATAGAGCGGCCGCACTTTGCGCCGCTTAAGGGGGATGCGAGCACAGACGTTCTGATCGTGGGCGGCGGGATCGCGGGGATCCTTGCCGCCTATCGGCTGGTGCGTGCGGGCATTTCCTGCATGCTGGTGGAGGCAAAGGAGATCCTTGGCGGTGTGACCGGAAATACGACCGCCAAGATCACCATCGGCCACGGCCTTTTGTATGACAAAATGATACGCCGATACGGCGAGGAGATGGCGCGGCAGTACCTGAAAGCACAGAGCAAAGCGGGCGAGGAGTACGAACGCCTCGCGGCGGAGATCGACTGCGACTACGAGAAAAGCGATTCCTATGTCTATTCGCTAAAGGGAAGAGGGGCGCTTGAAAGGGAGGTCAGGGCACTTTGCCGCCTTGGCGTGCATGCCGAGCTTACCGAAACGCCCGAGCTTCCCCAAAGGACGGCGGGTGCGGTGCGCCTGAAGGACCAAGCGCAATTCCATCCCCTCAAATTTCTATATGCGCTCGCGCGGGATCTGTCGATCTTTGAGCACACCAAGGTCGTGGAGCTTGCGCCTCACAAGGCCGTCACCAACCGGGGTGAGATCGCCTACAAAAAGCTGATCGTGGCCACACACTTCCCCCTGCTCAATAAGCACGGGCTGTATTTCTTAAAGCTGTACCAGCACCGTTCGTACGTGATCGCCCTGCGGGGAGGGGCAAGAATGGAGGGGATGTACGTGGATGCGTGCGACAGGGGGCTCTCCTTCCGCCGTTACGGTGACCTTCTCCTGCTTGGCGGGGGCGGCCACCGCACGGGCAAGCGGGGCGGCTGTTGGCAGGAGCTTGAGGCCTTTGCGGCGCGGCACTACCCGGATGCCGAGATCGTGTCAAGGTGGGCCACCCAGGACTGTATGACGCTTGACGGCATCCCCTATATCGGCGCGTACGCAGGATCGCTGCCCGATGTCTTTGTGGCCACAGGCTTTCATAAATGGGGGATGACGAATGCCATGGTCGCCTCGGGCATTCTCTTTGACCTCGTGGAGGGGCGGCCGCATCCCTATGGCGCCGTCTTTTCCCCCTCGCGCTCTCTTTTGCACAAGCAGCTGGCTCTGAATATTGCCGAGAGCGTGCTCGGGCTTCTCACCCCTACCGTCCCAAGATGCCCGCACCTTGGCTGCGCCCTCAAGTATAACCGCGCCGAGCACTCCTGGGACTGCCCCTGCCACGGCTCCCGCTTTTCAGAGAGCGGTGAGCTGCTTGATAACCCGGCCACAGACGATAAGCGCCTTTGAAGAGAAAGGCTTAGTTGCCTTTTTGCTTCTGCACCGGGCGGTCCGAAAACAAAAAACCGCCCGATGGGCGGTTTTTTATGCTTATCAGCACGAAATCTGCGTAAATGCAAACAAGACTTTACTGCTGGGGCAGGGCGGGCGTGCCCTTTTTCTCGTTGGCAGGGCGGGTGACGATGGTCTCGCCCGCGGCGAGTGAGTGGGTGAGCCACACGTTGCCCCCCACGACACATCCGTCCCCAATGACCGTCTTGCCGCCGAGGATGGTGGCGCCTGCGTAAATGACAACGCGGTTGCCGATGTCGGGGTGGCGCTTGATGCCCTTGACAAGTGTGCCGTCCTGCCCCACCTCAAAGTTCTTGGCACCCAGCGTCACGTGCTGATAAAGTGTCACGTGCTCGCCGATCGTGGTGGTCTCACCGATGACAACGCCGGTGCCGTGGTCGATAAAGAAATAGCGGCCGATGGTGGCGCCGGGGTGAATATCGATGCCGGTCTTTTCGTGCGCGAGCTCGGTCATCATACGCGGCAGGATCGGCACGCCCCGCACATAAAGCGCGTGCGCAAGCCGATAGATGCTGATGGCGGTAAAGCCGGGATAGGAGAGGATGATCTCGTCACGGCTCTTGGCGGCAGGGTCGCCCTCATACGCGGCGGTGATATCGGTCTTCAGGACCGAAAGGATCTCGGGCAGCTCGCCGAGAAATCCATCCGCGATCGCCTCAAGGTCCTCCCCCTCGCCAAGCACGAAGGAGAGCACCGAGTAAAGGGTGGATTCGGCCGCCGAAAGGCGGGATCTGCGCTCTCTCGGAGAATCGATGCACGCAGCGCCGATATGGCGGGGGAACATCGCGGCGAGAAGCTGCTCGGTCAGGGTGGCCACGCTTTCGCGCAGGCCGATATAGACAGGCCCCTGCTCCTCTGCGGCAAAAAGCGCATCTGCAGTCGTTTTCAAAATGCTGTTGCTCATAATAGTCTCCTTATTCGTTGGCGTAAAGCGAGGAAAGATAGCGCTCGCCCGTATCGGGCAGGAGAA
Organism: Eubacteriales bacterium; assembly: GCA_045587985.1. Lineage (GTDB taxonomy): Bacteria > Bacillota > Clostridia > Oscillospirales > CAG-272 > UBA1740. Next base: position 3,576 of record JAZNDG010000073.1, on the reverse strand, counting down.
GGGCAATGCATCTGCCTGCCATCTCCTCTCTTTTTGCCAGCGTGATGGCGGCGGCAAGGGCGGCGCCCCCCGAGATGCCAGCAAGGATGCCCTCGCTTTCGGCAAGCAGATGGGCGGCCTCCTTTGCCTCCTCATCCGTAACGGGGATGACCTCGTCAAGAATCGCCGTGTCCAGCGTCTTTGGTACAAAGCCCGCGCCGATCCCCTGGATGCCGTGCGGCCCTGCCGCACCGCCCGAAAGCACGGCCGAGCGGCTCGGCTCTACCCCCACCACGTAAATGGCGGCATTCCTTTCCTTTAAGTAGCGGCCGACCCCCGTGATGGTACCGCCCGTGCCGACACCTGCCACAAAGGCCGCGATCACACCGTCCGTATCGGCGTAAAGCTCGGGGCCGGTCGTGCGGTAGTGGGCAGCGGGGTTCTCGGGGTTTTCAAACTGGTCGGGGATAAAGGCGCCGGGGATCTCGGCCTGCAGCTCCCTCGCACGGCGGATCGCCCCTGCCATGCCCTCGCTGCCCGGCGTTAAAACAAGCTCTGCACCAAAGGCGCGCATCAAGCGGCGGCGCTCGACCGACATACTGTCGGGCATCACGATCATGGCGCGGTAGCCACGCGCGGCCGCAAGGGCGCAAAGCCCGATGCCGGTGTTGCCGGAGGTCGGCTCAATGACCGTGCCGCCGGGCGCGAGCAGGCCGCGCTGTTCGGCATCAAGGAGCATGGAAAGCGCCACGCGGTCCTTGGCGGAGCCGGCGGGGTTCTGCCCCTCCAGCTTGGCAAAAAGCCGCGCCCCGAGCGAAAGGCGGGCGGCAAGGCGGTCAAGCGCGACCGTGGGCGTTTTGCCCACCAGCGCCTCGATTCCGTTTGCGATCTTCATATCGGCTCTCCTTCAAGAGAATTCTCTTACCATACTATTATAGCGCGCTGTGCGCGCTTTGTCAATCGCCCTTTAGCGCTTCTTGCGGCAACCGGACGTTTTTATAAAAAACGTAAAATCGGCTAAATGTTGCACGATTCGTTGACAGAGGGGGAGGAATGTGGTACAATAAAGGTTAAAAGACAAGCACCGAAGGAGAAAGAAGATGCAATTCAAACCCACTCTTGATACCCATTACCGCCCCTTTGTCTGTGAGCTCGCGGCCTTCCGTGATGCCGTGGCCGCCTCCGGGAACGCGCGCCCCGTAAGGCTCGCCGTTTCGGGCGCGGGGAATACATATGCCTATTCGCTCGATATCTTCGGCGAGGGGCATGAGGATGAAAATTACCTGATCGTGGAGCGGCTTGCAAAGGCCCTGCTTTGGATCGTGGGCGGCCATGAGATCTATCTCTATGCCCCTGCCGCTCTCGTTGCAAGAATGCAAAAGGAATACGCAAAGGACGGCGTCCGTCATAAGGATGCCGAGATGATGGCCAAGGTCTTTGAGGCCCCCTTCCGTATCATCGAGTGCAAGAGCGAATCAGAGGTGCCCGAAACCACGCGTGCCACCATCGGGCTCGGCGGCCATCTTGACGGCTGCCGCATCGGCTTTGATGCGGGCGGGAGTGACCGTAAGGTCAGCGCAGTCATTGACGGCGAGGTCGTATATAGCGAGGAGGTCGTCTGGCATCCGAAGACCACGGCCGACTGGCGCTATCACTATGACGGCATCCTTTCGGCGATGAAGACGGCTGCCTCCAAAATGCCGCGTGTGGACGGCATCGGGGTTTCGAGCGCGGGCATCTATATCAAGAACCGTGCGATGCTGGCCAGCCTCTTCCGCCTGATTCCCGATGCGGATTTTGATGCGCATATCAAGGATATCTACCTCAATGTGGCCCGCGAGATCGGTGCACCCATCGAGGTTGCCAACGATGGGGACGTGACCGCCCTTTCGGGTAGCATGTCGCTTGGCGAGAACGGCGTTCTCGGCATTGCCATGGGCACGAGCGAGGCGGGCGGCTACATCAATATGGCGGGCGGCATCAACGGCTGGCTCAATGAGCTTGCCTTCGTGCCCGTGGACCTTTCGGATGAAGCGGGGTATGACGAGGCGGCAGACGATATCGGTGTCGGCGCTCAGTATTTCTCGCAGGACGGTGTTATCAAGCTTGCAGGCTATGCGGGCATCCGCTTTGATGAGGGCCTGGCTCCTGCCGAAAAGCTCAAGGTCGTGCAGAAGATGATGGAGGAGGGCTCGGAAATCGCCGAGAAGATTTATGAGGACATCGGTACCTACCTCGGCTACACCACCGCCTTCTATTCGCTCTTCTATGATATCAACCATCTGATCATCCTCGGCCGCGTGACCAGCGGTCGCGGCGGTGACATCCTGATGGCGCGCGCCCAGCAGGTGCTCGATGAGGAATATCCGCAGCTCGGCGTTAAGATCTCGATGCCGAACGAGAAGATGAGGCGCGTGGGGCAGAGTATTGCTGCCGCCTCTCTCCCCTCGCTTGCATAATTTCCGCAATCCTTCGTTGTCGGGGCGCGCGCACACCTCGGAGTAGGTTGCTACACCGTCGGCGTGCGCGTCCCCTTCCGCCTCGTCTTGCGAAAATTCTGCTGCGCGAGCGGGTCGCTTGCATAAATTCTGCCATACTTCGTTGTCGGGGCGCGCGTCCCCTTCCGTCTCCGATACTCGACAGCATCATTCATCATTCATTATTCATTATTCATCACTCACATTTCCCGGAGGTCCCTATGGACGGTAAGATCTTAACCGAGGAGCTGATCGCGTACGCGAAGGCTCATCTTTCGCTTGATCCGCTCGACGAGCCATGGCTTCGTAACCGCGTGCTCGCTGCCTTGAAGCTCGATGGGGCGACGGCCGCCGCCGTGGATACGGCGTGGGTCGAGACGCTCGAGGTGCCGGATGCGCTCACCGAGAAGCTGCGCGCCTATGCCCTTGAGGCAGGGCTTTGCGAGGAGGGCTACGAGGCCATCCTTGCCACCGAGGTCATGGGGCTCTTGACCCCTGCCCCCTCGGCGATCAATTCGCTGTTCGCGAAAAAGTGCGAGACCGAGGGCTTTGACGCCGCCGTGGCGTGGTTCTATGCGCTCTCGATCCACAATGACTACATTCAGAAGACCGCGATCTCCCGCAATATGGAGTGGGAATATCCCGACGGAGACCGCACCCTGGAGATCACGATCAACCTTTCCAAGCCCGAAAAGAGCAATAAGGAGATCGCCAAGCTCCTGAGCGCGCCGAAGCAGACCGAGAAGTACCCTGCCTGTGCTCTCTGCGAGACCAACGAGGGCTATGAGGGGACCCTCTCCCATCCTGCGCGCGGCAACCTCCGCACGCTCTCGCTGACAATGGGCGGCGAGCCCTGGTTTGTCCAGTATTCGCCCTACGCCTACTACCGCGAGCACTGCATTGCCATCTCCCGCGCCCACACCCCGATGAAGGTGGACGCCACCACACCGCGCAAGCTGCTCGACTTTGTGGACGCCTTCCCCTCCTACTTTATGGGGAGCAATGCCGCCCTTCCGATCGTCGGCGGCTCGATCCTCAATCACGAGCACTATCAGGGCGGCGGCACGCTTCTGCCGATGCAGAAGGCTCCCGTCGAGAAGTGGTATGAGGTCAAGAACGC
>JAZNDG010000072.1:0-5214 GCA_045587985.1 Eubacteriales bacterium | reverse complement strand
GTGGTGACGTAGCCGCGCGGCTTATTGAGGATGATGTATGTATGCTCGCGGTGTGCTTCCATCACCACGGGCTTTTTATTATATAGCACGCGGTCGCGCCCCGGCAGGATTTTCTGCCCGAGGAAGGCGGGGTGGCCGTTTACGGTCACCTCACCCGCTTCAATGGCGGCCTCGGCCGCACGGCGCGACATCACGTTGCAATCGGTGAAATACTTTTGGAGTCGTACAAGCTTTTGTTCGTTCATTTTATATGTCGGCGTATGCCGAACCATCCTTTGCTTTTTATTTGTCCGGGTATATCCTCGCTATATACAAGTGGGGAAGAAACCGTTATATCTCCATATTCATAGATGACAGTGCCCGCAATCTCACCCTTTCGGATAGGGGTAACGGGGGGCGCTGCGATCTCGTAACGCGGTGCGGGAGATTCTTTGTCCCTCTCTATGAGAAGACGCACCTCATCGCGGTTTGTAAGCATGACCGTGCCGGTACCGTTGAAGATCGGCAGGGCAAGGGTAAGAGCGCCCGGTTCTGCCAAAAGGCGGCTTTCATACCGCTCAAAGCCGAAATCAAGCATATCGGTATGATCCTGCCAGTCGGACGGCGCATCCAGGGTGACGGCAACAAGCAAGAGCCCGTCCCGCTTGGCCGCCGAAACAAGGCAACGGCCACAGCGCTTGGTGTAGCCGGTTTTGACTCCCACCGCGCCCTCATAAAGCATTAAGAGCTTGTTATGGTTAATAAGCGGGCGTGCCTTTTCCCCCGAGATGGTGGAAAAGAGGTAACGGCGGGTGGATACGATTTCGTAAAAAAGCGGGTTTTCAAGTGCCTCACAAGCGATGATAGCAAGGTCGGAGGCGGTGGTGTAATGCGTATCTCCGTCAAGCCCGTGCGGATTTTCAAAGTGTGTATCCGTAAGGCCGAGGGATGAAGCACGTGCGTTCATTTTCTCCGCAAAGGCCGCAGTTCCGCCCGATACGGCATGGGCGATCGCTGCTGCGGCATCATTTGCGCTTTGCAGCATAAGGGCATATAGCAGCGCGCGCAGGGTATAGCTATCCCCCTCCGCAAGATAGACCGAGGATCCCTCGATACCGACCGCTTCCTTGGGAATTTTAATGACGGTATCGGGAGAGAGTGATTCGAGCGCCACAAGTGCCGTCATAATTTTGGTGGTGCTTGCCATTGCATGCCGCGCCCTCTCGTTCTTGCCGTAAAGCATGCGGCGGTCTTGTGCGCTATACAGAGCGGCACATTCGGCAGAAAGTGTACCAAGTGCGTGTGCCTTGAGTGGCCGCACCGCAAGAAGGGTGGCCGGCATAAGGGCAGAGAGCGCCAAAAAAAGAGAAAGAATGCGTTTCAAGGGATTCCTCCAAACATGTATTTGGAGTTAATGTGCAAAAAAAAGTGCGGTCATATCCCTTGAAAATAGAGGTAGCCCTTTCTTATTCTTCCGCGCCCTCATCCTCAACGGCGATTTCATCCGAGGCTTCTTTTTTTGCCGATTTCTTTGTGAAAACGTTGCGAAGCCTGGTAAGGATCTCGGGAGAGCGCTCGATAAGCGAGGTGATTTTATCCACAGAGCCGTTTTCCTCGTAGCCGGTAATGGGCAAAATTTCAACCGCACCGGTTTCCGAGATCACGAGAAAGGCGATCGGCGTGATGTTGACACCGGTACCGCCGCCACCGCCAAAGCTGTTGCCGTGCCCCGTATTCTCACGCGACTTTTTGCTTGCGTAATCAACCCCGCCCGAGGCAAAGCCCATGGTAATGCGCGAAACGGGAATGATGGTGGTGGCGCCAACGGTGATGGGATCTCCGATCACGGTTTCGGAGTTTGAAAATTCCTTGACCTTTTCAAGCGATGCGTTGATGATGTCACTGAATTTGCTATCAGCCATTTTTGTTCTCCTTTTTGGCATTTTTTACGGTAGTTTTCGATTTGATCAAGCCCTTTTTACGATGGCGTGTCCAACGGTTTTTCGCGCTTAATGCCTGCATAAGGGCGGAAATCGCAAGAGGGATGAGATATACAAGCGGACAGGCGATCTCGGTGCGTGCAGAAAAGGTGTGATGCTTCTCAAGGAAATTAACACGTACATCAATCGCGTGGCGCTTTGGCTCTGTGAGGAAGCCGGTATTCACAAGAAACGCGGTGAGATAGGCGACCGCTTGGGAGGCAAGCCCATACTCGATGGCAGCCTTTGCGGCATCCTCGCTTCCTCCGATCATAAGGGAGAGGCGTCTTATGCGGATGCGCACGTGGCGGGAGGATTTTTCAAGCAGTGTCTTGATCACCTCACGCAGAACGCCGAGCAAAAAGCGGATATCTCCCAGCGAAAGCGGGCGTTTCTTTCCGCCCTTTGGCGTTCCTCCCCCCTTTTTATGGGTGGCTTGCGTAGTCTTGGATGCCTTCTTTTTCTTTTCCTTTTTTCTCTTTTTCCGCTTGCTTGGATAAAGACGGAAACGCAAGAAGAGATAGGAGAGCGAAAGACGCAGGCCGTTTTCATAATAAAGAAGTAGACGGACCCTTGCAAAGAGGAGGATAAGAAGAGCAAGAAGGATCGGCAAAACGATCAATAAAGCACGCATACGTCCTCCTTGTCAGAGTGGTGTTTTTTATGCCTCGGAAGTGGGGGTGGGGGCGGCTTCTTTTGCCGTTTCTTCCATCACGGAATCAATGGTTACCTGGTTTTCATCCGGCTCGATCATCAGCTGGCGGCCCATCTTCATCAGCATTTCGGTTGCTTCATCCGTATGGATATCCGGCAGATCGGCAAGCGAGGTAAGGCCGAAGCAGCGGAGAAAATCGGGCGTTGTGCCAAAGAGCATCGGGCGGCCCGGTGCATCAAGCCGCCCCTTTGCTTCAATAAGGCCGCGGTCCAAAAGGTTGTTGACAGCGTAAGAGCTTTCCACCTTTCTGACCTGATCAATATAGGAGCGGGTGACAGGCTGGTTATAAGCGATAATAGCAAGTGTTTCAATGGAGGAGTTCGACAGATTGCCGTTCTTTCGAATGCCGAGCGCTGCGCGGATGTAGGGAAGATAGTTGGGCTTGGTGCAGAGTTGGCAGGATTCGTCATAGGTCAAGAGAATGACACCGCGGGAAAGGCGTGTCTTGTTATAGCGGCTGGCATATTCAAGGACGCGGGACTTCATCTCAAGCACCGGAAGCTCAAAAAGGTTACTGAGCTGTGCGTAGGTGATGGCGTGGCCGGCCGCAAAGAGGATCGCCTCAATCGCTTCGTCAAGATCAAAGCTTTCGTCACGGGTGGGGAGGGATTCTGCCTCATCCGCAATCGGTTCTTTGGTTGCCTCAAGCTCAATGTCAGGATTTTGGTTGGTCATCATGGTCGAACTCGCTTTCTGTATTTTCATCGGGGACGTAGTCGGGATTCATGGTGAAACGGAGCATAAGGCCGTCATCCTGCCCGTTGGGAGGGGCAAGCTCGTCCCCGGGAGATTCAAGCAGGGTGATCCTGTGAATCTTGATAAGCTCAAGAATGCCGAGAAAGGATGCGATCAGCTCGGCTCTGTCCTCGCAGTCGGCAAGGAGAGAGAACATGGTGGCCTCGCCCTTAAGCTCAAGGCGCGCCACGATATGCTCGATCCGCTTTTCGACCGAAACGGTCTTACGGTTGACAAGCGGGTTCAAAAGCTTTTCATTCGTTCTTGCCTCGGCCTCACGCATGCGGTTGAGCATGGTTTGCATCGCACGGGCGAGCAGGGCGGGATCAAGGCCGAGAGGAAAGCCCTTTTCGGGGGGGATCTCATCGGTTTCCTTGGCAAAGCGGCCCGAATAGTCATCGTAAAGCTTTCGCATATCCTCAGCCGCCGCCTTGGCCTGCTGATAGATCTGCAGCGCGTTTTCAAGCTCTTGCTTCTTATACCGCACCTCCTCCTCCGTACGGGGCAGAAGAATGATGCTTTTAATAAGAAGCAGCTCGCTGGCCATCACGATAAATTCGCTCGTCAGGTTCAGGTCCTGCCGCTCGGCTTCCTCCATATACGCAAGGTATTGGTCACATATATCGGAGATCGGGATGTCGGTGATCTTGTATTTGTTTTTCCTGATGATCTCCAAAAGAAGATCCATAGGCCCTTCAAATTCGTCAAGCCTAAAAATGATCTCGTCCATAAAGCTACCTCACGAAAGTCCGAAAATCAGATAAACGAGTGAAAGCATTCCCGATGAAATGCCGTTTGCCGCCCAAAGCAAGAGACCGTCTGCTATGCCGATCACAAGAAGAAGGAGAAGTGCGAGCGAAAAGTAACGCTCGTACCGTATCATGAAGAATTGCGCACGCTTTGGCAAAAGGAGGAGCAAAAAGCGTGAGCCGTCAAGAGGCGGGATCGGGATGCAGTTGAAAAGGCCGAGCGTCAGATTGACAAAGTGAAAAAGATAGACAAACTGCAGGGTGTACTGCAGGAAAAGAATGACCGTTCTCGGCGCAGTCAAAAGGCTTGGGATACTGCTGAAAAGGAGAAAAAGGAGGGCATAGGCGAAGGCCGCAAGGAAGGAAAGAAGAAAATTGGAAAGCGGCCCTGCAAACGCCGTGATCGCCATATCGCGGTGCGGCTTCTTGAAATAACGTGCGTTGATCGGCACAGGCTTTGCCCAGCCGAAGCGGAAAAAGAGCATCGATAAGAAGCCGATGGGATCAATGTGCCGCAAGGGGTTGAGAGAAAGCCTTCCGAGGCTGCGCGCTGTCGGATCTCCGAGCCAAAAGGCTGTAAGGCCGTGCGCGCATTCGTGCACGGTCAGGGCGATCAGGACGGCGGGGATCGAAAGAAGAATGCTAACGATCTCCATCTTATCAGATAAGACCGGCGGCTTTGAGGATGGCCGCGCGGAGGTCGTCCTTTCCTCCACCGTTCAAAGAGGAAAAAGGAATGATCGTTATACCGGGATAATTGGCCGAAAGCTTCTCGCAGGCCGCGCTTGCGGCCGTTTTGGAAAGCTTGTCCGCCTTGGAGGCGGCGATCAAAAAGGGGATCCCGTTCTCGGAAAGAAAGCGGATCATCATCTCATCATCGGCAGTCGGCCCGATGCGGATATCCACAAGCTGTACCACAAGACGAAGAAGATCGATGGCGGGATTTTTGACAAAATAGCCGTCTGTCAGTGTGCTGAAGCGGCGGGGGCCGGCATCCCAGCGGCTGGCAAAGCCGTACCCCGCCAGGTCAACGAAAAAAAGCCTTTTATCAACCTCA
>JAZNDG010000071.1:0-11774 GCA_045587985.1 Eubacteriales bacterium | reverse complement strand
AAGCGGCGGTGACGGTGCGAAGATCAAGGCCCTTGCCGAGACCGCTGCCACGAAGGTGAAGCCGAAGTGGATCGAATTCAACGAGCAGGATCTCGCTGCCAAGATCGTGGCTATGCCTGCAAGAGAGGACATCGATTTCGACTTCGAGGAACAGCTCATCGTCGAACTTTATTCCAAATAAGCCTCCGCGTTGTTGCGGCCGCATTGCGCCTTGCGCAAGGCCCGACATTCCAATAGCAGCCTATCTCTTCCTTGAGATAGCATTCGATATATTGTGTATAGGAGGAGCATTCCGATGTTTGAGAAATTCAATATTACCACCGCCGAACTGAATGAGGACGGCAGCGAGGGCGAGTTTGTAGCAGAGCCTCTTGAAAGAGGCTACGGCATCACGCTCGGCAACTCTTTGCGCCGCATTCTTCTCAGCTCGCTCAAGGGATATGCGGTCACTTCGGTCAAGATCGAGGGCGTGAAGCACGAGATCTCCACCGTTGCGGGCGCAAAGGAGGATGTTCCGGAGATCATTCTGAACATCAAGGGTATTATCGCAAAGCTTCATGTTGACGGTCCCAAGACCGTGTATGTGGACGTCGTGGGCCCCAAGGTTGTCACGGCGGGCGACATCACCCCGGATGCCGACATCGACATTCTGAACCCTGAGCACGTGCTGGCCACCATCAATGACGGCTCCCGCTTCTTCATGGAGCTGACCTTTGATTCGGGCCGCGGCTACGTATCGGCTGACAAGAACAAGCAGAATTACACCTCGCAGATCGGCCCCGGTGTCAGCGCCCCGATCGGCACGATCTTTACCGATTCGATCTTCACCCCTGTTTACAAGGTGGAGTACAAGGTAGAGAATACGCGCGTTGGGAATATCACTGACTACGACCGCCTCACCCTGCATGTGCTGACGAATGGCACACTGAGTGCGAAGGAAGCGATTTCGCACGGCGCCAAGCTTCTCAACGAGCATCTCAACCTCTTTGTAGAGTTGACCGATGCTGCCAAGATCCCCAACGTGATCCAGGAAAAGCCTGAGAACAAGATGGGGCAGGTCCTTGAGATGACCATTGAAGAGCTTGACCTGTCGGTCCGCAGCTTCAACTGTCTGAAGCGCGCCGGCATTGATACGGTAGAAGATCTGATCAACCGCACCGAGGAGGATATGATCCGTGTCCGCAACCTTGGTAAGAAGTCGCTTGAAGAGGTGATCCAGAAGCTTCATTCGTTGGGCCTTGACCTGAAATCGGTCGAGGAATGACCATTAACTGTTAGGAGGAAAGAACAATGCCCGGAACGAGAAAACTCGGTCGGACGACTGCTCACAGAAACGCGATGCTTCGTGGCATGGTGACTTTACTGCTTGAGAACGGCAAGATCGAAACCACTCTTACAAGAGCGAAGGAAGTTCGTGCCATGGCCGAGAAGATGATCACCCTCGGCAAGGCCAACACCCTCGCCTCGTATCGTCAGGCCCTCGCTTACATCACCAAAGAGGATGTTGCGAAGAAGCTCTTCGATACGATTGCCCCCGGCTATGAGAAGAGAAACGGTGGTTACACCGTCATCTACAAGCTTGGCCCTCGCCGCGGTGACGCTGCTGAGATGGCTCTTATTAAGCTTGTTCCCGCTGATGCGGCCGATGCCGAGTAAGAAATCATAAAAAAGGAAAGCAACCTGCTTTCCTTTTTTATTTGCGGAAAATATGCCGAAAAAAGAAGAAGGAAGGTAAAGAAAAGCTTACCTTCCTTCTTGGCTATCAGAGTGAGTCTGCGATATCGAGCACAAGTCGCTCGGTCTTTTCCCAGCCGAGGCAGGGGTCTGTGATCGATTTGCCGAACACCCCTTCCTCCACCTTCTGGGCGCCATCCTCAAGGTAGCTTTCGACCATAAGTCCCTTGACAAGCCTTGCGATGTCGGGATTCTTACGGCGGCTTTCGAGAATGTCAAGTGCAATGCGGGGCTGCTCAGACCAGCGCTTTTTCGAATTGGCATGATTGGTGTCAATGATAGCGGCAGGATTTTTGAGATCGCGCCGGGCATACAGCTCGGAAAGGTGTGCAAGATTTTCGTAATGATAGTTCGGGTAGGAGTTGCCGAGCTCATCCACGTATCCGCGCAGAATGGCGTGTGCAAGCGGATTACCGGTGCTTTCTACCTCCCAGCCGCGGTAGATAAAGGCGTGGCGGTGCTGTGCCGCAGTGATCGAGTTCATCATGACCGAAAGGTCGCCGCTTGTCGGGTTCTTCATCCCCACCGGGATGTTGAGGCCGCTTGCCGTCATACGGTGGTGCTGATTTTCAACCGAGCGGGCGCCCACCGCCACGTAGGCAAGCAGGTCATCGAGATAACGGTGGTTTTCGGGATAGAGCATCTCGTCTGCTGCGGTAAGCCCGGTCTCGCAGAGGGCGTGCATATGTAAGGCACGCACGGTCACAATGCCCTCAAGAAGGTTCGGGGGCCCCTCGGGATTCGGCTGATGCAGGATTCCCTTATAGCCGTCCCCCGTGGTTCTCGGCTTGCCGGTATAGATGCGCGGGATCATGATGATCTTGTCGGAAACCTTCTCACCCAGCCGTGCAAGGCGGCGGATGTATTCAAGGACGCTTTCGTCACGGTCGGCCGAGCAGGGGCCGATCACAAGCAGAAACTTATCGGACGCTCCCTCGAATACCGCGCGGATCGCGGCATCTCTTTCGGCTTTTTTTGCTTTCAGCTCCTCGGAAAGGGGAAACTCGGCCTTGATGTCCTTTGGGATCGGGAGCTTTCTTATAAAATTCATGTTCATTATAGTTGCCTTCTTTTACATTTTCTTTTTGTCAAACAGGGCTCTGCGCGCCGTGGAATGGCGCATAATTTCGCACAAAGCCTCACGGTTGCCGGTTTGGAGATACCGGCGGATCTTAGCCATCTCGGCCTCAAAGAGATCGATCTGTGCAAGCAGAGCCTCACGGTTTAAGAGGAACAGCTCGCTCCACATCTCGTCATTCAGGCGGGCAATGCGGGTCAGATCGCGGAAGGAGTCGCCCGTATAATCCTCAAGATTATCGTAGGACTTGGCAGTCATCAGCGAAACGGCGATACAGTGTGTCAGCTGTGACACATATCCGATAACTTCGTCATGCTCCTTCGGCGAAAGGCGGGAAATGCGGGCAAAGCCCAGCTCCCTTCCAAGGCTCTGGCAAAGCTCAATGGCTTCTTCTGTGTTTTTTTCGGTCGGTGTCACCACGTAGTTTGCACCGCGGAAGATGCTCTGGTCGCTGTATTCGATGCCGCTGTGCTCACGGCCTGCCATCGGGTGTGCCGCGATAAATTCAACACCCTCGGGGAGCATCTCCTGTACGCGGTCCACAATGCAGCTCTTCACACCGGTCACATCGGTCACGACCGTGCCCGGCTTAAAGAGGCTGCCGTGCTTTTCGACCCAGTCGAGAAGCACGCCGGGATAGAGCGCCAGCACCACAAGGTCGGCCTCTCCCACCAGCGCGGGGTCAACCTCGCAGGTTGCATGGGCAACAAGGCCGTTTGATATGGCATAGTCAACCGTCTTTTGGCTTCTTGTGATCGCCTTGACGGTATAGCCCTTGTCTGTCAGGGCCCTTGCGTAGCTACCGCCGAGAAGCCCAAGACCGACAAGCAGGATCTTTGTATCGTTTGAAAGTTTCATTCGTATTCTACCTTACATCCAAGTGTTTCTAAAAGCTTAAAATATTCGGGCAGGCTTTTCTTTACCGCCTCCGCCCCCTCTATGCTTCCGCCAAGGCGTGTCAAGAGTGTGGTAAGTGCCATGACAATGCGGTGGTCGTTATGCCCAAAGAGTGGCTCACACGGCGCATGCAGGTGCGAGGGCAGAACGGTGATCTCGTCCTCACGGAGTACCACCTCGGCCCCCAGCTTTGCCAGCTCCTTCGCCATCGCGGCACCGCGGTCGCTTTCCTTTATGGCAAGGCGGCGGGTGCTTGTAAAGCGTGCACCTCCCAAGGCCGCGGCAAGCGCCATTAGGATCGGCCCAAGGTCGGGGCAATCGGCAAGCGAGAGGGTGGGCATCCCCGCGGAAAGCGCCGCAAAATACTCCTTGTATATGCGGTCGCCCTGGCGGGAGGCAGCGTCAAGCCCCGAAACCTCCACAGCATGCCCGATAAGAGAAAGGGCATCAAAGAAGGCGGCGTTCGAGTAATCCCCCTCTACGGTTGCATCGCAAGGGGTAAAGCGCGATCGAGGCGGAATGATGAGCCGGTTCCCCTCCTCCCTCACCGTCACCCCAAAGCGCGAAAGTGCCGAGAGCGTGAGAGCAAGGTAGGAGCGGCTTTCCACCGGCGGCAGAAGCGTGATGCTCCCGCCCTCCTCTGTGAAGGGGAGCGCAAACAAAAGCCCGGTAATAAACTGACTGCTGATATCCCCCCGCACGGGGTAATGTCCTCCGACAAGACGGCCTCTGACCAAGAGCGAGCGTTCCTTTTCGAGAAAGGTAAGCCCTTTTCGCTCGGCGATCTCGCGGTACACCGTGAGCGGGCGGGCAAGAAGCCTCTCGCTTCCCAGAAGGGTGACGGGGTTGCCCGAAAGCCATGCAAGCGGAACGAGAAAGCGCAGGGTGCTGCCGCTTTCGCGGGCGTTGAGGGCTAGCTTGGGTGCAGCCGTGCGCGGATCAAATCCCCGTACGGTTGCCTCGCTCCCAAGGAGCTTGATCTCGGCACCGAGCGCCGTAAGACAGTCGATGGTTGCAAGAATATCCTCGGAGGGGACGATGCCGCCAATACGGCTTTCTCCCTCGGCGAGCGCCGCCCCGATAAGATAGCGGTGCGCCATGCTCTTGGAGGGGGGCGCCTCCACGACCCCTGTAAGGAGAGAGGGGCGGATCGTCACGTTCATTTCTTGCCCTCCAAAAGGAGATCGATGGCCTCAAGGTAGCCCTCTGTGCCGTGCCCCGAAATGGTGGCAATGCAGGCCGCGCGGATATAGCTGATCCTTCTGAATTCCTCGCGCGCATCAACGTTTGAGATGTGCACCTCAACAGTCGGCAGAGAAACCGCCTTCACCGCATCCAGAAGCGCAATGCTCGTATGGGTGTAAGCCCCGGGATTGATCACAATACCGTCATAACGGCCGAGCGCCCCTTGGATGGCATCCACAAGGTCCCCCTCGTGGTTAGACTGATAGAAATCAACGCCCACACCGCGCTCCTTCGCATGCGCGCGGATGGTATCAAGAAGCGCGGCGTATGTGGTGCGCCCGTAGTGTGCGGGCTCACGGATGCCGAGCATATTGAGATTCGGGCCGTTGATCACAAGAATGTTCATGTTGAAAAATCCTTTCGTATATAGGCAGCAGCCTCCTCGGCCGTGCCGCCGTTCGGCACCTTGACATCCGATGCCAAAAGGTAGCGCGCATATCTCTCGTGATAGCGTGCCGTCAGCGCCTCGCGGGTGTCGGAAAGCGGGCGGTCCTCGGTCGGCAAAAGAAGCGGGAGCGGGCGGTCGAGAAAATAGATGCGCCCGGTGCGGCGAAGTGCCAAAAGATTTTCATCCCGCAAGATCGCACCGCCGCCCGTGGCGATCACCGCACCGCTTTGGGTGTTCGCAAGGGAGATGACGGTCTTGCTTTCGATATCCCGAAAGGCCCCCTCGCCCCTCTTTCTGATCAGGGTGGGAATATCGGTCCCCACTTCTTTTTCGATCTCGGCATCGGTATCAAGAAGAGGGCGGCCGAGCGCATGTGATAGAAGTGCCCCAACCGTGCTCTTGCCCGAGGAGGGCATGCCGATCAGCACAATGTTTTCCTTTTCTGCCCGGATCTTTTGAAAGACACGGTCGGTAAGATGTGCGACCTCGGGATCCTTAAGGATGTCCTGCGGCTCCTCCCCGAGAAAAATGCGGGAGGCAATCACTGCCTGGGATACCAGCATATAAAGCCCGCCCTCGGCAGGAATGCCGCGCTCCCTTGCCTCTACAATAAGACTTGTGCGCAGGGGATTATAGATCGCATCCAAAACGCCAAGAAGCGAGGGGAAGTGGGCAAGATCGATCGGCGTGCCGCTCTGCCCCTCCCGTCCGTCTGCATACGGATACATACCAAGAGGGGTGGTATTGATGATGAAGGCCGAATCGGCGTGCGAAAGCACAGCCTCATCATATCCCACCTCGCCTTCGCCCGGATGGCGGGATACCGAAAGGATGGGGTCTGCCCCAAGATGCGTGAGCACTGCGCGCGCGGTGGCGGCCGTGCCACCTGTCCCAAGGATGAGCGCCTTTTTGCCGAGAAGCGATACGCCAAGACGGCGCACAAGCGACAAAAGGCCGAAAAAGTCGGTGTTATAGCCAATGAGCTTGCCGCCCCGCCTCACGACCGTGTTGACAGCGCCAATGCGCGCCGCCACGGGATCAAGCGCAGAAAGATAAGGGATCACGTCCTTTTTATAGGGGATCGTCACGTTAATGCCAAGGAAGTCCGCCCTCTTCATAAAGGGGGCAAGCTCCTCTTTTTTAAGCTCGCAAAGCTCATAGGTGTAGTCTGCACAGTGAGAATGAATCTCCCGTGAAAAGCTATGTGGCAGACGTTCCCCGATCAGTCCGTACTTCATTTTTCTTCTAATGTAAACAAAACCTTTCTTAATTTGCGCCGTTTGCCAGATAATCGGTCCCAAAGCGCTGGGCGAGCAGATCACAAAGCGCAAGCGCGATCACGCTGTCGGCTACCACACGGGCGCGGTGCACGATGCATGGGTCATGCCGCCCCGCCACCGTAAGAGTGGCATCCTCACCCCGTGTAAGGTCAACCGTTTTTTGCTCCTTATAGATGGAGGGGGTGGGCTTGACGGCCGCGCGCACGAGGAGCGGCATGCCGTTTGTAATGCCGCCAAGGATTCCGCCTGCGCGGTTCGTGCCCGTCACAACCCGCCCGTTTTCCATGCGGTAGGGGTCATTCGCCTCGCTTCCGCGCATCGCGGCAAGGGCAAAGCCGTCACCGAATTCCACTCCCTTGACGGCGGGGATCGAAAAGAGAATATGAGAGATCACACCCTCCACCGTGTCAAACCACGGCTCACCCACCCCGGCGGGCAGACCGAGCACGGCGGTTTCAAGAATACCGCCCACGCTGTCGCCGTCTGCGCGTGCCGCAAGGATGGCCGCTTTGATCTCTTCACGCTTTTTTTCGTCCAGGATCCCAAGCTCTGCTTTTTCAAGATACGCAATATCGGCCTCGATATCCGAAAAAGGACGGTCGCTGATGCCCGCGCAGGCGGCCACGTGCGTGCCGATGCGGATACCAAGCCCCCGAAGAGCCGAGGCCGCAATGGCGCCCGCCGCCACGAGGGGGGCGGTGAGCCTGCCGGAAAAATGGCCGCCGCCGCGCGCATCGGCAAAGCCGTGATACTTGCAAAGGGCGGTGTAATCGGCGTGTCCCGGGCGGGGAAGCACCGAGAGCGCCGCATAATCCCCGCTTCTTGTGTTGGTGTTTTCAATCAGAAGGGTGATGGGGGTGCCGGTGGTTTTTCCGTCCAAAACACCCGAAATGATCCTTACGGCATCCGGCTCTCGGCGGGCCGTTCCGAGGGCGGCAGGGCCCTGCCGCTTTAGCATCTGCTCGCGGATTTTTTCCTCGTCAACTGGGATGCCGGGGGCAAGACCGTCAAGCACCGCGCCGATCGCCTCGCCGTGGCTTTCCCCGAAGAGGGTGATGGCTACCGATGCACCAAAGGTGTTTTTCATACCCACATCTCCTTTACCGTGCGGCAGAATTCGGAAAGCGGTGCCCGCTTTTCAAGGAAGCTGCCGATTGTTTCAACATAGATATAGCGGATGCTGTCGCCGTCTGCCTTTTTATCGTGGCAAACGGCAGAAAGCACCTCGTCTGCCGAGAGATCGCTCTCGGTGGGGAGCCCCACGCGGCAAAAAAGAGGCAAGAGCCGTGCTCGCACCTCGCTTGACGAAAGCTTCAGCATTCCAAGCGCCACGCATTCTCCGTGCAAAAGCCCGGAAAGAGAGGCGGCACTCTCATAGCCGTGCCCCAAGGTGTGGCCGAAATTCAAAACCCGTCTTAGGCCGCCCTCGCGCTCGTCCCTTTCCACCACATCCCGCTTGATACGGAGCGAGCCCAAAATGATCTCGTCAAGGATCGCGTACGGGTCGCTTGCGGCTTCGATCCGCTCAAAGAGGGCGGCGTCCGATGTGACGGCCATCTTGATGGCCTCGGCAAGGCCTGCCGCCAGCTGACGGCGGGGGAGGGTTTTGAGCACATCCGGGTCAATGAGAACCGCCTTCGGCTGATAGAAGGCGCCCACACAGTTTTTGACTCCCAGAAGGTCAATGGCCGTCTTTCCGCCGATGGAGGAATCCACCTGGGAAAGCAGGGTGGTCGGGATATTGTAAAAATCAATGCCGCGCATATAAAGGGCGGCGGCAAGCCCCGCAAGATCGCCGATCACCCCACCGCCGACCGCCACAACGGCATCGGTGCGGGTAAAGCCCGCCTTAAGCATCGCACCAAGAAGCGCTTCAAGCGAGGAAAGCGATTTGCTTGCCTCCCCCATAGGCAGGGTGCAAAGGGTGGGCCGGCGGCAGGCATCTGCTACCGTTTTTGCGTATTCCTCGGGCACGCCGTCATCGGTCACGATCAGAACGCGGCGGTCAAGAGAGAGAATGCTGCCGCATTCGGAAAGGATGCCGCGCGCAAGGTGGATGTCGTAGCTCCCCGCGGCGTGGCGAACAGAAAGAACCATTCCCTTATCCTCCTAAAACACCGGGGAAGCGGAAGCTGCCGAGAACCTTTAAGCGGTCACAGCAGCGCGTGAGCTCACCGAGCATCCGCTTGCCCTCGTCTGTATAGAGATCTCCCTCAAGCTCCACATAGAAATAGTACTGCCAGAGCAGCTCCTTCATCGGGCGGCTGCGCAGACAGCGCATGTTGTAGCCGTGCTCGCCGATAATATTGATGGCCTCGGCAAGCGAGCCTGCCTCATTGCGCACCGTGAAAAGAAGGATGGAGTGCTTATCCTTGGCCGTATCCACCGCGCACGAGCGCGCAAGGACGGCAAACCGGGTGGTATTGAGCCCGGTCTCGTTGATGTGCCGGCAGAGCACCTCAAGGCCGTAAAGCTCGGCCGTTTCCTCGCTGGCAATGGCCGCGATCCCGATGTCGTTCTCCTCGGCCACCGCGCGGGCGGCAAGGGCGGTGTTCTCGGCCGTTCTCTCCTTGTACCCGTGCATCCGGATAAAGGGGGCGCACTGCGCCAGCGCCTGTGGATGGCTCACCACCTCACGGATGCTTGCAAGGGTCGCCCCCTTGGGTGCCATAAGATGGTGGGTAATGCTGAAATCGTAAACGGCGTTCACGGCAAGGCTGCCGGAAAACAAACGGTCGATCACCTGGCCGACCTCACCTGCCGTGCTGTTTTCAATGGGGAGCACCGCAAGATCGCATTCACCCGAGAGGGCGGCCTCGTAGGCGCTGCCGAAATCGGGGTAGGGAACGCACTCGGCCGAGGGGAAGATGCGGCGTGCGGCAATATGGGCAAAAGCCCCCTCAATCCCCGAAAATGCCACCCGCATGCCCGAAAGGCGCTTGCGCTGATAGTGGCGGGACACCTGCATGACCGCGCTTTCAAATTCGGCGTAGAAGGGGCGGAGCGCCTCGTCCTCGATGTATGCGGCATTCCTGCGCAGGATGGCCTCCTCACGCGCGCTGTCGGTGATCGGGAGCCCGTGTGCCATCTTATAGTCGGCCACAGCCTCGACCGCCCGCATCCGGCGCTCGAAAAGAGCGGCCATCTCGCGATCAACGGTGTCGATCTCCTCTCTTGCGAGCGTAAGCCGATCCGGCTTTTGGTTTATCTTTTTCATGGGTTTACTCCTTTGGTATCAGCCCACAGTCGGCGGCGAGCGCACGGAAGGCGGGCAGAGCGCGCTCGATCAGCGCGGTGGAAACACAGTAGGAAAGGCGGACGTAGCCGGGGCAGCCAAAGCTGTCGCTCGGCACAAGCAAAAGCTCATGGCGCTTGGCAAGCTCGGCAAAGGCGGCGGCATCCCCGCTCGGCGCCTTGATGAAGAGATAAAAGGCACCCGAGGGCGGTACGCAGGTGAAGCCGAGGGCCTCAAGCCCCCTTAACAGGAGGTTGCGGTTCGTTTCGTAGATCGCAATGTCCGAGGTCCTGCCGAGGCAGGCGGGCAGAAGCTGCTGGAAGAGGCTGGGTGCACACACAAAGCCAAGCGCACGCCCGGCACCCAATACGGCGGCATAGACACGCCCTGCCTCCTGTGCCCGCGGCGAAACGAAGATATAGCCGATCCGCTCGCCGGGGAGCGAGAGCGACTTTGAGAAGGAATAGAGCACCACCGTATCGTCATAAAGCGTGGGGAGATAGGGTACCTCCGTATCGCCGTACACAAGCTCGCGGTAGGGCTCGTCCGCAAGGAGATAGATCGGGTGGCCGAATTTCTCCTCGGCCTCTTCAAGAACCTCGGCAAGCCCCATAAGATTCTCCCGCGAGAGCACCGCCCCTGTCGGGTTGTTCGGGGAATTGACGATCACAGCGCGGGTACGCTCGGAAAGCGCGGCACGGAGCGCTTCAAGATCGATCTCAAAGCGGGGCTCACGGCAGGCGACCGGCACGCATTTGCCGCCCGCCGCCTCGATAAACACGCGGTATTCGGGGAAGAAGGGGGTAAATACGATGACCTCCTCGTCAGCCCCTCTTGTAAGAAGCGCATTCAGCGAAACGGTCAGGGCTGCGGCCGCCCCCACCGTCATATAGATGAGGTCGGGCGTGGCGGGGAAGTGAAATTCCTTTTCAATATGATCGGCAATCGCCCGGCGGACGGCGGGCGCACCCTGGGCGGAGGTATAGCCGTGCAGAGCGGTCGGCTCACACTCGGAGAGAAGTGCAAGAAGGGCCTCGGTCACCTCACGGGGTGGCGGTACGGAGGGGTTGCCGAGCGAAAAGTCAAAGACGTTTTCAGGGCCGATCTCGGCACGGCGGCGGTTGCCGTATTCAAATATCTCACGGATCACCGAGCGGTGATTGCCGAGCTGTTCCATTTTTTCAGATACCATAGTTGCCCTCCCTGCGCGCATATGGCCGCGCGCTGCAAAGATAATAAATATACGGTATATATAATAATATACACGCACTATAATATATCATTATAAAACAACACCGGGCGTTTGTAAAGAGGGATGACCGATTTTTTCGTATTCTTTCGCATGACATTCCTTTTATCGTGCATAAAAAGACCCCAAGGGATCTCCCTTGGGGTGCTTTTCTTATCAAAGGTTGTAGTACTTCTCGAACTCGGCAGGGTGCGGGATGGCGGCCAGCTGGCGGCATTCCTCGCGCTTCTTCGAAATGAAGTTTTTGAGAAGCTCCTCGGGGAAAACGCCGTCCGCCGTGAGGTAGTCGTGGTCGCCTTCAAGCGCATCCAGTGCCTCGGGCAAGGAGGTCGGCAGGTGGCGGAGCTTGGCCTTTTCCTCCTCGGGCAGATGGTAAAGATTGACGTCATAGGGGCCCCAGCCGTTTTCGTGCGGGTCGATTTTATTCTTGATGCCGTCAAGCCCTGCCATCAAAATGGCGGCGTAGCAGAAATAGGGATTGCAGGTGGCATCCGGGTTGCGCAGCTCAAAGCGGCGCTTCTCAGGGCTCTTGGCATAGGCCGGGATGCGGATGACTGCGGACCGGTTGGAGGTGGCGTAACCCACGGTGACGGGTGCCTCAAAGCCGGGGATCAGCCGCTTGAAGGAGTTGGTGGAGGGGTTGGTGAGGGCGCAGAGGGAAAGTCGGG
>JAZNDG010000070.1:0-22602 GCA_045587985.1 Eubacteriales bacterium | reverse complement strand
TTGTTGGCGGGATCGTTTTCGCCGTGGTATTCCTTATACCAGATACCGTCCACCTCGGTATAGCTCATCGCCGTACCGACCTTGAGCGACTTGATCTCGGCATCCAGCTTATCCTCATCGCGCAAATCGCCCACCTTCATGGAGGCAAATTCGGCAATCATACCCTCGGGGTAGGTTTCGTTCCCCTCCTCGTCCTTCATAAAGAACTCGTACACCGGATCACCGTTTTCGTCCACCTCGCCGGGCTTTTCGCGCTTTTCATAATCCATAAGCTCGGCCACGTACATCCCATCGATCCTATCCATGATCGAGGTGTTCTCAAGGTCGAGAATGCGGATATCGACCAGCTGGGCATAAATGCCCTTGGCAGGCTCCCACTCATTTGTGGTCGCATTCTGCTTCTTATAGACACCGTCCTTCAGCTCATAGCCGAGCGCATCACCGAGAGCAAGATCTTCAATGGCCGCATCAAGGTCAAAGACGAGGCCGCCGTCCTCCATTTTGAGAATATCGCCAACCTTCTTATCCTTGAGCGCCGTGACGAGGATATTGCCATCCTCCCCCTCGATCAGCACATCGGTCGGAGTACGGTCAAGCGTCTTCTGAAGCACCGCATTGCGATCCTCGGCGGCAAAATATTCGCCGAGATCAAGAGTGGCAAGGTAGGACATGAGGCTCGCATCCTCCCCCTCCGAAAGAACGGGGTTCACATTGCCCTCACTATCCTTCTCCACCGCCACATTAAAGAAATCACCAAGATAGACACCGCCAAGAAGTGTGCCGAGATCATTGTCCGCAAGGAGCGAGAGCGGGCGCGCATCCAGCTTCTCGCGCACGGGCTCGGGCACAGTCCCCTCTCCCGCAAAGGAGAGAACATGACCGAAGGACACGCGTTCAAGAAGGAGATGCAGCCCGTCCGGCCCCACAAGATCGGAAAGCAGAATATCCTTCATCACGGTCTCGGGCACAAGGGTATAAATATCCTCGGGGATCTTCACACCGTACGCTTCAAAGAGCGAATGCAGCGTGAACTCCGAGAGCCTGCCCGTAAGGCTTGCGATCTCTCCCACAAGGCCGAGCACGGTCAGGTCACGCAGGGCACTGTCATCGGTAAGGAACGCATCCCCGATGTCAAGACCGAACTCCTCGGCACGATTGAGAGTAGCCCAACCGAACAAGCCGTAAAGAAGAGCCGCCTCTGCCCCGATCACAATGGCCATACCAAGGAGAATAGAAAGAAGAATGATAAAAATTCTGCCAAGGAGGCTCGTGCCCCCCCTTCTCCTTCTCGGCTTTACCGCACCGGGCAGCCTTTTTCTTTTCTCCATAACCTACCTCCATGCGCGCGCAAAGCGCGCGGGATATTTTATCTCTAACTTTAAGTATAGCACTTTCACTTACCGTTTGCAAGGGGCAAAACGGAAAAAAAGCAGGCGCTGTATCGCGCCTGCTTTTCACTTTCAGATCATTTTGCCGCCGTATCGGCAGAGGCCTTGCGGCCGTAGTAGTAGCGCAGGCCAAAGACCGCACCCACAAGGAGGGCGATGGCCACGGGCAGCGCGATCCAGACGTTCGGCACAAAGCCCGCGAAGATGTAGGCAACAAAGGACACGGCCGCCACGGTGATCGCATAGGGCAGCTGGGTCTGCACGTGGTTGAGGTGGTTGCACTGCGCACCCGCAGAGGCCATAATGGTGGTATCCGAGATGGGCGAGCAATGGTCACCGCACACAGCACCCGCAAGGCAGGCCGAAACACCCACAAAGAAGATGGGATCGGTTTCTGCAAACAGAGCCGTAACGATCGGGATGAGGATGCCGAAGGTGCCCCACGAGGTCCCGGTCGAGAAGGCGAGGAAGCAGGCAACAAGGAAGATGATGGCGGGGAGGAAGCCCGAAAGGCCTGCGGCCGCACCGTCCATAATCCCGGCAACAAAGTACTTGGCACCAAGCAGAGTGGTCACGCTCTTAAGGCCGGTGGCAAAGGTGAGGATGAGGATGGCAGGCACCATTGCGATAAAGCCCTGGGGAATGCATTTCATCGCCTCACCCGGCGTGATCACACGGCGGGCGAAATAGTAGATAAGGACGAACACAAGAGCGATCAGCGCACCCCACGGCAGGCCGATGTAGGCATCGGTGTTACCGAAGGCGCCGACAAAATCCCACTTGTAGTCGGTGCCGCCCCATGCATCAACCCCGAAGAAGCCGCCGACATAGAGAAGGCCGATGACGCTGGCTACGATCAGAACAACGATCGGAAGGATCAAATCGATCACTCTGCCACGCGAGGTTTCGGGCTCCTGCTCCTTTGCGATCTCCGAGCCGTCCCCATGGAGATCGCCGCCGCGCGCCTTGATCTCAAAGGAGGACATCTTGCCGTAATCGATGCCGAGAACGGCAATCAGGATCACAAAGAGGATGGTGAGAAGCGAATAGAAGTTAAAGGGGATGGCGCGGACAAAAAGCCCAATGCCCGACATGGTCTCGCTGTCAACAGAGCCCGAAACGGCCGCCGCCCAGGAGGAGATCGGGGCGATCATGCAGATGGGTGCCGCGGTGGCATCAATCACATACGCGAGCTTGGCGCGCGAGATCTTGTGCTTATCGGTCAGAGGGCGCATGACGGCGCCGACAGTCAGGCAATTGAAATAGTCGTCAATAAAGATAAGCACCCCGAGGGCAAAGGTGGCAAGCAGTGCACCGACACGGGTCTTGACGTGCGCCTCTGCCCATTTGCCAAAGGCCTGGGCGCCGCCCGCACGGTTGAGGAGTGCCACGATCACACCGAGAAGCACAAGGAAGATAAAGATACCCGCCGAGTCTGCCACGGTGGTGATAAGTGCCTCGTTTATGATCACATCCATCGTGCCTGCAAACGAGAAATTGGCGGCAAGGAGCGCACCGAGCACGATGCCGATAAAGAGGCTGGAATAGACCTCCTTGGTGACAAGGGCAAGCCCGATGGCCACAATGGGAGGAACGAGCGCCATAAAGGTCGAGTAGTACATACTGTCGGCCACGACAGCGCCGGTTGCATCACAGGTGGTGCAGAACGTGCGCCCCTCGCAAGATCCGCACTCAACACGGCGCGTCCCTGCACAGGATTCGCAAGCAATGTCACCCGAGCAATCGACACAGGGGAAAGCGCCTACACCATTACAGTCGGCACAAACAGTCGATCCATTGCAGCTTTCGCAGGTGATAACCGTTTTAGCGGGCAGGAAGATGGCAAGCAGCACGACCGCCAGAAGAACCGCCGCCAGCACCGAAAGCTTGATGATGGTTTTCTTAGACATTTTGTTTTTCCTTTCTTAATACTGTTATAATTATAAAGGTTAGCCTATGTGGATACTATATCACCTCGCAGAGCACTTGTCAACCCTTTTCGCAATTTCCTCGCATTCATAAAAAGAAATTGCGCCACCCAAAACGGATGGCGCTGTAAGGTTTTCTTTACTTTTTCGGCAAAATCTCGCACTTGCCGCCCATATACGGACGGAGCGCCTTGGGAATGGCCACGCTCCCATCGGCGCGGAGGTTGTTCTCAAGAAACGCGATCAGCATACGCGGAGGGGCAACCACCGTGTTATTGAGGGTATGGGCGAGATACTTGCCCTCCTTGCCCGAAACGCGGATGCGGAGGCGGCGCGCCTGGGCATCCCCGAGGTTCGAGCAGCTGCCTACCTCAAAGTATTTGCCCTGTCGGGGAGACCATGCCTCCACGTCAATCGACTTGACCTTAAGGTCGGCAAGATCGCCCGAGCAGCACTCAAGCGTGCGCACGGGAATATCAAGCGAGCGGAAGAGATCCACCGTGTTCTGCCAAAGCTTTTCGAACCACATGGGGCTCTCCTCGGGACGGCAGACCACGACCATCTCCTGCTTTTCAAACTGGTGGATACGGTAAACACCGCGCTCCTCAATGCCATGAGCGCCCTTCTCCTTGCGGAAGCAGGGAGAGTAGCTGGTGAGGGTATAAGGAAGCTCTGCCTCGGGCAGGATCTGGTCGATAAACTTACCGATCATCGAATGCTCGCTGGTGCCGATGAGATAGAGGTCCTCGCCCTCGATCTTATACATCATGGCCTCCATCTCGGCAAAGCTCATGACGCCCGTAACCACGTCAGAACGGATCATGAAGGGCGGGATGCAGTAGGTAAAGCCGCGGTCGATCATAAAATCACGTGCATAGGAGATGACGGCCGAATGAAGACGGGCGATATCCCCCACCAGGTAGTAAAAGCCGTTGCCTGCCACGCGGTGGGCCGAATCAAGATCGATACCCGAAAAGCGCTCCATGATCTCGGTGTGATAAGGAACAGGGAAATCGGGAACGATCGGCTCTCCGTACCTCTCCACCTCCACGTTCTCGCTGTCGTCACGCCCGATCGGAACCGAAGGATCGATGATGTTCGGCAGAGTCATCATAATCTTTTTGACACGCTCGTCAAGCTCTCCCTGGCGCGCCTCGGCAGCGGCCAGCTGCTCTGCCTCGGCAGCGACAAGCTTCTTGGCCTCCTCAGCCTCCTCGCGCTTGCCCTGCGCCATAAGGGCACCGATGCTTTTTGATACCTTGTTGCGGTTGGCACGGAGCGCGTCCGCCTCCTGCTGTACGGCGCGGCGCTCTGCATCAAGGGCGATCACCTCGTCAACAAGCGGGAGCTTGGCATCCTGAAATTTCTTTTTGATGTTCTCACGGACGACATCGGGGTTTTCTCTCACAAAACGGATATCCAGCATATTTATTTCCTCCAAAAGGTTGTATTACAAACAAAAAGAGCCCTCTCCGTATGGGACGAAGAAGCTCCGCGTTGCCACCCATATTGACGGGGGATCCCCCGCCCTCTCGTATGCGCTGTGTGGGGCGCCCCCCTTGGCTTTCACCAAAAGCTACGGAAGTGGATACACGCCCCCCGCATGCCGCCTTACACCAGCCGCCGGCTCTCTTTGATGCATCGTGCGCGATAGCTTCCCTCATCGCTAGTGATAGTATAATACAGTTTTTATAAAAATGCAAGAGGTTTTTCTCTTTTTCTTTTCAAAAAACCGCTTGACTTTACCCCTTCGGACGGGTAGAATGGATATGTGAAGAAACATAACGAGGTGTTTTATGAAAAAGCTGCTTTCCCTTTCTCTTGCCCTTCTCCTGCTCATTGCCCTTCCGCTCACGCTCTGCGCGTGCGGCAACCGTCCGCGCGTAGCCATCAAGGTGAAGGATTTTGGCACCATTGTGGTGGAGCTTGACCCGGGGGCCGCGCCGACCACGGTTAAAAACTTTATGAAGCTGGCTTCTGACGGCTTTTACGAGGGCAGTATCTTCCACCGCGTGATCGAGGGCTTTATGATCCAAGGCGGGCAGTCTGCCAAGGGGGTGGCAGCCGCCACCATCGTGGGGGAATTTGAATCAAACGGACACCCGAACCCCATCAAGCATAAGCGCGGCGTGATCTCCATGGCACGGGCAAACGACCCCAATTCGGCCTCCAGCCAGTTCTTTATTATGCATGGGGATGCCCCGCATCTTGACGGCGACTATGCCGCCTTTGGCCGCGTGGTGGAGGGAATGGACGTGGTGGATGCCATTGCCACCCTGCCTACCTTCTATTACAGCGCCGCCTACCAGGATCTCCCCTATACAGACGTGATCATCGAGAGTGTCACGGTGCTGGAATGATCGAAAACCGAAATGAGAAAAAGGACAGAGCACACGGCCCTGTCCTTTTCTTTAGGTCTAAGAGCGAAGAAAGCCGACACGGGTTGTGTCGGCTTTCTTTATTTCCAGGTCAAGCGGGCGGTGAACATACACGCCCCATCCTCGCCCGCGCCCTTGACAAGGGCGTGCCCCTCATTCCGCAGAACCGGCAGATGAAGGGGGGCGGAGGCAAGCACCTCACGGTGGTATTCGATCTCAAAATCGGCAATATGCTCGTCCTCTCTCGGGGAAACGGCATTCATAATGTAGTTGGCGTACTTGATATTGTTAACATGGCCGTTTGCATCAATGTCCGAAAACTGGGGCAGCACGACCATAGACTCCCCTTCCCTATCGAAATCGGCGATGTGGGGAAAGCCATCCTCAAAGTTATGCTCGTCAAGGAACTCCTGCATCGGATAGACGTCCCCTACGGGAAGGAGGCGGCGGCGGACCGTATCGATCACCACCCACTCGGAGCTCCCGATCACAAGGGGCGTGCCATCCATCGCGCTCATCGCATACTCACGGCGGAAGAGGCTGCGGTGGGGGGGCAGGGGCCAGGTACGCACGCGCACACGGTCAAACTGCTTAGGTGTTTTCAAAACGCGATAACGCGCCTTCACGATCACCCACGCCTTATTTCCCTCCGCCATTTCCTCGCGCCCGATGCCGAGAGAACGGGCGTGCTCACCCGCCACGTCCTGAAAAAAGTCAAGAATGGCGGCAGGGCCGAGATCCATACGGCAGTCGAAATCCGAGGTGCGCAGGTAAAATTCCTTTTCAAAGCTTTTCTTCATTGTGTCGCTTCCTTTGCTTGCTCATTCTAAAAGAGTATAGCATATTCGGACACATTTTGC
The DNA here is from genome assembly GCA_045587985.1 of Eubacteriales bacterium. Lineage (GTDB taxonomy): Bacteria > Bacillota > Clostridia > Oscillospirales > CAG-272 > UBA1740. The sequence continues at coordinate 16,048 of JAZNDG010000070.1, read as the reverse complement.
AAGTGGGGCTTATTCGATCGAAAGAATGATATCCCCCGTCGAGGTTTTCGCCCTGCAAATACCGCCGACCTCGGACATGGGCACCCGGATCTTACCGGTCCTTGTTTCGGCATAAAAGATCTTTGGGGAGCGCAGGCTGCCCTCGATATTTCCCGTGCCGGCTTTCATCTCAAGCCTTGCGGCGTCACAGTCGGAAAGATGGATATCCCCCGTGGTTCTTGTGAGCTCAAAATCCTCCTCTGCGGTCACGTCCTCAAGATAGAGGCTTCCGGTGCTGCCGCTTGATACAAGCCTTTTGCAGGAAAGCACCCTAAGCTCTGCCTTACCGGTTGACACCGAAACCGTGACCGTACCGCCGGCGGCAAGGGAATCCACCTCAATGTCACCTGTTTTCACACAGAGAGATGCATCCCCCGCGCAAGCCACCGATTCAAGCTCCATATCTCCCGTAGTGGTCTTGAGCTCGATCTTCCCTGCCGAAAGATCCCCAAGCTCGATCTTTCCGGTCGATGCCTCGATCTTCAGGCTACCGGCCACCGATGCCCGGCAGACGGTATCCCCCGTAGAGCCTACCACATCAAGTGATGTGAAGCTGAAGTCCGCGGGGATCTCCACCCTCCCGGTGCTTCTGGAGATGGCAAGCGCACCGTATTCGCCCCCGGGGAGATAGACCGTGATCTTCGGTGCACCGAACATGTTGATATGCTCATACCACTTTCTCTGATCGTTGACCTCGATCAAAAGCCTGCCGTCCTCAAAGGACACGGTATGCTTTGCGTTCACCTTTTCATGGCAAACGACCCTCACACCCTCCCCCTCGGAGGCGACAAGGATGATATTGGCGGTATCCGAAATGACCGTAATATCCGAGCACGGCCCGTTGACCGTATGCTCATTTGTTTCATATTTCGAAAGAGAAAATCTAAAGAAATCCCATTTCATACCCATCATAACACCTCCGAAGATAAGAAGGCCTGCAAGCAGCATACAAAGGGCGATGTCCACCCATGTTGTTTTCGTCATATTAACGCCCCTTTCCGAACAAGGCGGCAGCACCGCGCCAAGAAAGCCTTGTAAGATAGATCCCCGCCTTTACAAAGTAAAGGCAGAGGAAGAAGGTGAGGATCGAAAGGCCGAGAAGAAAAATACCGACACCGACAGCACCAAGCGCCTCAAGCAGCTTACCAAGGGCGGTATACACACCCCCGAGCACAAGGCAGCCAAGCCCCGCGGCCACGAAGGAGGCAAGCATCGCAAAGGCTGATACGATCAGCGACCAGAGTGCTGCAACAAGCGAAAGGAGGACGGCAAGAGCGCTGATCAAGAGGGATACCCAAATGGGTGAGGCGGTGATCAAAAGAACGGTCAGCCAGATTTTACGCCCGTTTCCGCTTTTTAGCTTGACCGACTGTTCCGAAAGGATCTCCCGTGCCACATCGCGAACAGGACCGATGGCCAAAACAGCCTCCTCCTCCGAGATGCCCTCCTCCATACGGTCATCGATCATTTCGCTGTAAAAGGCAAGGCGCTCCCGCCTCTCCCGCCTTGGCAGGTCAGAGAGCAGAGGATAAAGCCCTGCAAGGAATTCTTTTTTATTCATTTTTCCTTTTCCTCCTTGATCACGAATTGGTAGATCGACATGACCTCACGCCATTCCTCCTTGAAATCCTCGATCCGACCGAGGCCCGCCCTTGTGATGCGGTAATATTTACGCAGTCTGCCGTCATGCTCCGAGGTGCGCACGGTCAGCATGCCCGCAAGCTCAAGGCGCTTGAGAATAGTGTAAAGGGTGGATTCCGACAATTCAAGATACGGCTTCATATCCTTGATGATCCGATAGCCGTACGACTCGCCGTCCTTGATCGCGCTAAGCACGCATACATCAAGGAGCCCGCGCTTCAGCTGTGCATCCATACAATACCCCTCCTTGTGATATACATCATATCACGAAGTATTGTGCTTGTCAAGTACCCCGAGCATTTTTTAAAAAATAAAAAGCTGCGGTTTTCCGCAGCTCTTTCGCTTTATACAAATCTTCTGGCGTATCCGCACCGTCTGCAAAGCTCCTCGGCGGCACGGCCGCAGTCAAAGCCCTCGACCATGGCGCGTGCTCTTTCGGAGGCGAGGATATCGCCTATATCCTTATTAAATATATTGCCGAGGCCGATCGTCCCCTCACTGTCAAGACAGCAGGGCACGACCGTACCGTCCGCAAGGATGCCGAACTGATTTTTAAGGCCGTAGCAGAAGAATCTGTCCTGCCGGAGCTCGGCCGCCATATCCGGCCACAGGAAGCGCTCCCCCCATTCGAGAAAGATCTTATCGCGTATGCGCATGCTGCGCGGGCTCACCACCCAATCGCCCGGGATCTCTTGCTTCAAAATGGTCTCTGCGGCGGCATTTCTGTCCCCGTCATGGCCTCGGTTCCAAAGGCGAAAGACCACGATCGTCCCCGCATCGCTCGCGCGTTTTGCAAAATCGGCAAGCATACGCACGTACGCCTTATGCGCGTCTGCACTCCCCTGCTCAAAGCTGTGGAGAGAGAGGTTGATCTTATGGAGGCCTGCTTCAATGAGCTCCTCCCCGCGCCGATCAAGAAGCGTACCGTTTGTGGTGATGACAGAGCGGTAGCCGCGCTCCCCTGCAAGGCGCACAAATTCGGGAAGAAGGGGGTGGGTAAGCGGCTCGCCCATCAGGTGATAATAGATATATTTCGTCCTTCCGAGAAGCGCATCGAGAATATAGACAAATTCCTCGCGCGTCATGCGGCGCGGCGGCCTTTTATGCCCATGGCAAAAGGAGCAGTGCATATTGCATATATTGGTGATCTCCACGTAAACCTTACTGTACATATCCCCTCTTTTGTCGGTCAAAGGTCGTATATTTTCTCAAGGCGCGCTCTGATATCGATGCTTTGCGGGCAGATCTCCTCGCACCTTCCGCACTTGAGGCAATCGCCTGCGGGGAGCTTGTCGGTAAGGAGAAAATTCTCGGTTTCCTCGGGTGTGGTATCTGCAAGCAGGAATCTGTTGTAGAAGGAAAAAAGCTCGGGGATCGGAATATGCTTCGGACAAGACTCGGTGCAATAAGCGCACCCCGTGCAGGGGATCGCCTTTGCCCTTTGTATGCTTTCGCGCACGCGGGCGGTAGCGGCAAGCTCCTCGCCCGTAAGGGGGGTAAGGCTTTCGAAGGTCCTTATATTATCCTCCATCATCTCCATGCTGCCCATGCCGGAAAGCACCATGGCAACCGCAGGAAAGCCCGCGGCAAAGCGCAGGGCGTACGAGGCGTAGCTGCCGCCGCCGAGGGCATCGAGCACCGCCCCTGCCTCCGCGGACAGGCTTGCAAGCGCCCCACCCTTACAGGGCTCCATCACGATGACCTCTTTTCCATGCTTCACGGCCACATCATAGCAGGCCCTGCTCTGCACGATGGGGTCCTCACAGTCAAGATAATTCATCTGGATCTGCACCGCCTCAATACAGGGCTGCTCGGCAAGGATCCGGTCAAGGATCGCCGCACTGTCGTGAAAGGACATGGCAATATGCTTGATCCTGCCCTCTTCCTTTAGCTTTTTCAGAATTTCGAGGCTTTTGCACCGCTTATGCTTCTCGTATGCATCTCTGGTAACCGAATGCAGAAAATATACATCAAAATACTCTACCCCGCACAAGGCCAGCTGGCTTTCAAAAAAGGGCAGGACGTCCTCTTCTTTCTCTATATACCAAGCCGAGAGCTTGTTGGCTAACATGAAATCCTCGCGCCGATGCCGCGCCACCAGGCAATCACGCAGGGCGGTCTCACTCTGGCCGCCGATATAGCCGTGTGCGGTATCGAAGTAGTTGTAGCCTGCTGCAAGGAATGCATCTATCATACGGCAAAACTCGGGATAGTCCACCGCGCCATCGGTCATTTTAAGGCGCATACAGCCAAAGCCGAGCTGTGCTTTTTTAGTGTTAAAGATCATAAAGGATTCCCCCTATCGGATCATCGTTGCAAGCATTCGGCAAAGAGCCGAATCACGAAAAGCCCCCCTGCTCAGGCATCATCCTGAACAAGGGGGAGCCTATCAAAGGGTAGAGCCGAAGTCGGTAACGATCGACTGGCCGGTGATCGCTCTTGATTCGTCTGATGCGAAGAAAAGAAGCATGTTTGCCACATCCTCCGGCATGCAGGGCTGCACCTTAAGGTCGTTATGCTTCATCATCTGACCGAAGATGTTCATATCCATATTGGCAGGATTCATCCCCGCGACCATGGGGGTCACGATGGTGCCGGGGCAAATGGCATTGCAACGAACGCCGGTGCCCGCAAAGCGCAGAGCGGTATGGCGCGTAATGCCGATCACCGCGGCCTTGGAGGCAACATAGGCCGCACCGCCGCAGCCCATCACACCGGCAACCGAGGCTACATTAACGATCGAGCCGTATCCCGTCTTGGCCATTTCGGCACTCACCTCACGCATCATGCACATCGTGCCCTTGGTGTTGATATCGATCACGCGGTTCATGTCCTCGTCACTAAAGCTGTCGATGGCCTTAAGCCCCTCGTCAAGCACGCCTGCGTTGTTGATAAGAACATCAACCTTGCCAAAGGCCGAGAGTGTGGCGGCAAGAACCTTCTTTGCATCCTCTGCCTTTGAAATATCGCTGACAACGGGAAGCACCTCTCCTCCCGCCGCACGGATCGTTTCGGCAACCTCAAGAAGGGGCGCCTCACGGCGCGCGGTGATCACGACCTTTGCCCCCTCTGCGGCAAATTTGATCGCGGTGGCAGCGCCAACCCCCGAGTTGCCGCCGGTGATAATAGCGACCTTGTCCTGTAAACGGTTCATAATGATCTCCTAACGTTTTTATTTTAGTGAAACGGTTCTCCTCTCAAAAGCACCGCAAACGCTGATTGCTTGCGGTGCTTTTGTTGCGATTGATGAATTATTCCCACTCAATGGTGCCGGTGGGCTTCGGCGTAAGGTCATAGAGGACGCGGTTGATGCCCTCCACCTCGCTAACGATGCGCGCGGTGATCGTATGGAGAACGGCATAGGGAATCTCCTCGTTCGTGGCGGTCTTCGCATCGGTCGTATTGACGGCGCGGATGATGGCAGGCCAGCCCTCATAGCGGCTGTCATCCCTGACACCCACCGACTTGAGATCCGGCACGGCTACGAAATACTGCCAGACACGCTCGGCAAGGCCGGCCTTTGCAAACTCCTCACGGAGAATGGCATCCGCCTCACGCAGGGCGTGCAAACGGTCACGCGTGATGGCGCCAAGGCAACGGACACCCAGGCCGGGGCCGGGGAACGGCTGACGGTACACCATCTCGTGCGGCAGGCCGAGCGCCTCGCCAACCACGCGCACCTCATCCTTAAAGAGGAGCTTTAAGGGCTCAACGAGCGAGAACTCAAGGTCCTCGGGCAGGCCGCCCACGTTGTGGTGGGATTTGACGGCCTTCTTCCCCTCTGCCTGCTTGATGCTCTCAAGGATATCGGGATAGATCGTCCCCTGGGCGAGGAACTCAATGCCCTCCTGCTTGCGGGCCTCCTCCTCAAACACACGGATAAACTCGGCACCGATGATCTTGCGCTTCTTCTCGGGATCCGAAACCCCGGCAAGAAGATCAAGGAAGCGGTCGGTAGCATCGACATAGACAAGGTTGGCATTCATCTGATTTTGGAACACCTCAATAACAGCCTCACTCTCGCCCTTGCGCATTAAGCCGTGATTGACATGGACCGAAACGAGCTGACGGCCGATCGCCTTAATCAGAAGAGCGGCCACCACAGAGGAGTCAACCCCGCCCGAAAGAGCGAGCAGCACCTTGCGGCCACCGATCTCGGCGCGCAGCGCCTCCACCTGCTCGGCAATAAAGGCTTCCGCCTGCGCTTTGGTTGTGATGCGCTCCATGGTTTCGGGGCGTTTGTTGTTTTCCATAAGACGTTCTCCTTCAATATATGAAAAGTTTTATTTACAAAAATTGGATTCCTGCGGCACAGAAGATGCTTTTTCGGCCAGCAGCTTATCGTAAAATGCCACCCACTTCACCGATATGCGGGTATCGGGTAGGGGGTAGAAATAGTAAAGGCGGTTGTTATAATAGACGTCAAAGTGCTTGGCAACCGTAATGGGAATACCGCCGAGCATATCGGTGGAGATGCTAAACCGAAGCGGCTCTGCGTTCACCGTGCCCGAAAAGCAAAGAGCATCACGCGAGAGCGTGACCTCGCCCTCCCCCGCGTCTTCATTCATATTCCCACGCTCGTCCGGCGTGCCCACGCGGACACGGGCATAAAGGGAGACTGCGGTATCGATCGAGTCACGCTGCCAGAGAAACCATTCGCCAAGCGTTGAAAAGGGGCTCCCCTCAAGGCGATAATCGGTAAGCAGGCGCGCGCGGGCGCCGCAGGTGCAGCTGATATGCTCACCCGATGCAGAAATGCCTCCCTCGGCATTGCATACAGGACATCTGAAGAGGAGCCCGTCCGCCCCGTTTGCAGGGTTCTTGCAACGGTATTTGACCCCCTGCATGACCGCCTCATCGTTATGCGCGAGGGCGGAGGAAAGGCGCGCCATGATCTCATCCGGCGGAAGCGAGGCTGCCTCCTCTGCCGTAAAGAGGCGGCGCACCTCAATGCGGATCCTTCCGCGGCGGCGCTCCTTACTCCATTTGGGCATGGTGAGATAGGCACCGTTGCAGGTGACGGTATAAACGTCCACTCCCAGGCGGGAAACGAGCACATCCGTCCCCTTAGCGATGGGTACCGAGTGCCCCGAGCAAGGAAGCCGCCCCTCGGGAAACAGAACAACAAGGTTCCCCTCCCGCTTGGCACGGCCAATGTTCAGAATGGTGGAGGGGTCTGCCGAGAACATCCGCTTGGGAATGACGTGCAGACGGTTGAAGATCCTACGGATCTTGGGATTGGCCATAAAATGATAGCTGACCACAAAGTTCGGGCGGCGGGGATAGAGCGCAAGGCCGATAAGAAAGGGGTCAAGCTCTGCCGTATGGGGTGCAAAAACAAGGCCCGGCCCGCTAAGCTTGCCAAGACCGCCGCGATCAATGCTGATGCGGTAGCGAAGCTTTAAGAAGGGGGCAACAAGGAGGTAGGCAAAAAACCAAAGGAGGGCCGAAGGCTTGCCGAGCCGCTTTTTCTTTTGCTTTCTCTTATCCATACTGCCACCGCTTTACTGCTTTTGATGATTTATTTTAACATACACGCGGGCGAATTGCAAGGGGAAATGTGCGCCTTTTCGACATTTTTTCAAAGGCGGAAGCTATAAGGCAGAAGCGCAGAAAGCGTGCACTCGGTAAGCCCCGCTTCTCCGATAAAGAGAATGGGCATCCCACCGTCTGCAAGCTCGGCAAGTGCCTGGCGGCACACACCGCAGGGCGGGCAGACCTCCTCCCCTTCCCCATGGCCACCGATGACGGCAAGCCCCAAAAAGCGGCGTGCACCTGCGGCCACCGCCGCACCGAGTGCCACACGCTCGGCACACACCGTGGAGGAATACGAGGCATTTTCCAGATTGCAGCCGGTGAAAATACGGCCGTCCTCCGCGAGGAGCGCCGCCCCCACAAAAAAGCCCGAATAGGGAGCGTAAGCCGACTTTCGCGCTTCTCTTGCCGCCAAAAGCAGGCGGTCTTTATCGTTATTCGTCATCCTCATCCTCCTTGTGCACCATAAGCGATGCACGCGCCGCCGCATCACGGAGAACAGCAACAAACGCATCGTCCCCCTCTATGCGGATGGCAAAGCGGCGGCCGCCCTCTTTTCCGTAAAGAATCTGGGTCTTTGCCTTGCCGATCGTGGCAAGGTAGGAATAGCGCATCCGCTCGGCACGGAAATCACCAAGCGCCAGTCTTCCCTCCTCGCTGTCGGGATCGGGAACCTCTACCAGCTTAAGAAGATTCGAGAGTGAGAGGCGGCAATGGGTGGAAAGACGCCGCCCTTGCACGTGGCTGACCACAAGCGTTGGCTCTCCCCACTCTTCGGTCAGAGTGTAGAGGTAAGAGGAGGAATAGTAGCGCAAAAAGATAAAGAGCATAAGGACTGCGGAGGAAATAAAGAGAAAATGCCAAAGCGGGCGCAGGGAAAGAAGGTTGCCGGCACCAAAGGCGAGAAAGAGGGCGGCAAGCGCAAAAAGCCCCCCCGTAAGATAGATGGCGTTTTTGTTCTGTGCCTTGGGCGTATAGCGGTATTCCATTACTCAAGCTCCGTCTTGTTCACTTTGTATTCTTCAAATTCGTTGTAGTCGTCATGGTTCTCGTACACCACGATGTCGCTTTCATATTCCTTTGCGGCATGACCGATCTCGAGGCGGATCCAGCTGACACCGTCAAACTCGACCCCCTCAAATGCAAGGCGCTCATAGCGGTACATGGCAAAGGAGGCCGCGCGGCTGTCCCTCACCGTGTAATAATCCCCACGGATCTCCTCTCCGTTCACCGTGATCGAGTCCTTACCCGCAGAGCGCGCTGCAAAGATGCGATAGGTAAAGGGGTCTTCGGCATCGGGATCAAAGGCCTCCCCATACTTTTCGGCAAGCTTTGTAAGGGTGGAGGTATTAAAGCGGACGGTGACCTGAAGGCTCCCCGTTTCCTCAACGAAGACGGTGTGGTTGGCAAAAAAGAGGCCCTCGTTCGGATCATCGTAGGACACGCGGATCTCCTGCTTCTTCGCAAGGGGCCCCTCCCCCTCGGCATAGGCGCTCCTAAGCTCCTCGGTGGGAACAAGCTGCCGCACGGATGAAGGGTAATAGCCGTTTAACCAAAAGCGGAAAAAGAGAAGCCCCGCAAGGATAAACATAAAAATGACAAGGATCGCCTTTGCCACCCTGCCGACCTTCTGCATCCCCTCGTTTTCTTCCCTTTGCATTCTATCGTTTTCAGCCATTTGTACTCTCTGCCTCCGCTGCTTTTTTCTTATCATTATTCATTGTAGCACACCAAAGAGCGGCTGTCAAATGAATTTTCTGTGTCATAGTTTACTATGGTATGCGAAAAAGGGTAAATTTTTTTCTGTAAGCCCCTTGACATTTGTGAGGATATTCAGTATAATGTTTTGTGCATGCCGAGAAAGTCGTGTCATGATGCGAGTTCACGATAGGTGATGAAATATGAAGCTTGATCTGCGTTCCCTGCTTGCCGGTGAGATCAAAACCCAGGCAGTTGACTTTTCCCTTATGCCCTCGCTTGCCGAGGATGATCCGAAAAGTCCCCTCTTCGGTGTTCGGCTTGCCGCCCCTGTTTCGGTGCGCGGAGAGATCTCGAACAATGCAGGCTACATCCGCCTTGTGCTGACCCTCTCGGCCGATTACACAGCCCCCTGTGCGCGTTGCCTTGCCGATGTTTCGGGCGAGTTTGCCCTTACGGTGGAGCGCACGGTGGTCACCCCGCGTGAGGCCGCCGATATGGACGAGTCTGATGATGACTTTGTGGTGACCGAGGACGGCTTCCTTGATGCCGATGAGCTCTTGCTTGAGCTTTTTGAGCTGAATTTCCCCCAAAAGGTCCTCTGCCGCGAGGATTGCCGTGGGCTCTGCCCGCACTGCGGCGCCGATCTGAACACCGCGCCCTGTCACTGTGACGGCAAGGTGGCAGACCCCCGTCTTGCTCCGCTTGGTGCCCTGCTTGAAAAGCTGCGGGCCGAGGAGGCGGAGGCATCCAAATCCGAAAACTAAAAATAAAATAAATAAATGTATGGCACAAAGTGCTTAACAGAACCAAGGAGGTGTAACCACAATGGCAGTTCCGAAGAGAAAACAGTCGAAGGCCCGTAGAGATAAGAGAAGATCCAGCCACTGGAAGCTTTCTCTGCCCACCCTCACGAGATGCTCGAAGTGCGGCGCGCTCATTCTTGCCCATCGCGTGTGCAAGAAGTGCGGTGCGTACGGTGACGAGATCGTAGTTAACGTGGCCGACGCGAAATAAGCAAAAAAAGAAGCCCGGTGGGGCTTCTTTTTTTATTCCTCGCGGTATCTTGCGCGATAGGCACGCGGGGTTGTGGCGGTATAGCGCTTGAAGGTCTTGCTGAAATAGTTGGGCGATTCAAAGCCCAGCATCTCGGAGATCTCGCTGACGTTATAGGCACCGTCACGCAGGAGCCGCTTGGCCTCGCCGATTTTCATCCTATGATAATAGTCGGCGATCGTGCGGCCGGTTTCCTTACGAAATTCCTTGAAAATGTAGGAGCGGCTGTACGCAATCCCCTCACAAAGCTCGGAAACCGACACCCTCTCGTAAAGATGCTTTTTCATCTTATCGATGATCGTATCGGCAAGAAGCCCCCCGGGTGTTCTGTCCCGCAAAAAGCGCTCCCCCTCCCCGGCGCGGCTCATCTCGTACCGCAGAAGGAGGATCAGAAGCATTTCAAGACGGTTTTTGATCATCTGCGTACCGCCGAGCGCGGGGGCGGGCAAAAGCTCCATTTTCTTGGTCAGGGGATCAACCGGAACGTCAAAGGTGGCGCCCGCCTCCGAAAGGATGGCCGAAAGGTGGCGCACGCAGTCCCGCGGCAGACGGGTACGGCGCTCCTCAAAAAAGCGCATGCCCTCCGAGCGGCATTCAAAGGAAAGGATCGAAAAGGCACAGCCCTCCCGCCCGCTTGCCGTGTGCCGGTGGTATTCGCCAGGGCGGTGAAACAGCACCTCTCCCTCGGATAGGGTATGGCTCCTATCCCCCGCCGTGCAGGAAAGTTCTCCCCGCTCAATATACACCATCTCCCAGAAATCGTGTGCCTCGCCCTCCGATGCGAAGCCCCTTTTAAATTCAAGATAATGAACGGTGACGATCCGTGAGACAACAAGCAGGTTGTCGATCTTATGTCTGTAATACTTGACGCGATTTTCTTGCTTCATAATTTTATTATAACGCATTCGGGCGAAAAGTTCAATATAATCCATTCATTTTTTTAGTGGATTTTTTTACACTTTTTTGCGACTAAATTCCCTTGTGCGTTTGCGCGCGATGCTTTATAATATAATTAGAATAATTATAATCACGCAAGGAGAGCTTTTTTATGAACATCATTGCCATAGGTGCTCATCCGGACGACATTGAGATTGCCTGCTCGGGCACGCTGATGCGCTGTGTCGAGCGCGGTGACCGTGTGATCGTCTGCCATGCGAGCTCCGGGAATCTCGGGCACGTGATCATCCCGCCGGACGAGCTTGCCGTCATGCGGCACGAGGAGGCCTGCCGTGCCGGGCGCATGGGGGGCTATGAGGTGATCTGGGGCGGTTTTCACGATCTTGACATCTACGACAACAACAAGCGCGCCCGCGACATGATGGTGGACGTTCTTAAATATGCCAAGCCCGACCTGATCATCACCCACGCGCCGAACGACTATATGCCCGACCACACGGCCGTTTCGCGCCTTGTGTTTGATGCGGCCTTTACCGCCACACTGCCGAACTACAAGACCGAAAATGAGGGGCATATCGACATGGTGCCGATCTACTACATGGATACCCTCGCGGGTGTTGAGTTCAACCCCACCGAGTACGTGGATATTTCGGGCTATATCGACAGAAAGATCGAAATGCTCGAATGCCACGAGAGCCAGCTTAAATGGATGCGCGACCATGACGGTATTGATTTTGCCGATATGGTAAGAACCTGCTCGCGCTATCGCGGGTATCAGTGCGGCGTTGACTACGCCGAGGGCTTTACCATGTGCCGTACGTATCTCAAAGGGACGCCGAAGCGTCTTCTTCCCTGATAAATATTTGAAAGTGAGGATTTGACCATGGATTTTAATTCGACCGTAAAAGGCAGCCTTCTTGAAGGCTTTTATCCCAAGGGATGGGATATGGAGAAGATCGACAAGCTCTGCTCCTGTCCTCCCGAGAGTGTTTGCGAGCCCCAGGATTTCTGGAACCCCGGCTTTACTCCCATCCCCTGCGATGGGCTTGAGGAGTTCAATGTCAAGATGGGCCACGAGATCGCAAGAGAGATCAAGGAGGCGGGGGACGCCGGCAAGAAGATCGCCTTTATCCTCCCTGTCGGCCCTATGGGTATGTACCGTTGGGCGGTTTATTTCCTGACCGAGTGGAAGGTGGACTGCAAGCACGTTTACTGCTTTAACATGGACGAGTGGGCAGACAGCGAGGGCAACACCATCACGGGTGAGGCCTCCTTCCAGGCTGCGATGGAGAACGCCTTCTACAATCCCCTTGGAGAGCTGACCGTTCCGAAGGAGCAGCGCAACTTTGCCACCAAGGAAAACCTCCCCACCTATCCCGAGAAGATCGCCGCCGTGCGTGCCGAGGGTGCCAAGCTGGTGCTTGTGTACGGCATCGGCCGTATGTGCCACATCGCCTTCTGGGAGCCCACCATCGGTGAAGAATACGAGAGCGATGAGGCCTGGATGAAGGAGCCTTACCGCATCGGCGTTAAGCTGCATCCTCTGACCATTGAGCAGAACGCCATCACCTCGTTTGCCAGCCGCACCACCCTCATTCCCTGCTTTGCCAACACGGTTGGTCCTGCCATCCTCTTCTCTGCCGATTACGCCATCGGCGGTGCGGATGGGCTTCTCGGCCGCGGCATGCAGTGGCAGGGCATGAGCTTCTGGATGACGCTTCGCCACGGCCCCTCGCGCCACATCACCTCGAGCTTTATTCCCACTATCCCCGGGCGTCTGTTCTTCCTGAAGGGTCTGGCAGGTCCCCTGCTCCCCGATGCCAACTGATATGGAAAAGGAACGCGTACCCGCCATTGTCATTGCGGGAACGATTCTCGTTGATATCCTCAAAACGATCCCGGTGTATCCCGAGGCCGGGCGGCTCGTGCAGATCTCGGCCATGGAGCAGAGCTGCGGGGGCGCCGTGCCCAACACGGGCATTGACCTTGCCAAGCTGGATCCCGACTTCCCTGTCCGTGTGTTCGGGAAGGTGGGAAATGACGAGTACGGCCGCTTTGCCATCGACATGATGGCAAGCGCGGGTCTTGATACCTCCAAGATGCTGGTAACAGACGAAGCGCCAACCAGCTTTACAGACGTCATGAACGTCACGGGGGGTGAGCGCACCTTCTTCACGCTGGCGGGTGCCAATGCGAAGCTTGACGTTGAGGATTTCGATTTTGCCGATCTTGGAGCCAAGCATCTGCACCTTGCCTACCTTCTCCTGCTTGATGCGCTTGACCAGCCGGACGCCGAATACGGTTGCCGCTCGGCAAGGCTGCTGGCTGCGGCGAAGGAGGCGGGGGTTGCCACCTCGATTGACCTGATCAGCGAGCCCTCCGACCGGTATAAGACGGCCGTTCTGCCCGCGCTCCCTTACGTTGATTATCTGATCATCAACGAGCTTGAGGCCTCTGCCATGACGGGGATTCCGCTTGGAAAGAACCCGACCGCCGAGGAGCTCTCGAAGGTCACCGAGGCGCTGCTTGCCCTCGGCGTCCGCAAGAAGGTCATTCTGCACTGCCCCGCTATCGGCGTTGCACACGATAAGGAAACCGGCTTTACCGCCCTCCCCTCGCTCAATCTCCCGCGTGAGTACATCGTGGGCACGACAGGCGCGGGGGACGCCTTCTGCGCGGGTGCGCTCTATGCACTCCTGCACGGCTATACCGACACCGAGCTGCTTCGCCTCGCTTCCCTGACGGCGGCCGCCAGCCTTGGCGCTGCCGATGCGGTAGGAGGGATGCGCCCGCTTGCCGAGCTTGCCAAATTAGAAGAAACTTACGGAAGAAAGGAACTTGTATGATTGTATCTTTGAATGACATCCTGCCCTTCGCGCGTGCGGGCGGGTACGGTGTTGGACTTTTTAATACGACAGACGGCGATATGCTCCAAGCCGTTCTGGCCGCGGCCGAGGCCGAGCGCTCCCCCGTTATCATCGGGACTGCTGAGGTTCTTCTGCCCTTTGGTGAGCTCAAGCACATTGCCCCCTCGATGATCGAGGCGGCCAAGCGTGCTTCTGTTCCGGTTGTAGTGCATTACGACCACGGTCTGACGGTCAACCGTTGCCTTGAGGCCATCCGCCTCGGTTTTTCGAGCATTATGTTTGATGCGAGCCTTAACTCCCCCGAAGAGAACCTGGCCGCTACCCGCGAGATGGTAAGACTTGCACACGCCTGCGGCATTTCGGTCGAGGGCGAGATCGGCCATGTCGGCAACGTGGGTGTGCAGGGCGAGGCCGACCGTTATACCACTGTTGAGGAAGCCCGCGCCTTCACCGAGGCGACCGGGGTTGATGCCCTTGCCATTGCCATCGGTACGGCTCACGGCGCTTACAAGACCGCGCCGGTGCTTGACTTCAAGCGCCTTGCCGAGATCCGCGCCGCCATCGAAACGCCCCTCGTGCTTCACGGTGGCTCCGGCCTTACCGATGACGACTTCCGCCGTTGCGTGAAGGAGGGCATCGCCAAGGTCAATATCTTCACCGACCTCTGCCTTGTCGGCCGCCGCGCCATTCAGGAGGGTCTGAACGCGGGCGAGGATTACCTCAAGATCCGCAACCGTAAGGTCGCCGCGATCACCGAGGATGTCCGCGCGAAGATGCGCCTCTTCGGTTGTGCCGGTAAGGCATAAGGATCGCCTGCATCTTTGGGCATATAAAAAGGAACGGACGCTGTCCGTTCCTTTTTATTATTTTCTGAAGCATTCGCAAACGTCCTCTGCCGTAAGGTGGCAGTAGGCACGCAGGGGGGTGGGAGCGGGGGGATCGGCAAAGTGGCCGTCAATGGCTAAAACCGAATAGGCGGCGGTCATCCCGATCGAGGAAAGGCGATCGCCAAGCGAAAGGCCCGCGCCGCCGTCCCGTATTCCCTCCTCAAGGAAGACAATACGCTCGGCCCCTGCAATATAGGGGAGGAGGGCCTTTGCCGTATCCTCATAGGGCTTTAAGCATTCAAGAAGCACCACCCCGACCGAGATGCCCTCGGCCGCGAGGCGCGCCTTGGCGGCAAGAGCCTCTTTTGCCACAGCACCGTAGGTGAGGATCAGGCCGTCCTTTGCCGCAAGAGGATTTTTATAGTCGGCACGGATGCCGTAGGCTTCAAAATCCCCTTCGGGATAGAAGGCTTCAAGGATGGCCGCATCATCCGCGCGGTTTTCATAACGGATAGCAAGCGGGCCCTCGGCCGACAGGCTATCACGGAGCATGGCCGCAAGCGAGCCGGCTGTGGCAGGGGCAAGGATCCGTATCCCGGGGATGTGTGAGAGAAAGCTGACATCAAAGATACCGTGGTGGGTAGGACCGTCCCCGCCCGCAAGGCCTGCGCGGTCAACGAGCAGCCGCACGGGGAGATTTTGCAGGGCCACATCGTGCACAAGGCTGTCATAGGCGCGTTGCAGGAAGGTGGAATAGACGGCAAAGTAGGGCTTCATCCCCGCGGCGGCCAGGGCGGCCGCAAAGGTGGCGGCATGCGCCTCGGCAATTCCGACATCAAAGGCGCGGTCGGGATAATGGAGAAAGAAATCCGAAAGCCCTGTCCCCTCACGCATCGCGGCCGTGATGGCCACGACCGTGGGATCGTTCTCGGCCAGCGTAAGAAGCGTGCGCCCCGCAACGGTGGGCATATGCTCCTCGGTATCCCCACCCGTATAAACGCTATGGTATTCGGCAGGGTGATCCTCGGCGGGGGCAAAGCCCTTCCCCTTCTTGGTGGTGAGGTGGAGGATCACGCTTTCATTCCTTCTCTTGGCCTCCGAGAGAAGCTGCTCGGTTTCAAGATACGAGTTGCCGTCAGCAGGGCCAAGGTAATAAAGGCCCAGCTCCTCAAAGTAATTCGAGGAATAAAGGCGATTCTTGACCGCCTGCTTAATGGCGCGCGCAAGACGGAAAAGCGGCTTGCCGAGAAGCGGCAGGCGCAAAAGAAGGCCGATGGTGAGCTTCTTGAAGCGGCGGTAATTGCTTGAATTGCGGATGCCGGCAATATAGCGGGCAAAGCCGCCGATGTTGCGCGAGATCGACATCTCGTTTTCGTTAAGAACAATGACAAGCGGAAGATCGGGCGCGCAGTTGTTGAGCGCCTCATGGATCATGCCGCCGGTATAGGCACCGTCGCCCAGAACGCAAACAGTGTAGGCGTCGGAGCC
>JAZNDG010000069.1:0-6563 GCA_045587985.1 Eubacteriales bacterium | reverse complement strand
GGGGGCGATATAGGAGGTATAGGCCTGCTCGAGCGCGGCCTGTACCGTACGGGTACGCACGTAACGGCCGTTGATAAAGAAGCTCTGGCGGTTACGCGTCCCTGCCACGTGGTCACTGCGGCCGACATAGCCCGAAAGGGTCATGCCGCCCATCTCGCCCTTGACGGGCAGAAGCTTTTTGGTAAATTCGCGCCCCTCAATGGCGTAAAGAACACCGAGAACGTCACCGTCACCCGGGGTCGAAAATTTGGTGGCGCCGTCCACGATCAGGGTAAAGGCGATCTCGGGATGAGAGAGGGCCAGCTTTTCGGCATAGGCCGTGGCGGCGGCCGCCTCGGTCACATCCTTTTTGAGAAACTTTCGGCGTGCGGGCACGTTGCCAAAAAGGTCGCGCACCACAACGGTGGTGCCGCGGCGGCAGCCCACCTCCGACACCTCGGTGATCCTGCCGTATTCGGAGGAAAGGAGCGTGCCGACCTCGGCCTCCTCTGTCCTTGTAACGATCTCAAGCACCGATACCCCTGCGATGGCGGCAAGCGCCTCTCCGCGAAAGCCGAGTGTCAGGATCGCATCCAAATCCTCTGCCTCCTTGATCTTGCTCGTGGCGTGGCGGCGCAGGGCCACCGGCAGATCGTCAGACGCGATGCCGGAGCCGTTGTCACTCACGCGCAGAAGCGAAACACCGCCCCCCGAAAGCTCGGCGGTCACGGCGGTTGCGCCCGCGTCCACGGCGTTTTCAAGCAGCTCCTTGAGCACCGAGGCGGGTCTATCCACAACCTCGCCTGCGGCGATCAGGTTGGCAACCTCCTCGGTCAAGAGGTTGATCTTTGCCATACAGCACCTCCTTGCGGTCAGTTTTTCAGCATTTTCTTTAAGTCGAACAGAAGGTTCATTGCCTCAATGGGCGTCAATGTATTCAGGTCAAGGGCGCGGATCTTTTCGGCCGCCTCGTCCGCTTCACTGCTCCGCACGGCACCGAAGAGATCAAAGCCCGTATCGGGTGCCGGGGATTTTGGCACAGCGGGAGAAAGCGAGCCCTCCTCGATCTCGGCGAGCACCTTTTTGGCACGGCGGATGACCTCCTGCGGAAGCCCCGCAAGCTTGGCCACCTCAATGCCGTAGCTGTCATCGGTGGCACCGCGCACGATCTTGCGGAGGAAGACGATGCCGTCCCCCCGCTTTTTGGCGGCGATATTGTAGTTGACGATACCGGGAAATTCGTTTTCCAGCGCCGTCAGCTCATGGTAGTGGGTAGCAAAGAGGGTACGCGCGCCGATCTTTTTGTGGGTGTATTCGGCCACCGCACGGGCGATGGACATACCGTCATAGGTGCTTGTCCCACGGCCGACCTCGTCATAAATAATGAGCGAGCGGGCGGTCGCATTTTCAAGGATAAAGGCCACCTCGTTCATCTCCAGCATAAAGGTGGACTGCCCGGAGGCAAGATCGTCCGATGCGCCAACGCGAGTGAAGATCTTATCGGCGATCCCGACGGTTGCCTCTCTTGCGGGGACGAACGAGCCGATCTGTGCCATAAGGGTGATGAGCGCCACCTGGCGCATATAGGTGGATTTACCCGCCATATTCGGGCCGGTGAGCAGATAGAGCCGCTCGCCCTCGGTATTGAGAAGGGTGTCATTCGGCACAAAATAGCTGTCCTTCACAAAGCGCTCGACCACCGGGTGACGGCCGTCACGGATGGTCAGCTCTCCGCTCTGATCGACCTCGGGACACACGTAATTGTTCTTGGCCGCAACCTCGGCAAGCGAGAGATAGCAGTCAAGCCCCGCAAGGCGGGCGGCCGTGTCCTGGATACGCGCGGCAGCAGAGGCTACCTGCAAGCGGATCTCGGTAAAGAGCTCGTATTCAAGGGCGGCAAGCTTGTCGGAGGCGCCGAGGACGGTGGTTTCCATCTCCTTCAGCTGCTCGGTAATATACCGCTCGCAGTTCGTAAGCGTCTGCTTGCGGATATACCGGTCGGGCACCTCGGACACGTAGGATTTTGTCACCTCTATGTAATAGCCAAAAACCTTATTGTAGCCGATCTTCAGAGTCTTGATGCCGGTTGCCTCCCTCTCGCGCGCCTCGATCTCCTCGATCCAGCCGCGGCCGTTCTCACGGACAGAGCGGAGATAGTCAACATCCGGGTGATATCCCTCACGGATCATGCCGCCCTCCCTGACGGTCAGGGGAGGCGTATCGGCAATGGCGCTGCTCACAAGGTCATAGACATCGGTAAGAGGATCCAGCCCTGCGCGAAGCTCACAAACCCCCGCACTTTCAAGAGGGGCGAGCATGGCAAGGAAGGTGGGAAGCTCCGCTATGCTGGCGGCAATAGCGCGAAGGTCACGCGCGTTTGCCGAGCCATAGACCACGCGGGCGGTGAGTCTTTCAAGGTCCAAGACGTGCGAGAGGATCTCGCGCAGCTCCTCACGCAGCATATATTCCTTTGCAAAATCAGAAACCGCGCTCTGCCGCGTACGGATGGCCGAAACCGAAACAAGCGGCTTTAAGACCCAAGAGCGCAAAAGGCGGGCGCCCATGGCGGTGCGTGTTTTGTCAAGAACCCAAAGAAGCGAGCCGCGCTTTTCCTTGGTGCGCATCGCTTCCACAAGCTCAAGGTTGCGGCGTGTTGAAAGGTCAAGCTCCATATACTGCCCATCGGTATAGACGGTAAGCTCACGCACAAAGGTGGGGTCGCACTTCTGGGTCTCGCGGATGTAGGAAAGCAGAGCACCGACCGCAAGAAGGGTGGCCTCATCCTCAAGCGCGCGTGCACGCTCGCCAAAGCAGAGGGAGGCTTCCATGAGTGCGCGCTCACGGTCAAAAAGACGGGTGGCCCGCTCCTCAATACGCGCATCAAAGCGGTCACGGATGAAATCCGAAAGGGTGCGGCAGGCATCGCACGAAATGTTTAAAACCACCTCGCGGGGGCTATACACCCCCAGCTCGTTTTCAAGGCGGGCAAGCTGATTCTCGCCCGCGATCAGGGTGGTGAGGACCTGGCCTGTTGAGATATCACAGGCGGCAAGACCGACACCGCGATCCCCATAGAAAAGGGCGGCGAGAAAATTGTTCCTGCCGTCATCAAGCAGGGATGCATCCGTGACCGTGCCGGGGGTGACCACCCGCACGACCTCACGGCGCACAAGCCCCTTGGCAAGGCTCGGATCCTCGGTCTGCTCACAGACCGCGACCTTGTAGCCAAGCTCCACGAGCTTTCCGATATAAAGATCCGACTTATGAAAGGGAACGCCGCACATGGCCGCGCGCCGCCCTTCCCCACAGTCACGCCCGGTGAGGGTAAGCTCAAGGTCACGCGAGACCCTGACAGCATCCTCGAAAAAGCATTCAAAGAAATCGCCGAGGCGGTAAAGCAAAATATAGTCGGCGTACTGCTCCTTGATCTCAAGGTACTGCGCCATCATGGGGGTGGGGGAGGTAAGCTCCGCCGCCCGTTCAAGCACCTGCTCTGCCATATCAGTGACAGCCGCCGCAGGTCGAGCAATCGTGCGTGCAGCCCGAGGCGGGGCTCTCCCCGAAGGCATAGCGGGAGATATCGGCATTCACCTCGGCCATCAGCGAATTGACCGCCTCCTGCGCCTCCTCAAGCGCACGGTAAATGGCATTCGCACGGATCTTCTCGGTGAGCTCTATCACGCGCGCGTTGAGAGCATCGGCCGAGCGGGCAGCCTCCTCACCCTCCTCGGGGCGGGCATACATCTCGCCGAGCAGGGTACGGGCGGTGCGGTATTCGGCCATCAGGCCGGTAAGCTCGGTGTCCGTGTCAAAGGCGGCCTTGGCCGCGTTGAAGGAGATGACGGCCGGCTCTGCCGAAAGCGCCTCTCCGAGTAGCTTTGCTGCTTCCTTGAAGTTCATTTTATATCCTCACTTTCCTTTACCGTGCCATACATGGCATACGCATCGGCGCGGTCAATATGTACAGTTTTAAATCCTCCGACAGAGGTGCCGCGGGGCTCGTAATGCACAAGCTTTCCGCCGGCGGTGCGGCCGCTGTGACGGCTGGGATCACTCTTTGACGGCCCCTCGTCCAACACACGGAGCGTCCTTCCCACATAGGTCTGCCCGATCTCGCTTGCGATCTCCCCCTGCAGATCGAGAAGGCGGCGCATACGGTCTGCCCTCACCTCATCCGAAAGCTGCCCCTCCATCGTGGCGGCGGGGGTGCCGACCCGCTTTGAATAGAGGAAGGAGAACACCATATCAAAGCGGACGGTACGCAAAATAGCAAGCGTTTTTTCAAAATCCTCCTCCGTTTCGGAGGGAAAGCCCACGATAATATCGCTCGTAAGGGTGATGCCGGGGCGCGATGTGCGCAGGGCGGCCACCGTTTCAAGATATTTTTTCGTATCGTAGCGGCGATTCATAAGGGCGAGGATCCGATCGCTCCCCGATTGGAGCGGGAGGTGAAAGGCGGGCGCAATCTTTTCCTTTTCCCCGATCACCTCTATAAGACGGGGGGACACATCCTTGGGATGGCTGGTCATAAAGCGCAGAAGAAAATCGCCCGGGATATCGGCAAGGCTTGAAAGAAGCCCGGAAAAATCGGTGGTATCGCGGTAGGAGTTGACGTTCTGCCCGAGCAGGGTGATCTCGTGCACGCCCGCGGCGACAAGCTCTTTTGCCTCACGGATGATGTCCTCTGCCGCGCGGCTGCGCTCACGCCCGCGGACGTAAGGCACAATGCAGTAGGAGCAGAAATTGTTGCACCCGTGCATGATGCTGAGATAGGCACGGTCCCCACCGCGGCGGTAGGGGGTGATCCCCTCCGAAAGCGTTGGCTCGGTGGAGGTAAGAAAGCTGCGCTTACCGCCCGAAAGGCGCGCAAGCACCACCTCGGGAAGCCTTGCGAGTGAGGAGGGACTCATGGTGAAATCCACATACGGATAGCTCTTTTTGAGCCCCTCCACCCGATGTGCCTCGGCCGCCATACAGCCCACAACACCGATCAGCGTATCGGGCCGCTCCCTCTTGATCCTTTTTAAGCCGCCGATGATGGATAAGACCTTCTGCTCGGCATGCTCTCTGACGGCGCAGGTATTGACAAGGATAAGAGAGGCCCTCTCCACCTCCTCGGTAGGGGTATAGCCCATCATGGAGGCAAGGCCCAAAAGCTTCTCGCTGTCGGCCTCATTCTGCTGACAGCCAAAGGTCATAACGGCCGCATAAGGGACCTCGCCCGCTGCCCTTTTTTGTCTGTTTATCTCAAGCACCGCGGCGAGTGCCGCGGCATTTGGCACTTCTCTTATGCTTTCCATACCGTTCTCCGAATATTTTTTCCCTATATATCATATCATATACTTGTAGAAAATACAAGTGGGAAGCGCCAAAAAAGAAAGGCGGGGGACTTAGTCCCCCGTAAAGGCAAGCGTGCCGGTAAAGAAGCGCAGGGCCACGTCCCCCGCGCCCATCACGACCACGCGATCTCCGGGCCGTGTGACCATCAGAAGATAGCGCGCGGCCTCCTCGGGCGTTTTAAGGTAGATGCCGCCCGAGGAAAGGGCAAGGGATGAGGCGGCGGCCCCCACCGTATTCTCCTCTCTTGCCGCGTATATATCCACAAGGATCGGGAAATCGGCAAGCGTGAGCGCATCCGAAAGCTCCCCTTGAAGCTCTGCCGTTCTTGTATAGGTGTGCGGCTGAAAGACACAGAAGAGCCGCCCGCCCTCACCGCGCAGGCTGTTAAGTGCCGCCCGGATCTCGGTGGGATGATGGGCATAATCGTCAAAATACGCAACCCCGCGATGCGTACCGCGGTATTCGGTGCGGCGGGGAATGCCCGAAAAGGCCGAAAGCGCCGCCACGATGCACTCTGCCCCCACCCCTGCGGCAAGCGCCGCCCCTGCGGCGGCAAGGGCGTTTTCAATATTGTGCTTTCCCGGTATGCGAAGGGTGACCTCTCCGACATCGCTTGCAAAGGTGGAAAGAATAAAGCGGCTGCCGCCCGGGAGATAGGAAATGTCCTTTGCCGTGATGTCGCACCCCTCCGAAAGCCCAAAGGTGACAAACGGAACCGAAAGCGAGGGCAAAAGAGAACGGGCGGCGGGATCGTCCCCCGATATGACGGCAAGCCGCACCGAGGGGAGCGCGAGATAGCTTTGGAAGGAAGAAAGGGCGTCCCTTGGCGTTTTGAACCAGTCGGGATGATCCCACTCCGCATTCGTGAGAACGGCCACCGTGGGAGAAAGCGAGAGGAAGGAATCGTAATACTCGCACGCCTCAAAAACAGCACTGTCCCCCTCCCCGGGAAGATATCCGTCATGCAGCGGTGAGATGGCCGCCCCCGCCACCACGGTGGGAGAGCGCCCGGCCAAAGCAAGGATCGACCCGACAGCGGCCGTTACGGTGCTTTTGCCGTGTGCCCCCGCGACCCCGATGCGCTCCTTGCGATCGGCAAGCAAGGCCGAAAGAAGGTCTGCCCTTGATACGAGGGGAATCCCTCTTTCACGCGCCTTGCAAAGCTCGGGATGATTTTTCCCTACCGCGACTGAATAAACAGCAAGATCGGCGGCGATAATACCACCGCCGAGCGATGGGGGAGA
>JAZNDG010000068.1:0-37776 GCA_045587985.1 Eubacteriales bacterium | reverse complement strand
AAGCTGCACGAGGATACCGTGAATCGTTTCGTCCTCATTCAGCTCGCGTATGAGGGAAAGGAGCGCGTCCTCACTCGTTTCTTCGGGAAGCGTACATACGCGGGAAACAAACCCAACCTCCAGGCAGGCGCGATGCTTGTTGCGCACATAGACCTGCGATGCGGGATTCTCGCCCACGAGGATCACGGCAAGACCGGGGGTTTTCCCGGTTTTTGCAACAAGAGCCTCGGTTTCCTTCTTGATTTTTTCTCTTACGGCCGTGGCGGTTGCGCGGCCGTCAATGATTGTCGGTTTCATAAGTTTCTCCCATATTTTTTGTTTCATCCGGAAAATGCAGTCGGCTTCCTTACGCCCTTAACGGCATGGTGCAAAAGGATTCCTCCAAAGAAGAGGAAGCACCCAAGACCAACAAGCGAGGAAATTTTAAGATACCAGAAGGGGTATCCGGAACCGAACAAATAAAGGCTATCGGTACGGAGCTGCTCAATAAACATACGGCCAAAGCCGTACCAGGTGAGATACATCAACGTGATCTGACCGTTGTAACGCTTTTTCTTGTAGAAAAGGTTGATAAGGACAAAGCCGATCGAGTTCCAGATGGCCTCGTAAATAAAGGTGGGGTGATAATAGATGGTGCTTCCGTATTCACCAAAACGCAAGCCCATCCGACAGAAGATGTCGGTGGCTCCCCCGTGCGCTTCTCCGTTCATAAAGTTGCCCCAGCGCCCAATCATCTGACCGAGCATGACGGCAGGCGCGATCATATCAAGGAATTGGCACACATCCCGCTTTTTTAGCCGGCAATAGAGATAGACTGTGATCGCGCCCGCGATGATAGCACCGTAAATCGCAAGGCCCCCGTTCCATATTTTGAAAATATCCCAAAAGGAATGGAACTGATCGAGCGAGGTGAGCACAAAGTAGGCGCGCGCGCCGAGAATCGCAAAGAAAATGACATATACGCCGAGGTCTAAAATATCGTTGGAGGAAACGCCCTCTTGCTTTGCGCGGTAGAGAACGTAGAGCGTGGCGAGGATAATGCCAAAGGTGATAATGATGCCGTACCATGCAATCGGGTGGCCGAAGACGGTAAAGGCAACGCTGTTCAGCTTGAATTCCCCGATGCCGAGGCCGGGAAAGGAAACATAGGTTGTCCTAAGCATTGTTTACCCCTTTCATGGGCGAGATAACGGTGTATGCGGAGGGCATACGAAGGAAAAATTCACGGGCAAGCGTGCGGACTTCATCAAATGTGACAGAGTGGATGGTGTTCCCGATCGCAAAAAGCTCTGCACTGTCAAGCACCGCATCCAGCAAGGCCGCCGCAATTTCCTCTGTGCTGTCAAAGTCCTTTACGTATTCGGCGTAATGGACAGAGCGAATACGGAGAAAGTCACTTTCCTCGGCGCTTTCGCCGTCAGCAATCCTTTTGATCTTGTCTCTGAGCGCCGCAAGCAATCTCTCGGGCTCATCGGTCGAGCCGCACAGTAAAAGATGCCCACAGCCGCGGAGGGATTCATAATAAGCCGAAAAATCGCGAGAGATCAAGCCATCGCGGTACAGCTGATCGTAGAAGGACGTGCTCTCCCCAAAATAAAGATCGCAAAGAAGGTTCATGGCGATTGCACGGCGCTCCCGCGCCTCCGGGTCCTTTGGCAGAGCAAGATCCTTAAAGCCTATGCAAAGCTTGGGTCTTGAGATATCCATTGAGAACTCGCGCGCTTCGCAGAAGATCTCATCAGGCTCTGCAGGATACTCGCAGAAGACATCCGGGGCCGCAGGAAGCACAGGGAGCGCTTTGTCAACCAGCTCCATCACATCCCCCGTTTTAACATCCCCCACAACGATCAGCGTCATCCGCTCGGGTCTGTAAAAGGCACGGTGACACCGCATAAGAAGGGCGGGTGTTATTTCGGCAACAGAGGCAACCGAGCCGCAGATGTTGGTGCGGATGCCATGGTTTACATAGAGGAGCTCCATCATAGAGGCGTAAAGACGGCTCAAGGGAGCATCATCGTACATTTTGATCTCCTGCCCTATAATACCCCTCTCTTTTTCGACATTTTTGTCGGTAAAATAGGGGTGAAAGACATAATCGAGCAAGAGCGAAAGCGGCGCATCGAGCTTCTCTGCGGTAGAAAACAGATAGGTCGTTGCTTCATTTGAGGTGTAGGCGTTGGCACTGGCGCCAAGGGCGGCGAACTTGTCAAAGGTGTCGATATGGTCCTCACTTTCGAACATCTTGTGCTCGAGAAAATGAGCAATACCGTCAGGGAGCGTTAAGGGCTCCTCCTCATCCTCTAACCGAAAGGCGTTATCAAGAGAGCCAAAATGAACGGTCAAGGAAGCATAGGCTGTAGAAAGCTTTTTGGGAAAGACATAAACCGTAAGCCCGCTTTCGTGATGCACCACGTCATACCGCTCACGGAGAAAGGCGTCCTCCACAGATTTTACATCATACATCCTCTTCCACCTCCTCGCCATCGGCACCGGGAACGCCGCGAAGGAAATAAACGGTATCTACCGTCACCTTTTTTGCAACGCGCACAACATCGCGCACGGTGAGCATGGAAAGCGAAACAAGAAACTCTTCGGGCGTTTCCTGAACCCCGAAAAGAGATCTTGTAAAATACCAGCGCTCCAGTGCTGTCGGCTCGTCCGAAAGAGTGCGGATCTGGTGAGAGAGGGTTTTGATGGCCATATTCAGCTCATCGTCCGTAATCTTCCCTGCTTTTGTTTTTGCAAGCTGACGCATGATTTCATGCACCGCCCGCCGTTTGTTCTTGTTTTCGATCCCCGCAGAGACCATAAAGATCCCCTTTGTCAGCTGAAGGCGGGAGGCACAGGAATAGCAGAGGCTCAAGCGCTCACGCACGTTGGCAAACAGCTTGGAGGTCGGCGATGCGCCAAAGATGCAATGAAAAAGCGTGAACGCAGTGGCATCGGCATCCGTAAGGGCTACGCCCGTGCGAAATCCAACGCAGAGCCGCCCTTGTGAGGCAGCTGCACGCTCGTTAATCTGCTTCTTCTTTTCAGCCTTGCGGCGTATATAGGGGGGCGGAATCGGGCGGGGATGACGGTTGATCTTGGAAAAGTTTGGCTTTAGCGCCGCGATAATGGGGTCGCTTTTCTCTGCCCCCGTATAATAGACATCGATTCTCGCCTCCGAAAGAAGGGCGCGATATGCCGCATATAACGATGCGGGCGTTATTTTTTCGATCTCCTCCACCGTGCCAAGCTCGGAAATCCCATACGCCTCACCCTCGCACATTTTGGCAAGGCAGCGTTCCCTTGCATAGCTTGCCTTGTTGTTCTGAAGGGCACGAATGCGGTCGGCCGCGCTCTTTTTTTCGCGCTCTACATATTCATCAAGAAAC
The DNA here is from genome assembly GCA_045587985.1 of Eubacteriales bacterium. Taxonomy (GTDB): domain Bacteria; phylum Bacillota; class Clostridia; order Oscillospirales; family CAG-272; genus UBA1740. The sequence goes on along the minus strand of JAZNDG010000068.1, from coordinate 34,399 downwards.
ACGCCGGTCGTTTTATCGATAAGCGGGTCAAAAAGCAGCTCGGAAAGCAGCTTGATGGCGGGAAAGAGGATATCTTCCCCGCCCGGGATGTATTCGCTACGCAGAACACCTACCGAAAAAATCAAAACCTGGTTTTCACCGCATTTAAAAACGCCCGAGCCAAGATCTGCCGAATATAGCTCCTCAAGCCGCCTTGTGATATCGGTGCTTGTCGGGTAGGAGCTTGTACCGCGGCGAAGGACGTATTGCAGAAGGGCCAGCTTGGAGGCGGCCACCTCATCGGTAATCGGGACGGTAAGATAGACAGAAAGCAACGACATCTTAAAGGTATCGTTCGGCATTCTGTTAAAATATACAGAAGGGGAAAGCTCTATGCGTTCAGGCTTCATATCAGTTCTCTGCCACCTCTTTAACGATATCGCACATTTCCTTGTATTTTGCCTGCATATCCTTCGCAAGGTGAAGCTGACAACGGCCGCGGACAAGATTGTGTCCCGGATAATTCACCTTGAAATACTTGTCACCGAGGAGATAGTCATCAAGGAACCGGGCGGCAAGCTCAACGGTAATGGTGAGCGCACCGAGCGCCATTGTATCAAGCTCTTTTGCGGTGAGCGAATGACGGACAGCGCCGATGAAGCCCTCTGTAAAGGCACGGTATTTGGCAAGGTCAAGAGATACCTTTTTAAGGTCAGCCTCATCCTCAACAGCGGTCGATGCGGCAAAGCGCACCGCATCTCCGAAATCGTGAATGGCAAGCCCCGGCATAACGGTATCAAGGTCAATAACCGTCAGAGGCTCCTTGGTTTCTCTATCGAAAAGAACGTTGTTGATTTTGGTGTCGTTATGCGTCACACGCAAGGGGAGCTCTCCCGCCTCAAGCATCTCTGTCAATTTCTCGGCAAGAGGAGCGAGAGAACGCAAATAGGCGATCTCGGCACCGATCTCTTTTGCGCGGCCACACGGATCCTCATCAACATGCGCAAAAAAGGTGTTGAGCCGTTTTTTTGTATTGTGAAAATCGGGGATCGTTTCAACAAGAAGCGATGCATCAAAATCGGAGAGCTGCATTTGGAATTCACCAAATGCCTGCCCCGCATTGCGAAGGAGCAAAAGATCGCCGTCCATCACCTGCGAAAGAGCCGGGATAAAATTGGTCACGCGCCAATATGAGCCATCCTCCTCGTCCATAAAGAAATTGACGCCTTCTGCCGTACGGTGGAAATAGAGGCAGGGCTTTTCCGAGGATATCTTTTGGTTGATATGTGTAGTCACAAGGTCTATGTTGTGCATCATTTCGATCGGACGGTGAAAAACATACGGATTGATACGCTGTGCAACGTAATGCGCCGCCATTCCGTTTTCAAGGTGGTATTCAAGGCGGTAGGTGCTGTTGACATTCCCATCGATAAGGACTGTGATAGAGTAAAGGACACCGGGCAACCCAAACTGCTTGCCCACGTAGTCAAGCTTGCGCTCAAGAATCGTGCTATGATGCATGGTGCGTTTCCCCCTTATACAGACAGCTTTATATAGATAATATACATATTATACAGTATATAGGGAATTTTTTCAAGTATCAAATAGCACTTTCCCCAACAAAATAAAAAGAAAGCCATACAGCGTTTACTGTATGGCTCCGTATTACGCCTCCATTTGTCTGCCAAGAAATCCGGCAGCTGTCTGGATCAGCTTGATCTCAACCTCCGGGGCAAGGGACTCTCCCGCACTCTCTGTATGAAGAAGCGAGCACACCGAGCCGATGATATCCCCTTCGGCAAGAATCGGCATTGCACAGCTGATATAGTGAGAGCCGCCCTCATCGATTACACGGTATTTTTCCCCGCCTACTCGGTGGGTATAAAGCCCGCGCGACTCCATGACGTCCTCAAGCTCGTCCGAAATTTTTCTTTCGAGATATTCTTTTTTGGACACACCCGCCGCAGCGATCACGGCATCACGGTCTGTCACAATAATAGCCATCCCGCAGGTTTTTTGCAGTGTTTCGGCATACTGTGCCGCAAACGAGGCAAGCTCACCAATCGGGGAATACTTCTTAAAAATAACCTCCCCTTCTCTGTCTGTATAAATTTCAAGGGGATCCCCCTCGCGAATTCGCATTGTACGGCGAATTTCCTTGGGAATCACGACCCGTCCAAGATCGTCAATACGACGCACAATTCCTGTTGCTTTCATATATCAATGCTCCTTTTTCGCACACTGTTTTTGGTACGCAATGATATTATCTGCAAACCCTGCTTTTTTATGTAAGAATTGTGCCAATACACAAACCGGAACCAAAGAAGAAATTCCTTTCAGCAAGAAAAAACCGCCGCAAAAACGGCGGTTTTTATTTATTTTTCGTCCGGAGTTTCCTCGGCTGCGGCTTCTTCTGCGCCTTCGTCCTCGGTGTCCCCAAGCGAGAGTTCCTCAAGCGAGAGCTCCTCAAGGTCAAAGCCAAAGGCAGCGCCAATGGCCTCGCGCATTGTGTCAACCGCGTCCCAAATGTAGAAGAACGCGCTTGCAAGCTGCTCGGCATTGGCAATCAGCTTGGCAGGCAGCGAGTAAGAAAAGCAAAGCATGCCGTCCTCAAGTGTCAGGGTGATGGGAGAAAAAACATTCAGATCGTTGACAAACTGCAAAAGCTCCGCTTCATCAACATCAGGGACCTCGCAATATTCGCCGCAGAAATAGATCGCATCATCCTCCGAGAGTGAGGCGATGATGTCATAAGCGGGATAGCCGTCTTCCTCCTCAACCGGGAAAGAAACGGTGGTGATGTCATTCTCCGGCCCTACTCCCTCTTCGATTTCAACATCCTCGATTCCCTGGTCTTCAAGCCACGTGCGAAATTCTTCTATCAGTCTTGAAATTTCCATTGCTGAATCCTCTCATTTCTATTTTTTATAGGTCTTAAAGTAAAGATATCATACATGAAGGCAAAAAGCAAGCCTTATTCCTTCGGCAAAGCGCCGGCTGATGGAATTTTGTTCTTCCTGCATTTTTCAAAGGAGGATGCAGGCTTTTTAAAGAAATTAAACTCTACTGTTGCAAGCTTTTGCCGAGGCTTGAGCGTCATTACCGTAGAGCCGGTTGAGGTGCGTGTTGACTTTAGGGGAATCAAATCGGATTTGATCAGCATTTTCCGTTTTTGCGTATCAACAAGCAAAAGATCGCGCGGCGCTTCCTCATATACGGCGGCTACAATGGGAGAAGCACTCGAGAAAACGGCGGTCTGACGGCGGCGATTGGTCTTGACCTGGTAGCGATCCATCGGAACCCTCAGCCCCTTTCCGTTTTCAAAGAGGAAGATGACATTGTGGGCAGGGTTGTATTCATAAACCGCCTTCATCAGAATGGGATGCTCATCCTCCTCCATCCCAAGCTTTGCAGGGAGATACTCGCCGAGCGCAGATGCCTTTACCGGCTCAAAATCTGCCGCCTTTGCGCGGTAAAGCTGAGCTTTATCGGTAAAGAAGATGAGCTCACAGCGGTTATCAAGATCCTCCGAAAACAGGATCTCATCTCCTTCCTTCAGCTTCTGCTCGTCATTTCCGCGCAGGGACTGAAGTGTGATCTTTTTGAAATACCCTTCTTTTGTCATCAGATAACGCGCACTGTAATTTTCTTCAAAGAGCTCCTCGTCATCAAGGCGATCGACATCCTCCTCATTGAGAAGGAAGGTCTTTCTGGCCTTTCCGTACTTTTTCTTGACGTCACGCAGCTGCTCGGCAATCTCCGCCTTCAGCTTCAGCTCGTCCGCAAGCACCGATTCAAGATGCGCAATATCGTTCTGCAGCGCCTCAATCTCGGTCACACGCTGGGCAATGTACTCACGGTTGATGTTGCGCAGGCGAATATCGGCTATATACTCGGCCTGCTCCTTGGTAAGCCCAAAGCCCTCCATCAGGTTCGGCACAACGTCCGCATCCCGTTCGGTCTTTCTGATAATGCGGATGGCCTTATCAATATCCAGCATAATGGTGGCAAGACCCAAAAGGAGATGCAGCTTTGTTTGCTTTTTGTCAAGGTCAAAGGTCAGCTCACGGCGGTAACAGCCGACACGGAAGCGGATCCATTCCTTAAGAATATCAATGATCCCAAGCTGACGGGGCATTCCGTCCACAAGAATATTGAAATTGCAGTCAAAGCTATCCTCAAGATCGGTCAGACGGTAAAGCTTCTGCATCAGCTTATCGGGGTCCACACCGCGGCGGAGATCGATCGTAATCAGCCTTGTTGCATTGCGGTCAATGGCATCCCGAACGTATTCAACCTCCTTGAGCTTCCCTGCCTTGACAAGCTCGGTAATCTTATCCATGATCGACTCGATCGTGGTGGAGTACGGAATTTCAAGGATGTCAATACAGTTGTTCGCTTTATCGTAGGAATATTTAGCACGGAGCTTGACCGAGCCAAGGCCGGTTTCGTAGATCTTGCGCATCTTTTCCCGGTCATAAAGCAAGAGTCCGCCGCCGGGAAAATCAGGGGCACGAACAAGATCGAGAATTCTCTCAATGCTCGTATTTGGATTCTTGAGCAGCGCGATCGTACCGTCACAGATTTCGGAAAGATTGAAGGAGCAGATCGAGCAGGCCATACCAACCGCGATACCGAGGTTGGGTGAAACCAGAATGTTCGGGAAGGTGGTGGGCAAAAGCACCGGCTCGTCTATCGTATTGTCATAGTTCGGTACAAAATCGACCGCATTCTTGTCAATACCGCGGAAAAGCTCTCCGCAGAAGGCATCCAGCTTCACCTCGGTGTATCGGGAGGCGGCTGCCACCATGTTCTTGCTGTACTGCTTACCAAAGTTCCCTTTGGAATCCACAAAGGGGTGCAGAAGCGACTCGTTTCCGGTCGTCAAGCGAACCATGGTGTCATAAATGGCCGCATCACCGTGCGGATGCAGCTGCATCGTGGCACCGACCACCTTTGCGCTCTTCATTCTCTGATTTTTAAGAAGCCCGAGCGTGTACATCGTGTAAAGGATCTTGCGATGTGAGGGCTTAAAGCCATCGATCTCGGGCAGGGCGCGGGAGATAATAACCGTCATGACATACGGCATATAGTTTTTTTCAATGGTCTCGGTAATCGGTTGGTAATTGATCTCCGCTTCCTCAAGAGGATATTCGTTCACATCTTGCTTTTTCTTTGCCATTGTGCTACTCCAATCATAAAGTGATGATGCGATGTGCCGATGCACGGATCATGCGGTTATAAAGTGCCATGCCAAGCCCCTTGGGAACGGGGGCTGCGGCATAGATGGCGGAAAGCTCCATTTTATCACACTCGCGAAGGAGTGAAAAAAGACGGTGGGCAAGCTCATAGGGCTTGTCCTTGGACCCGATCGGGATCAGGTGTACGTGGGTAAGAGCCTTGAAAAGCGGCTCATCCTCGGAATGGACAAGCAAGGCCACCCTCCCTTCCTGTTTGGCGAGGTAGGTTGCCGCCTTTTCGGGCGAGCCCGAGAGAAGGTAAAAGGGGGTCTTCGGAGCATAGTGCTTATATTTCATTCCGGGAGAAAGAACCGTCTGTCCGGGGGCGAGTGCCCCAAGAACAGCCTCGGAAACCTCAACATGCGGGGTGATCGCCAAAAGATCCTCAACCGTGACCGCACCCGGGCGAAGCAGGGTAAGGCTTCCGTCCTCATTCAGCCGCACGATCGTGGATTCAAGCCCGATCCTTGAATCTCCGCCATCAAGAATGATATTGACACGCCCATCCATATCCTCGCGCACGTGCTTTGCCGAGGTGGGAGAGGGGCTGCCCGAAAGATTCGCAGAGGGCGCCGCGATCGGAACCCCCGCATAGCGGATAAGGGCATTCGCAACGGGGTGCAGGGGGCATCGGACGGCTACGGTCGAAAGCCCGGCCGTCACGGTGCTTGGGATGGTACTGCGCACGGGGAGAATGACGGTCAAAGGGCCGGGCATAAAGGCCTCCGCCAAGCGATAATAGAGGGGGGACGTCACTGCATACGCCTCGGCCTCTTCGGGCGTGCTTACATGTATGATCAGAGGATTATCCGAGGGGCGCCCCTTGGCCGCATAGATCTTCTTGGCCGCATCGGGGTCGCAGGCATTCCCGCCAAGACCGTAAACGGTTTCGGTCGGAAACACGACAAGAGCGCCACGGCGCAAACGCTCCGCGGCATCCCGTATTCGGTTCAAATCCGCATCCGAAAGCGGATCCGAAAGCTTAATAAACTCGGTCGTCATATGTCCTTCTTCATCTTTGCGGCGGTATCAGCCTCGGTGAGTGCATCGATCATGCCGCCGATATTGCCATTGAGAAACGCTTCAAGATTGTATAGGGAAAGGCCGATGCGGTGATCTGTAATTCTCCCCTGCGGGAAATTATAGGTGCGGATCTTCTCACTGCGGTCACCGGTTCCCACCTGACTTTTACGGTCGGCAGCGCGGCGGCTGTCCTGCTCCCTCCTTTTCTCCTCATAAAGCTTAGTACGGAGCATGCGAAGGGCGGTTTCCTTGTTCTTCAGCTGGCTTCGCTCATTTTGGCAAAAAACCACAATGCCGCTCGGTATATGGAGAATACGGACAGCCGATTCAGTCTTATTGATATGCTGTCCGCCGGCGCCGCTGCTTTTAGCCGTTTCAATTGAAAGATCGGAGGGTAAAATCTCCACCTCAACCTCCTCGGCCTCGGGCAAAACCGCCACCGTCACGGTAGAGGTTTGGATGCGCCCCTGCGATTCGGTCACCGGGACGCGCTGCACACGGTGAACGCCGCTTTCGAATTTGTATCTTGCATACGCCATCCTTCCCACAATGCGGAAGGAGATCTCGCGGAAGCCGCCAAGCTCGGTTTGGTTTGCATAAAGCGGCTCACAGGAAAGCCCCAGGCTATCCGCATACATACGGTACATGCGGTAAAGATCGGAGGCGAAAAGCGCCGCCTCCTCACCGCCTGCCCCCGCGCGAATTTCAACGATCACGTTTCTGTTGTCATTTTCATCGCGGGGGATCAGCAATAAATGGAGGGCCTTTTCAAGCTCTCCGCACTCTTCCTTCAGCGCCTTTTCCTCTTCGGCGGCAAGCTCGCGCAGATCCGAGTCGAGCGAAGCATCCTTTGCAAGCTCCGCGGCCTCCTTGCGCGCATTTTCTGCCACAAGATACGCCCGATACGCTTCTACGATCGGCGTTAGGCGGTGATGCTCAAGAAGGAGCTCCTTATATGCCGCGGTGTCTGAAAGTGCTGCCGGTGTGGCAAGATAGGCCTCAAGCTCCTCAAATCTTTTTGCAATTTCAAGAAGATTAGACAGCATTGTCAGCGGCAAAAGGCCGAAAAGGCCTCGTGAAGTGCAAAAAGATCGGCCTTTGAGATGACCTCATAGGGGGCGTGCATGGAGAGAACGGGCAGACCGAGGTCAACCGTGTCGATATTCTGCTCGGCGATGAACATGGCCACCGTTCCGCCACCACCGATATCCACCTTGCCAAGCTCGGCCGCCTGCCAGGAAACGTCCGCCTCGGCAAACAGACGGCGCACAAAGCCTACGTATTCCGCAGATGCATCGTTGGAGCCGGATTTCCCGCGCGATCCTGTGAACTTGCTCATGGCGGGGCCGCAGGAGATAATGGCGCTGTTGCGCTTTTCAAACACCTCGGGGTAATTTGGGTCGTACGCCGCATTCACGTCTGCGGAGAGGCAACGTGAGGCATTGCGTACGGCCGCGGGATGATAGCCGAGGGAGGAAGAAACCGCATCGAGAAGATCAAGGAAAAGGCGGCAACGCATACCGGTGTTTCCGTTGCTTCCGATCTCTTCCTTATCGGCAAGGATCACAAAGATGGTTTGCTCTTTACTCTCGGTTGCAAAAAGGGCGGTCAGGGCGGGATAGGCACAGCAGCGGTCATCATGGCCGTATGCCGAGATAAAGGCACGGTCAAACCCAACGTCACGTGCGCCCTCTGCAGGAACAGCAGAAAGCTCCGCACTCAAAAAATCGCCCTCGGCGATGCCGTATTTTTCGTTGAGAAGACGAAGGACGTTCAGCTTAATAGCTTCGCCCTCCTTACCGTTTTCAACCGGGATCCCGCCGACAAGGAGATTCAGGCTCTCGCCCGAGATGGCCTTGCCAAGCGGCTGCTGGGCCTGATCCTGGCCAAGATGCGGCAGAAGGTCATTGATATAAAACACAGGATCGCCAAGATCCTCGCCGATCCTCACGTTGATCTTTTCGCCGTCTGCGCGAATAATGACACCGTGTAAAGCAAGCGGAAGCGCCATCCACTGGTATTTCTTAATCCCACCGTAATAATGGGTTTTGAAGAAGCTCATTCCGCTGTCCTCGTAAAGAGGGTTCTGCTTAAGATCAATGCGCGGAGAATCCACATGGGCAGCCAGAATGCGGAAGCCTGCCTCATCAAGCGGCGCAGTACCGACACGGAAAAGGTAAATCCCCTTCCCCTTATTTTCAAAATACCGCTTATCGCCCGCCTTCAGCGCATCGCCGAAGCAATAGGGGGTATAGCCGGCCTCCTCTGCCATTTTCACCGCAAGCTCGGTTGCTTCTCTTTCGGTTTTGGCGGCATCAAGAAAGGCCTTGTACTTCTCCGCGTACGAAAATATCTTTGCCATTTTATCGGCATCCGCCGTTTCGTAAATGCTCTTCTTGGTTGCAATCAGCTCATTGTATTCGTTATTTGCCATAGGTTCTGTCCTCCGCAATTTTTTTGATTTTTTCGGCAAGCTCTTCGGTCCGTTTTCTTAATACTGCAAGGCTGCCGTCATTATGTATCTGAAAATCCGTCATAGCCGTAAGCGCCTCGTCACCAATCTGTGCCCGAAGCCGCCGCAGTGCCGCCGCTTCTTCGATCCCATCGCGCTCCATAATACGCGCAAGGCGAATCTCTTCGGGCGCAAGCACCGCCACCGTCAGATCGCATTCATCGCCAAAGCCCGATTCAAAGAGAAGGGGCGCGTTGATCACAGAAACAAGTGTGCCCTTTTCTTCTTCTCTGCCGAGCCACACGCGGCATTCATGCAGTACTGCCCGATGCGAGATTTGGTTGAGGGCGACTCTCTTGTCCTTTTTCTCCCCTTCTTCTCCAAATACAAGAGCGGAAAGCACAGCACGGTCAACACCGCCGCACGGCAGGCGAACGGCATCACCGAAATGCGCAATGATCTCACGGGAAAGAGGGGTATCGCCGCTTGTCATCGCATGATAGAGCGCATCGGTATCAAGGACGGCAAAGCCACAAGACGAAAGCACGCTTCCGACTGCATTTTTTCCGCTTCCGCTTCCGCCACAAAGTCCAAGTGTCAGCACGGCCGTTCCCCCTATGATATATTCATAATTATTATACAATACATTCGCGCGATTGTCAAGGAATGGAAAGAGGCGCTTTTATTTGATTTTGTGCAGTTTTTTAAGATTGCGCGCATAAAAAAGAAATCTAGCCGTTTTCTTGACTTATCTTCTTTCGTGTGGTATAATATTGCAGTAATAGCGACATACGAGAGTGGGAGGATACTGCATGCACGTTGTGGCACTGATCAGTGAATTCAATCCCTTCCATTCGGGGCACAAGTATTGTGTGGATTCGATTCGTGCACGCCTTGGCGATGATACCTGTATCATTGCCATTATGAGTGGGAATTATACCCAGCGCGGTGATGTGGCAGTGGCCGATAAGTTCACCCGTGCCGCAATGGCCGTTTTGGGCGGTGTGGATCTTGTTTTGGAAATCCCCTTCCCTTTTTCGGTGGCCAGTGCCGAGTTTTATGCCACGGCGGGCGTCAAGATCGCCGCATCCCTCGGTGTGGTGGATACGCTGGCCTTCGGAAGCGAGTGCGGTGACATAGAAGCACTTTCCGTTCTCGCCGCCAACCTCTCCTCGGATACGTTCAAGGCGGCCTTTAAGGAGGCTATGCACGCGGAGGAGGCAAAGGGATATGCCAGCCTGACCGAGGAGGTATATGCACGCCTTTTCGGCAATGATGCCAAGCTTTTACGCCACCCGAACAACACGCTTGCAGTAGAGTATCTCCGTGCAAATGCCGCGCTTTCATCCCCCCTTGCGGTCATGACCGTAAAGCGACAAGGCGAGTATCACGATACATCGCTTGATAAAACGGTATCGGCAACCGCGGTGCGTGCCGCCCTCGCTTCAAGCCCGGAAGCTGCCTTTGCCGCCATACCGCACGAAGCGGCCGGCATCCTTGCGGATGCTGTTGAAAAAGGGCAGGCTCCCGCAACCCTTTTGGGACTTGGCAACGTCTTTCTTTCGTATTTCAGAACAGCTGCCTGTAAGGATCGTGACGATCTTTGGCACCGCATGCACGATGCGGCGATCCGAGCAGCTGATCTTACCGAGTTTTTTGCCTTGGTTGCTACCAAGCGATATACACACGCCCACATCCGCCGCGCTATGTGGCACCGTTATTTCGGTGTGACCTCTGTCGCCCTGCGCGAGCCCCCTGCTTACACGCAGATCCTCGGCATGAACGATCGGGGGCGTACCGTTTTGCGCCGTGCCGCCAAGCTTTCGCACATCCCCCTTCTGACAAAGCCGGCCGATGCGCGCGCACTCCCCGAGAATGCCGCACGGCAAGCGGAACTTTCCCAGAAAGCAGATCTCCTTTATCCGTTGGCGATGCCGCGGCCAACGGTTGGGAACGCATCGATCCTGGCGGCACCCTACAGAAAGCCCTAGCGAATTTTCCCGATTTTTTACCGCCGTCTTGTTTTGTCGAATGAATTGACAAATAATGGAAACGGTGATAGGCTAAATCGTGAAAAGGACGGGCAGTCATTTTCAATTTTTGAAAGGAGTTTACATGAAAGCCATCGGTATTGAGGGTAAGTATCTTGAGTATAAGGGGAAGCCTCTTGTACGGCAGGGTAACGAGCTTTACTACGGAGACATGTCCGAAAACTACTATCTGTTTCTTATGATCATGGATGAAACGGAGGATGCTTCCCTTGGCACAAAAATCCCCGGGAAGGTTCTGATCCAGGTTCTTTCGACCAAGGACCATAAGCCCTTGAAGCAGAAGGTCGTGGACGGCCTTTATGAAGCCTTTGATTTAGGGACTGCCTGGCTCGAAAGAGCAAACAAACAATAAAACCATCACCGTTTTCCTTTTCAATTGTTGGCCCATCCGGCCGAGGAGGTAACAATTGTGAAGAAAACACCCGAGCGCAAAACCCTGTATTCCTTGATTTTTTTCCTGTCGCTATCCGTTTTGACCGTTGTTTTGCTCGCATCCTGCGAGCCAACGTCACTTTCGGGCGGATGGCAGGATGCGGGCCTTATCAAGCCTGAGGATTCCGTGACAACGGCGCCGCCATCCTCTACAGGAGAATCCCCTCTTGCGACATTGCCCACTACCACATCGGCGCAAGTCACAACCGCACCGCCCGTGACAACGGCATCCCCCGCCTTATATTACAGTCCTCTTTCGGGGCTCCCCTGTGGGGGTAAGGAGGCGCTTGCACGGCCGCTTTCCTTCTGCGTGACAAAGGCCGGTGCAGGCGCCATTTCGATGAGCGATATCGTGATTGAAGCCGCAACCGAGGGGAGCGCCACCCGCCTTTCGCTGATCGGCACCGCACACACCGAGAGCTTTAATGCACTTGAAATTTCTTCTACCAGGCCCTATTTGGCAACGCTAACCAACGATTTCTTTGCTATTTCGATCTTCCGTGGCACGACAGACAACCCCTTCTCTGCCACGGATTTTTTATTTGACACCGTTGATCTTTCGGAAGAGGTGTGTTCTACCTCCGAGGCACTCCTGCAAAGGATCGAAAAGGCTGGATATCAAACCGCAATAGCGGACTCGATCGCTCTTCCGTACCGCCTTTCTCCTCTCCTTGAAGAGGTCAAGCCGTCAAGCATGCGTTCGTCTTATATTTCGGTTCCGTTCGGCGGCGATGCAGCCACAACCTTTACCTACGATGCCATCCGCGGGGCTTACACTATGCGCACAGGATCTGCACTTGCAGACGATGGCGGAAATCTCCCTATCTTCACAAACCTCATCATCCTTTTTCATGATGCGACAAAGCGTGTGACAAAGGACGGGATCGAGCTCTCGCTTGACACCTCGCTCGGCGGTAGTGGATATTATCTGACCGCCGGTGGCGCCGTACCCATCTTTTGGCGGCGCGATCCTGTGACCTCCTCCCTGCGATTGACCGATGAGGATGGCACCTTGCTGAGCGTTAACCGCGGAAAAACCTACCTTGCCATGACAACCTATGAGCACCGCGATGCACTGATAATGAACTAACAAAAAGCCGCCTCTTGCGAGGCGGCTTTTTTTATGCATCGGGGTACCCATCGGGATTATTCTTCTGCCAACGTGCGGCATCTGCGCACATACGGTCAATACCGTATTCGGCGCTCCAGCCGAGAAGGCGGGCCGCCTTTTCGGGATTCGCATAGCAGGCATCAATGTCACCCGGGCGGCGAGAAACGATCTTATAGGGTACATGAAGGCCGGAGGCCTTCTCAAAGGCCTTCACCATATCAAGCACCGAATAGCCGTTACCCGTACCGATGTTGAAATAATCAATTCCCTTTGCGGAAAGTGTAAAATCAAGTGCCTTGAGATGTGCACGGGCAAGATCCACTACATGAATATAATCACGCACGCCCGTGCCGTCCTTGGTATTATAGTCATCACCGTACACGTTAAGGCAGGCAAGCTTTCCAAAGGCGACCTTGGAAATATAGGGGAGCAGGTTGTTCGGGATCCCGCTCGGATCCTCACCGATCATGCCGCTTTCATGCGCGCCGATCGGATTGAAATAGCGCAGAACTGCCACCGAAAAATCGGGATATGCAACCGTCACATCCTTAAGGATCCGTTCGATCATCAGCTTGGTCTCACCGTACGGATTGGTGGTGGAAAGCGGAAAATCCTCCGAGATCGGCACGCTCTTCGGCGCACCGTAAACGGTAGCGGATGAAGAAAACACAAGGCGCATAACGCCGTGCGCGATCATCTCCTCGCAAAGATTGAATGTACCGGTCAGATTGTTATGATAATAGCGCAAGGGAATGCTCACCGATTCCCCTACCGCCTTAAGCCCTGCGAAATGAATGACAGAATCAATTTCGGGATGCTTATCAAACACCTCGCAAAGAGCCGCTCTGTCAAGCAGGTCAACCTTATAGAAGATCGGGCGCCGCCCGGTAATCGCCTCAATACGGTCAAGAACCGTCTTTTTGCTGTTGGAGAGATTATCAACAATGATCACATCACGGTCAATTCCAAAAAGCTCAACAACCGTGTGGGAACCGATAAAGCCTGTTCCGCCGGTCACCAAAATTGCCATGTTGCCTCCTAATTAGTACAAAAAAAGAGCGAAACGCTCTTTTTTTGTATCATATTATTCTGCGTAAACGCTAACGCGCTTCTTGTCCTTCGTAACATGCTCAAAACGGACGCGGCCGTCCACAAGAGCAAAAAGGGTGTCATCCGAGCCAAGGCCCACATTCAGACCGGGGGCAATCTTGGTGCCGCGCTGACGGACAAGAATATTGCCGGCCGTCACGAGCTGGCCATCCGCGCGCTTCACACCGAGGCGCTTGGACTCACTGTCGCGGCCGTTCTTGGTAGAACCAACGCCCTTTTTATGGGCAAAAAACTGCAAGCTAAGCTTCAGCATATTCTTTTCCTCCAATGTAATTTTAGGGAGCTTACAGCGGCTTTTCGATCACATCGACCGAGAGATAATCATAATATTCCTCAATCAGATCGTTAAGCTGATAATAGTAAGCCATGATAAGACCGGAAACCGCAAAGCGCTTGCTCTCATCCTCCTCATATTCGGGGAGCGCGCCCTTGGCGACAAGACGGATATCGGTCGTCTTGTCATCGATGGTATATTCGACCTCCGAAGCGTAAGAAACCTCAATGGCATTGATAATGAGCATCGTCATGGCCGAAAGCGCCGAGCAAAGAACATCGTCCCCCGCTTCACCGTATCCGGTATGCCCCTGCTCCTCAAAGCCGTAAAAGGTGCCTTGGGATTTGTAAAATACAATCTTTGTCATATCTTACGCATTGATCTTGTCAATCTGAACCTTCGTGTAGAACTGGCGATGACCGATCTTCTTCTTCTCGTTCTTCTTCGGCTTGTACTTCATGACATAGATCTTCTTGCCCTTGCCGGTCTTAATGACATTGGCAGTGACAGTAGCACCCTCCACGTAAGGGGTACCTGCCTTGAAGTCCTCGCCCGAGATCGCAAGCACCTTGTCAAAGGTCACGGTCTCACCGTCAGCAACATCAAGCTTTTCGATAAAGATGACGTCGCCCTCATTGACTTTGTACTGCTTCCCACCGGTTTCGATAACTGCAAACACAGAAAAGCACCTCGCTTTCTTCAAAAATCGCTACTCTGGGCGGCGACAAATCGCACTTCGGGAGCCCGGACATAAGCGTCATATCATTATAACCCTTTATTCGTACTTTGTCAAGGGTTATTTGCAGAAAAAAGCACTTTTTTTGAAAAAAGTCTTATTCGCCCTTCGCTTCCTTCTCAAGCATGGCAAGGAAATCGGCAATATCAACCTCTGTCCCCTCGGGAAGCAACCGTTCTAGCTTATAATAATCCCGGTCCTCACGCGAGAATACGTGAACGATCACCGAGCCGAAATCAAGAAGGATCCAGCTGCCCGTTTCACGCCCCTCGACATGGGCGGCGTGCACACCGCCAAGATCAAGCTTGTAGGCAGCCTCGTCCGCAAGCGCCTTGATATGGGTGGTAGAGCGCCCGGTGCAAATCACATAGTAGTCGGTAATGATGGTCGTGTCCTCTACGTGGTAAAGCCTAAGGTCAAATCCCTGCTTGGAATAAAGCGCGCGCAAGGCCTGCAGAGCGAGCTCGTAGGGAGCAAGCGCGGTATAATCAAGCTTCACATCCTGTTCCATCGTGATGTCCTCATTTCTTTTTGATTTTAATATCCATACCATCAAGCGCATCCTCGGTAACGACCGTGTACGCCATGTTTTCATCGTAATAAATGTTTTCAAAGTGCGGCTTGCCCGCATAAAGGAAGCGTCTGTCCTTATCAAAGCCGTTTCCGCCAAAGAACTGCAAAAGAACCTCATCGGCAGCCTTTCGATTGGCCGCATAGTAAGAAAGTCCGCCCGTTTCATCCCTTCTTGTTGCTTCGCCCGGAAGAGTGAGAAGCCGCACCGAATACTGCTCCTTCACAGCATAATAATCCCGTGCAAGAGAAAGAACCTCTCCAAGCGAGCAGTCGGTCATCATGTTCCCGTACATCTTTGGGAGGAGTCTGACGAGTAAAGGAAGGTTTACATCCCTCTTCAATTTGCGATAGGTGGCGCCAAGAAGCAGCTTTTGTGCATCCAAACGGCCAATGTCACCTTCAAGATAATCGGCGCGGAACCGCAGAAATTCAATCGCCTCTCTGCCAAAAAGGAGCTGCTCTCCCGCAGGAATTTCAATATATCCGTCCCCATCGGAAGCGCGATGACGGATGGGAGTGGGAACGTTGACCGAAACCCCTCCAAGCTCATCAATAAGAAGCGCTACGAATGAAATATCCATCGCAGCAAAACCGTCTATCGGGACTCCAAACGCCTCTGACAAATTTGAAGAAAGCGTGGCAAGCGCCTCCCGCGGCTGCTGACCGAGAAGGCGGTAGCTCGGATAAAGCTGATTGATCTTGCACTGAGCGGTGCTTGAGGAAAAATAGGTGTCCCGCGGTATCTGAAGGAGAGAGATCTCCTTCCGTGTGCGATCCAGCGACAAGAGCATCAGAACATCGGTATTCCCTGCCGCCGCATCAAGCCCGACACAAAGCAGTGTGGTCCTGGCGGGGAGGTTTTCTGCTTCTTTTGCTCCCGTTGCCCCGTTTTGGGGAAAGATCGCAAGCAAGGCAGCGGCGACCAGAGAGATCGCCGTAAACAGTATATATTTCTTTTTCAACATGACAACACCTCTTTTCGATAGTGTGTCATGCCGCGAAGCTTTTACTACGAAAGACCGAGCTTTTCCTTAAAAAACCGTATCGCTTCCCACGTGTTGTCAAAAACCGTGCCGCCGCGCCCTTCGATTTCCTTTGCGGTAAATTCAAGGGCATAAAGGAGCGTCCTGTGCAGATGAAGAAGCGGCTCGCCACTCGTTTTATACCCCTCCTCAAAGCGCTCGCGAAGCTGAACACATTCAGGATAGGTGCGGGTGGGCTCTATGTAGTCGGCAAGATACAAAAGCTCATCAAATACCGTCATCCCATAGGCACCGGTCGTATGACAGCGGATCGCATTCAAGATTCCCTCGTCCACAAAGGGCGCAAATTCACGCGCGGCAACAACTGCACCGGTCTTTGCATGCAGAATTTTGGGAGAAGCCTCCTCCTCCGCAGTCAAGGGGATGTTGTGCTCACGGCAATATTCGATCTGCTTCTCGGGCGCCCACTCCTTTGTCAGATCGTGCAGAAGCGCCGCGATCCGCAGGCGCGGAATCTCGCCCGGCAGATAGCGCTCGCCAAGCTCTATGATGCATTTTTCTACCCCGAGCGTATGGGAAAAGCGGCGACTGCCGATTCGGCGCGAGAGGGTACAGCGGAGCTTTAAAAAGCGCTCCTCGGTCAATCCAGATACAGATGACATTCTTTTACGTACGCCTCCACTTCCGATGTTAAATAGCCTGCAAGAGAACTGTTTTCCCGAATTCGTGCGCGGATCTCGGTCGATGATATCTCAATCGGCTCATAGTCAATAAAAAGGATGTCAGCACCGTAGCGCACCTTATATTCTCCGCACTTTTCATGAATGCGCTCTGTAATTTCACGCTCCGACTCGCGGCGACCGACAGCAATTCTCGCAAGAGAAAAGATCTCCTCCGCTCGATGCCAACGGTCAAGCGTTAAGAACATGTCCGTCCCCACGAGAAGAACGAGCTCGCACCCTTCCCGGGAGAGGGCCTGTAGGGTTTCTACCGTATAGCTCTTTCCGGGCCGTGAAAGCTCAATATCCGAGATCTCTGCCGGAATGTGCGAAAATGCAAGACGGCACATTTCCATCCTATTTTCGGCCGTTGCACCCGGTACGGCCGCCTTATGGGGCGATACCGCTGTCGGAACGATCAGGAGCTTTTCGGGCTTTACCGTTTTATAAAAAGCCTCTGCAAGCGCAATATGGCCGTTGTGCGGCGGCGAAAAGCTGCCGCCGTATATCGCAAGCACGCGTTTTTTCATGGCAGTTCGATGGTTTTTCTTTCCTCGGATTCCTTATAAAGAACAAACTTGGTACCGATCACCGTTACAACATCCGCACAAGTGGCCTCGGCAATGATCTCGGCCGCTTCGCGGGCGGTATAAGGCGAGGTTTCAAGAACATGAACCTTCACAAGCTCCCTTGCCTCAAGCGCATTCTGCAGCTGAAGGCAGATCTCGTCTGTCACCCCGGACTTTCCGATCTGGAAGATGGGGGAAAGACGGGTTGCAAGCGAGCGAAGATAGGCACGCTGTTTACTTGTCAGCATCAAAAACCTCCACAATTCTTTCGGCATATTGATCAAGAAACATCCGTATCGCATTTCCGCGATGACTGACGGCATCCTTTTCCTCGGGTGTCACCTCGGCAAAGGTTTTGTTCAAGACGGGCACATAGAAAAGCGGATCATAGCCGAATCCTCCGCTTCCCTGCGGTGAAAAAAGGATCTCCCCTTCACAGGTTCCGCGCACAAGAAGCTCTTCTCCGCTCGGCGTAATGCAGGCGATAACAGAAACATACCGTCCTGTCCGCCGCTCGGCGGGCACGTCCTTCAGCTCGGAAAGCAAGAGGGCGTTATTGTTCTCGTCATTGCAGGGCTCACCTGCATAGCGCGCAGAATAAACACCGGGGCGCCCATCAAGGGCATCCACCTCAAGGCCCGAATCGTCTGCAAAGGCATAATACCCGCGCAGAGCACCAAAGCGCGCCTTGATAAGGGCGTTTTCTTCAAAGGTTTCGCCGGTTTCCTCGGCTTCGCCCGAGATGTTGACATCATCAAGCGAATAAAGCTCGATTGTCGGGATGCGTTCACGGAGCATCCTCTCAAGCTCAACGATCTTTTTTCTGTTTCGGGATGAAAGTACAGCCTTCATTCTTCCTCCTCGGCGAACAGAGCGCCGGTAAATTCCTCACCCGAGAAGGGGCGCATATCCTCAATGCCCTCGCCAACACCGATAAACTTCACAGGAATTCCAAGCTCACGGCGGATCGAGAAGACAATGCCACCCTTCGCCGTCCCGTCAAGCTTGGTAAGCACAAGGCCTGTGATGGTGGCAGCACCGAGAAATTCCTTCGCTTGGCTGATGGCATTCTGCCCGGTCGTAGCATCCAGCACCAAAAGGGTTTCTCTGGCCGCGCCGGGAAGCTGCCTGTCGATCACGCGGTTGATCTTTGCAAGCTCATCCATCAGGTTTTTCTTATTATGAAGCCGCCCTGCCGTGTCCACGATCAGAACGTCTGCGCGGCGGGAAACGGCCGCACCGATGGCATCGTACACCACGGCCGCAGGATCAGCGCCCGCATCCTGGCGGATCATATCCACGCCGGCACGGTCACACCAGACCTTCAGCTGCTCGGCCGCGGCCGCACGGAAGGTGTCGGCCGCCGCAACCACCACGCGTTTACCCTCGCGCTTCAGCTCGGCCGCCATTTTCCCAATCGAGGTCGTTTTTCCCACCCCGTTGACACCGATCACGAGAATGACAGAGGGTGTCGTATCAAGGTGCAGACCATCGTCCTCACCGATCAGATCGGAAAGGATGGAAAAAAGCTCCCCCTTGACCTCTTTGGGGTCGGTAATGCGTTTTTCCTTCAAGCGCTCTCGCAGGGTTCCAAGCACGTGTTCGGTGGTATCAACACCCATATCGGCCATGATCATGGCCTCCTCAAGCTCCTCAAACAGATCCTCATCAATCCTCACAAACGCACGGAGAATCTGCTCCATCGTGCCGAAAAGCGCGGATTTTGTACGGCGGAGCCCCGCCTTCAGCTTATCAAAGAACCCCATCTTCCTGCAACTCCTTCTTCATGGCTTCCATCTCGGTCGGGCTCATGGGCAGAACGCGGGATACACCGCGCTCCTGCATCGTCACACCGTAAAGGCGCTCGGCGATCTCCATCGTGCCCGGACGGTGCGAGATCAGGATAAACTGGGTTTCCTCACACATCTTCTTGATATACTCGCCAAAGCGGAAGACGTTGACCGCGTCATGCGCCGCCTCGATCTCGTCAAAGATGCAGAAGGGCGTGGGATTGACCTTCAGGATCGCAAAGAAGAGCGCAATGGCAACAGAGGCCTGCTCACCGCCCGAAAGGAGCGAAAGATTCTTGATGATCTTGCCGGGAGGCGCAGCCTTGATATCAATGCCGCAATTTAAAACATCGGCAGGATCGGTCAGAATCAGCTCGGCCTGGCCGCCGCCGAAGAGCTCGGCAAACACGGTGCCGAAATTGTCGTTGATCGCCTCAAAGGCAGTTACGAACTGGTTGCGCATTTCTTCCTCGAGGCCTTCGATGATCTCTGTCAGCTTATCGTAGGATTCACGCAGATCAAGCACCTGGGCAGACATCTCGTCATACCGATCCTTGACCTCCTTATATTCCTCAATGGCTCCGATGTTGACAGAGCCAAGGCCCTTCATCTCATCGCGGCATGCAGACTGCACAGCGGCAATCTCGGCGCGGTTTTCATGCGTGACAGGAGGATAATCAAGCGCAATGGCATCCTCAAAGGTGATCTCATAATCATCCCAAAGGCTGGAGCCAAGACGCTCTTGGGATTCCTCAAGACGGCGCAGACGGTTCTCTGCCGCAAAGGCGGCAGCCGAGGCGCGGTCCTTCTGTTCCTGCTTCACCTTCAGCTGCTCACGCACCTCGCCAAGGCGGGAATTAAAGGCGGTCATGCCGCTTTCGGTTTCGTCACGGCGCTCGGTAAACTGAGAGAGCTCCTTGCTTGCTTCGCCAACAAGGCGGCGATTCTCGGCACGCTTCTCCTGCATGGAGGCGATCGCATCCTCGTGCTCGGCGAGCGAGGCGGCCACCTCATCCTTCTCGGCCTCAAGCTCAGCGCGGCGCGAGGAAATCCCCTCACGGAGGCGGTCGTGCATCTCGATATCCTTATTGATCTCGGCTTCGCGCAGAGAAATGGCGTTTGCCTCCTCCTGCGCGGCATCACGCTCCTCGATCAGATTGTTTCTCTCAATATCCTGCTCGGCACGGCGCTCACGCAGGGTGGCAATCCCCTTATTGGCATGCTCAAGCGAACGGGAAAGCGAGGAAAGCTCACTTTCGATCTGATGATTCTTACTGCCGATGGTGTCCAGCTCAATCCGCAGGGATTCCTGCTTTTCACGATTGGCCGCAAGGCGCGCCTTTGCCGCCTCAAGCGTTTTCAGCTGGGTGCTTTCCATCGTACGCAGAAGGGCCCCCTCCTGCGCGTTATCCTTTTTGTCCTGCTCGATCTTTGCGATCTTCTGCTCCTCGTCCTTCATCCTACGCGTAAGCGAAAGGATCTTGTCCGCAAGAGCGGCGGCCTCCTCCATTTTAGCCTCGATATCGGCACTGCGAGAGAGGATACCGCTTCCCTTTCCTTCGCGCAGCGAGCCGCCCGTAAAGGAGCCGCCTGCATTAATGATCTGGCCGTCAAGCGTGACGATCTTCAGGCGGTATTTAAGCTCACGCGCACATTCCGTGGCATGGTCAAGGGTATCAAAAATGACAGTACGCGAGAGCAGCCATTCCACAATATCGTCATATTCAGCCTTGCGATCCACAAGACGGTCTGCACGGTCGATATAACCACGGAATTTGGCAGCGGCACGAATCTCCTCGGGCTCATTGCCAGGGCGGATGGTCGTGATGGGATAGAAGGTGGCTCTACCCGCCTTTTTCTCCTTAAGAAAACGGATGGCGGCCTTTGTCGCCTCCTCGTCCTTCACCACGATATGCTGTAAATTGGCACCAAGAGAGGTTTCAATGGCAAGTGCATGCTCGGCCTTCACGTTAATCAACTGAGAAACAGGGCCGTGAATTCCCGAAAGCCTTCCCTCGCCCGCTGCGCGCATTACAAAGCGTACGGCTTCCCCGTACCCCTCAAAGTGCTCCTCCATACGGCGGAGGGCCTCTGCGGCCTGCTCAAGGGCGGTCTTATCGGCGCGGAGGGTTCCGCATTCCTCGTTCAGCTCCTCACGTGTACGGCGGCAGCGCGCAATCTCGTCATCAAGTGCAGCTGCAGTATCCGCAAGCTCTTTAACGCGCGCGGCATAGCCGGCGGTATTACGCTCACAGAGCGTCACCTCGCTCTCAAGGCGGCGACCGGCCTCCTCGATCTCAAGGAGCGATTTTTCAAGCGACTCACGGCGGGCGCCGTCCTCATTCCGCGAACGGGAAAGGACGTCAATATTCACCTTGATGTCAAGGGCGGCATTCTGCTGCTTTTCAAGCGTAGCAAGTGAATTGTCCAGCTCTTTTTCGATCCTTTGGATCGACTGGTTCACCTTTTGCGCATCGGCTAAAATGCCGAGACGCTCCTCGGAAAGTGTCTTCTGCTCGTGGCGAAGCTCCTTGATCTTTTCATCGTATTCTCCGGTTTCCGAACCGAGAGAAGCGATCGCCCTTGCAAGCTCGGTTCCGCGCTTCTTTGCGACCTCAACAAGATCGGTCTTATGGCGGATCTCGCTTTCAAGGCCTGTGAACTCATTTTCAAGAGTATGAATACGGGTGCGCACCTCATTGATCTTTTCAAGGAGCTGCTCGGAGGAAAGGCGGCTGCTCTCCATCTGCGAGAAAAGGCGCTCATCCTGGGTGCGAAGCGAGTTTAACGATTCTTCAACCGTTTCAAGCTCGTGCTGTGTCAGCTGATAGGTATCCTTGGCCTTCTGAAGGTCGGCACGGAGCTTTTCGGTATCGTAAAGCCAGAGCGATACGTCCGCTACCTTCTTTTTCTCGCGCAGATCGAGGTATTTACGCGCCTTCTCGGCATCACGCGTCAGGGGGCCGATGCGCTTTTCGAGCTCATCAAAGATGTCGATCACGCGCTCCATGTTTGCATGGGTCTCGCGCCGGCGCTTTTCGGCATCCTCTTTTCTGTGACGGAATTTGGCGATGCCCGCCGCTTCCTCAAACACATTACGGCGATCCTCACTCTTTTTGGAAAGAAGCTCGGCAACACGCCCCTGCCCAACGATCGAATAGCCCTCGCGCCCGATACCCGTGTTCATAAAAAGCTCGGTAATATCGCGAAGGCGTCTTTGCTGTCCGTTGATCAGATATTCGCTGTCTCCCGTACGGTAATACCGGCGCGTGACCTTGATTTCTTCGTAGGGCGAGTCAATTCTGTGATTTTTGTCGGTATTATCAAAGGTAACGGAAACCTCGGCATAGCCCATCGGCCTGCGCTCGTCCGTACCGCCGAAGATCACGTCCTCCATTTTGGTGCCGCGGATGTTACGGCTGGAAAGCTCGCCGAGAACCCAACGCATCGCATCGGAAATGTTGGATTTACCGCTTCCGTTCGGGCCGACAATAACCGTGGTCCCACGCTCAAAGGTCATGACGGTACGGTTAGGGAAGGATTTAAAGCCGTGAAGCTCAAGTGATTTTAAATACATAGGCTTTAACCCTCCTTCTTTTCTTTCAGTACGCCGAACAGGAGCAGCGCTTCTCTTGCAGCCGCCTGCTCGGCCTCGTGCTTGGAGCTGCCTTCGCCCGCCCCTACACGGTTGCTGTTGATCCGCGCCTCAATCAGGTAAAGCGGCGCATGATCGGGCCCTGTACGGCTGATCACAACGTATTCCAGTACCTCGCCGCCATCCTGCTCAACCAGCTGCTGGAGTCTTGTTTTGTAGTCACCGTCACGGTTCTCAACGCACTTGTCAAGCTCGTCCCGCATCAGCGAAAGGAGCAAGGGCTCGACCGCTTGCATCCCGCCGTCAAGATAGATAGCGGCAAGCAGCGACTCCACCGCATCGGCAAGGATAGAGGGGCGGCGGCGGCCGTTCCCCGCATCCTCTCCGCGGCCAAGGCGAAGATAGGTACCGAGCGAAAGGTCGCCCGCAATGCGTGCAAGCGTTGCCTCACACACAAGATACTGTCTGTATTTTGTCAAAAGCCCCTCGGGCAGATCGGAAAACCGCAGAAAAAGATAACGGCTGATCACGATCTGCAAAACGGCATCCCCGAGAAATTCAAGGCGTTCATAGGAGGGAACGCCCTTTTCGTTTGAGTAGGATGCGTGCGTCAGGGCCGTCTCAAGGAGCGCTCGGTCAGAAAAGCGATAGCCGATCCGCTCCTCAAGCGTCCTCATATTCACCTCTGCCATAACGCCCTCACTTTGCATCTTCCACGGCTTTGGCGGCCTCTTTTTCGGCCTTTTCCGCGGCAAGGCGCACATCAAAGTCAGCCGCCCAGGCAGCAATATCGTAATTGATGCCGGTGCTGACAAAGGTCATTGCCTGATGCACCGCATTTTTAATCGCTTGAGCGTCCGAGGATCCGTGTGCCTTGATCACAGGCTTCGAAATACCGAGAAGCGGTGCACCGCCATGCTCGGAGGGATCCAGCTTCTTCTTAAAATCGGCAAATTTATTGCGCACAAGAAGCCCCGAAAGCTTGGTTGTGGCATTGGTGTGGAAAAGATCCTTAAGAGCACCCGAGAAGAATTTTCCCATTCCCTCGATCACCTTGAGAAGGATGTTGCCGGTAAAGCCGTCTGTCACAACCACATCGCAGGAGCCGAGCGGAATGGTCTTTCCCTCCACGTTCCCGATAAAATTCAAGCCGGATTTTGTTAAGCGCTCGTAGGTTGCCACCTGAAGCGGCAGCCCCTTATTATATTCGGTTCCGTTGTTAAGGAGCCCGATGCGGGGAGCGGGCAACGCATAAAGCTTTTCCATGTAGAGCGAGCCCATATATGCAAACTGCTCAAGGTTTTCCGGCGCGACCTCAAGGTTGGCCCCACAGTCCATCAAGAGGACGGGAGTGGGAAACGGCAGAACACTTGCAATCCCCGCACGCTGAATGCCACGGATACGGCGCACAAGAAGTGTCGCACCCGCAAGCAGGGCTCCGGTGTTCCCCGCACTGACAAAGGCATCCCCTTCCCCGGCCGCAAGAGCCTGCAAGCCTACACTCATGGAGGAGTCCTTCTTATCACGCACGACCGAAAGAGCCTTGTCCTCCATTTCAATGACAGAAACCGAAGGAATGACCTCGATCCCATCAAGCGACAAAGCGGCGACCTCCGCCGTTTCGCGGATGACCTCCTCGGTCCCCACAACGGCGATGGAAAGATTCGGATATTCGGCGGCAGCCATTACGGCACCGCGCAGAAGCTCAAGAGGGGCATTATCCCCGCTCATGACATCAATCAAAATGCGCATAGATTATGTTCCTTTCCCCAGGTGGGAAATCTCGGCAGCAAACTCGTCAATACGTGCGAGCGCGCGCGTAGCGTACGCTTCGTTTCTTGCGGCTTTACCGCCTTTTACTTTCTTCTCTAACGGCTCAATTACCCCAAAATTCGCATTCATGGGCTGAAACGCCACAACACCGGGATCGCTGATGTACGCCGCCATAGCGCCAAGCATCGTCGAGCGCGGCAGCTTGGGTAGCGCGGCGCCGAGCGCGCGCGCGGCAGCCGAAAGCCCTGCTACAAGCCCGGAGCCGGTGGATTCGACATACCCCTCTACACCCGTCATTTGCCCCGCAAAGAAGAGATCAGGGCGCGCTCTTGTGGAGTAGTCGGAATCAAGAAGGGTGGGCGAATTCAAGTAGGTATTGCGGTGCATGACGCCAAAACGGTAAAATTCGGCCTTCTCAAGCCCCGGAATCATGCTGAACACCCTTTTCTGAGCCGGAAAGGTCAGGTGCGTTTGAAATCCAACAAGATTATACATATCCCCCGCGCGGTTCTCGCGGCGGAGCTGTACGGTGGCATACGCATCCCTGCCCGTAGCGGGGACAGGCAGCCCAACCGGCTTCATAGGCCCGTAACGCAGGGTATCAACGCCGCGGGCGGCCATCACCTCAACCGGCATACACCCCTCAAAGACGGTAAGCGCTTCACCGGTTTCAAAATCGTGCAGGGTGGCAACCTCGGCAGTAATCAAGGCTTCATAAAAAGCCTCGTATTCCTCCTTTGCCATCGGGCAATTGAGGTAATCCTCTGGATTTCCCTTCCCGTAGCGGGATGCAAAAAAGGCCTTTTCAAGATCAATGCTGTCCCCCGATACGATCGGAGCGGCGGCATCATAAAAATGCAACGCATCCGCCCCTGTCACGCGGAGAATGTCCTCAGCAAGTGCATCCGAGGTCAAGGGGCCGGTGGCCACCACAAGAATCCCCTCCTCGGGAATGGCAGTGACCTCCTCCTCCACAACGGTAATACGAGGGTGAGAACGAATTTTTTCGGTTATAAAACGGGAGAAAAGGGTGCGGTCAACCGCCAAGGCGCTCCCCGCGGGAACAGAGGTCGCGTCCGCCGCGGCCATCACAAGCGAGCCAAGACGGCGAAGCTCCTCCTTCAGAAGCCCCACCGCGTTCGATATCGCGTTGGAGCGGAGAGAATTGGAGCAAACAAGCTCGGCAAAATCCGGGTTGTGATGGGCGGGCGAATAGCGCTTTGGCTTCATTTCATACAGCGTCACCCTGCATCCAAGCTCAGCCGCCTGCCAGGCAGCCTCACATCCCGCAAGGCCGGCGCCGATGACGGTGACCATACCGTTTTCTGTCATTTTTCTACGTTTTCCTTTTTGTATTCACAGGATTTGTTGCGGCAATATACGGTTTTCTTGCTCTTTTTATAAAGCAGCATGTCACCGCAATCGGGGCATTTCTCGGCAAGAGGGAGGTCCCAGGTCGAGAAATCGCACTCGGGATACGCCTCACAGCTGTAAAAGAGCTTACCCTTGCCGAATTTCGTGATGATCTTTGCACCGCACTTCGGGCAATCGACACCAAGCTCATTTGTTTTCTGCTTGGTAAACTTGCAGGTCGGATAATTGCTGCACGCATAAAAGCTACCAAAGCGCCCGTTTCTGAGGACCATATCGCCGCCGCAAAGCTCACACTTGAATTCGGCGACCTGCGTATCCTCCGCCTTCTTCTCAACCGGCTTTCCCTGCTTATCAAGCGCAAGGGTATTCTTGCACTCGGGATATGCAGGACAAGCGAGGAAGCGGCCAAAGCGCCCGGTTTTATACACCATTCTGCGCCCGCACTTTTCGCAGATCACATCCGACTCCTCGGGCGGAATCTCAACAGCGCCACCCTTCACACGCTCCTTTGCCTCGGCAAGCGCCTCGGAAAAGCCGTTATAAAAATCGGTAAGCACATTATGCGGGGTTTCTGCCCCACGGGCGATCATATCGAATTTATCCTCCATATCCGCTGTGAACTTATAGTCCACGATATCGGGGAAATTCTCCTTCATCAGCTTGGTCGTTACCTCTCCGAGGGGGGTGGGAACAAGATTCTTTCCCTCGCGGCGCACGTAATTACGGTCCATGATCGTGGAAATGATCGCCGTATAGGTGCTGGGGCGGCCAATGCCGTTATCCTCAAGGAACTTGATGAGCGATGCCTCGGTATAGCGCGGAGGCGGCTCTGTGAAATGCTGATTGGCGCTCGATGCCACAACAGGCATAGCCGCACCCTCTGTGAAATGGGAAACAGGCGGGAGGCCGTGCTTTTCGGTCCCGTCCTCGTGGTCGGAGGAGTCATCGTAAACCGCAAGATACCCCTTGAATTTCAGGGTACTGCCGCTTGCACGGAAGCGATATTCCCCACAGGTAAATTCAAGCGACATAAGCGAGAAGACCGCAGAGGACATCTGGCTTGCCACAAAGCGCTCCCAAATCAAGCGGTAAAGACGGTACTGATCGGGCGTAAGGAACTTTTTGATCTTGTCGGGCGTCAGGCTGACATCCGAGGGACGGATCGCTTCGTGCGCATCCTGCGCACCCTGCTTCATTTTGAACTGACGCGGGGATGCGGGATGATATTCCTTTCCGTACTCGCCCTCGATCATCCGAAAGGCGGCTTCCTGGGCGGATGCCGAAATACGGAGCGAGTCGGTACGCATATAGGTGATAAGACCCGAAAATCCGCCAAGCTCTGAACCAAGATTGATACCCTCGTAAAGCTCCTGCGCGGTTTTCATAATACGCTTTGACTGGAAACCGAGCTTTTTGGAGGCCTCCTGCTGAAGGGTGGAGGTCGTAAAGGGCGGCGAGGGCATACGGCTCTTCTGGGACTGACGGATGCTCGAAAGAACAAAGGGATGCTTGGCGATCGTCTCTGTAACGGCAGAAGCCTCTTTCTCATTGGTCAGACGGATCTCGGCCCCATCCTTGCCGTAGAAATGCGCCTCGATCTCCTCACCCTCACGGGTGGTAACGGTCGCACGGACGGTCCAATATTCCTTGGGAATAAAGGAGCGGATCTCCTCTTCTCTTTCCGAGATAATACGCGCCGCCACGCTCTGCACGCGCCCGGCGGAAAGACCGCTGCGCACATTCTTCCAAAGGAAGGGGCTCAGCTGATAGCCGAGAATACGATCCAGAATACGGCGTGTCTGCTGCGAATTGACAAGATCCTGGTTAATGGTGTTCGGATGCTTGATCGCATCCTTAACAGCGCTCTTTGTGATCTCATTAAAGGTCACGCGGCACTGCTTTTCAAGCGGAATACCAAGGGCGGCCGCAAGATGCCAGGAAATTGCCTCCCCCTCACGGTCAGGGTCGGTCGCAAGGAAGATCTTGCCGGCATTCTTTGCCTCCTGACGCAAAAGGGTGATCACATCGCCCTTGCCGCGGATGTTGATATAATGGGGCGCAAAATCATTTTCGATATCAACCCCAAGCCCGCTTTTGGGCAAATCTCTGATATGCCCCTTCGAGGCAATCACCTTATAGTTTGAGCCAAGGTATCCTTTAATGGTGCTTGCCTTGGCAGGGGACTCCACAATAACTAAATTCGACATAACGCTACCTTTCTTGTTCAGTACGGACTTTTGCGCCTCATCTGCCCTCCGGGGAGAAGCTCAATAAGGTCGTAAATTTCCATTTGTGCCGAAAGCACCATCACGTCTGTGATGGGAATACCGGCATCGGCGATTTCATCGCAGGTGATCCCACCCGCGCCGGGAATCAGCCGATACATTTCTGCGGCGTGACCGCCAAGCCTTTCAAGGATGGCAGAAGCCCGCTCCTTTGCTTCCTTGCTCTCTTCGGGAGACCGCTTCTCTTCAAGAGAGGCAGGAGCCTTTTTCTCGGCCTTTTTCTTCACCTTCTCCTTGGGCTCGCCCTTGACATAGACACGCATCGAATGCAGCACCTTGTCAATGACGTAAGGAGAACGCTCAAGCAACCGAAAGATATTGATTTTGTCAGAGAACCGTTTCTCAAAATCACTGAGAATGTCATCGGCAGAGGTAAGAATCCTTGCGCCGTTCTTTATCAGAAGGCTCGGCCCCTCACTCCCCGCCTCATCAATGCGCCCCGGCATTGCGTAAAGCGCACGCTCCTGCTGGAGTGCGCGCCGCGCCGTGATCAGAGAGCCGCTCTTGAGCTCGCCCTCCATCACAGCGGTTGCCTGCGCAAGGCCTGAAATAATGCGGTTTCGAATTGGGAAATTCCTGCCCTCGGGTCTTGTGCCCGGAGGAAACTCGGTGATAACGGCGCCGTGCCGCTCAATAAACTCGGCAAGCTTGGCATGAGCAGAAGGATACATAATATCGATTCCGCTTCCAAGCACGGCCACAGTCTCACCGCCGCCGTTGATGGCAGCAGCATTGGCCACGCCGTCAATCCCAAGCGCCATACCGCTTACCACAATGGCACCGGCACGCGCAAGATCACGCGCGATCTCAAAGGTCATCCGCTTTCCGTAATCGCTCATTTTCCGCGTTCCGACCACCGCAACCGAAAGACGGCCGTTCATCTGAGGCAAGCGCCCACGGCAATAAAGGAGAACGGGCGGTGAGGGTATGGTGCGGAGGGCGGCGGGATAACGCGGATCGTCATAAGGGATCAGCGTGATGCCCTTGACATTACAGAAGGTCAGAATGCGCTTTGCCGCCTCTGTATCCTTATTGAGGAGACGGTTGAGATCTCTGTCATAGCGGGAAAGCGCATCGCGCAGAGCATCCTCGTCCGCATCGTAAACCTCATAAGGGGAGGAAAACGCACGCAAAAGAAGATCAAAGGTTCCCGATCCCGGAGTACAGCATAGGTTCAGCCATATCCAGAACAAAATACCATTCATTCTAAATTCTCTCTTAATTCGTTTTTGAAAGCTCCCATAAAAACACCGTGGCGGCGGCCGCGGCGTTCAGAGATTCTGCGGTCGGCAGGATGGGCAAATATACGCTTGCTGTGCAAAGAGCCGATATTTCGGGCGGAATCCCATGTCCCTCATTCCCGATGACCACAGTATCGCGGGATGTAAGGGAAAGCGCCCCGATCGGTACGGCCCCCGGGCGAAGCTCTGCGGCAAGCACACGCCGCCCCGCGGCCTTAAGATCGGCAATCGCCCCGCCGACATCCGAAAGAATCAAGGTCGGCACACGGAAGATCGCGCCCATGGCGGCACGGACGGTACGCGGATGGTAAAGGTCGGCGCAGTCCTCGGAGAGGAGGACACCGCCCACGCCAAAGGCGCCCGCACTCCGCAGTATCGTCCCGAGGTTGCCGGGATCCCGAATCGAGTGCAGAAGGATAAGAGGCTTATTCTCTTCAAAAAAGCCTACATCTTTTATTTTATTATATTTTTTTGAAATGTCAAGATGCTTTATAAGAAGAATTATTCCCTCCGGTGCTTTTTCTTCACTGATTTTCTCAAAGCAATCCGCCGAGAGAACAGTAAGAGACGTGCTTGCATAGCGCGCGTCCCCAAAAGCGGAAATCACCTCTTGAAGATGCTTGGCCGCATATTCCTCGGATAAGAGAACGTGCTCAATCGGTGCAAGCGAGGCAATGGCCTCTTGGCACAGCTTGTGCCCAGGTACAGAAAACAAGCCGTGCCGATCTCTGTATTTCTTCTCCTTCAGCGAGGCCGCAAGCATCACGAGCGGATTTTTGCGGCTGGTTATGACCTCTTGCGCAATTTTCATATGCACCTCGCAAAAATAAAACCCCCACCCTGCGTATGCACACAGGGAGGGGTATGAGTTTTTAAAGAGCGGCCTTTGCCTTCTCCACAAGGGCGGCAAACGCAGCCTTATCGGCGATGGCGATCTCGGAGAGCATTTTGCGGTTGAGATCGATACCGGCGACCTTGAGGCCGTGCATCAGCTGAGAATAGTTGATGCCGCAGGCTCTTGCCTCGGCCGAAATACGGGCAATCCAAAGAGAACGGAAATCTCTCTTCTTCATCTTGCGGCCGGCGAAAGCATAATTACCGCTCTTGAGAACGGCCTGCTTCGCCATCTTAAAATGCTTGCTCTTAGCACCCCAATATCCCTTAGCGGCTTTGAGAACGCTCTTTCTTCTCTTGCGCGTCATCATTGCGCCTTTAACTCTTGCCATGTTGTTATTCCTCCAAATTCTTAAATTCCGTTGCTGATCACTTCTGGATCATGCTTCTGATGTTGGCGGTCATCGCCTTGCCAAGGACAAAGCCCTTGCGAAGCGTTCTCTTGCGCTTTGCGGTCTTAATGCCAAGGTTGTGGCGGTGCTGAGAGTGCTGAACTTTAATCTTACCGCCGGCCGTCACGCGGAATCTCTTTGCGGAGGCCTTATGAGTCTTAATTTTTGCCATGATAATTCTCCTTTTCTTTACTGTCGGCGTCACCGAAAATATACAAATTCAAAACTGAATCTATAACGAAGTTATTTGCCCGCCTTGTTGGGCGAAAGGATCACCGAGAGGAAGCGGCCCTCCTGGATCGGCGCCTTATCGGCAGAGCCGGAATCCGAGCAAGCCTCCACAAACCGGTCGATCACGCTGCGGCCCATATCAAGATGCGCCATCTCACGCCCCTTGAAGCGGATAACAGCCTTCACCTTATCGCCGCCCTGCAGGAACTTGCGCGCATGGTTCACACGCGTGTCAAAATCGTGCGTGTCAATACGGCAGGAGAGCTGCACCTCCTTGACCTTCACGATCTGCTGGTTGCGCTTGGCTTCCTTCTCTTTCTTATCCCGCTCAAAGCGGTATTTGCCATAGTCCATCACGCGGCAGACGGGGGGCTCGGCATTGGGTGCCATTAGAACAAGATCCAGCCCGCGGTTGTAAGCGTACTCAAGCGCATCCTGCGAAGACATGATCCCAAGCTGCTCTCCATCCGAGCCAACAAGGCGAACCTCCTTGAAGCGGATGCTTTCATTGATCTGCAATTCCTTGGTGCTAATGGTGGTGTACCTCCAAAAAACAAAAATGCATACGAATTTCCGTATGCACAAAAGCAAAAGGATACCCCTATGCCGATGTATGAACCTTACGCACTCCTGTGGCAAGGTGAGAACGGAAATTCTGCTTGATAAGGTGGGCCTTTGGCCATTCACCTCACCAATTATACCACCTCCCTTTTCGCTTGTCAATACTTTTCCGATATTTTCCGAAAAAAATTTGACCCGTACGTAAAGATTCTTACAAAAACATATAAAAGATATAGACATACCGTTCATCTTGTGCTATAATACATCGTATAATGCCGTTTTGCGCCCTTCAACCAAGATAACTCTCAAAAGGATATTGATATGAACCACACGATTGAAAAAGCGGAGATCATGACCCTGCCCCTGATTCCCCTGCGCGGGACTGTGGCCTTCCCCTCCGTACAGATGAATCTCACCATATCCCGCCCCCTCTCCATCAAGGCGTTTGGCGAGGCGGCCACCGGTAACACGAAAATTCTGCTTGTGGCCCAGCGGGACGGATCGATTGAAAAGCCCACCGAAAAGGATCTTTTCCGTGTCGGTACGGTTTGTACGATCAAACAGGTTTCCAAAACACCGGACGGCAATCTTTCTGCCGTGTTTGAGGGGGTATGCCGCGCCAAGATCACAGAGATCGTGGAAAGTGACGGCTGCTTCCGTGCCACCGTCATCAATAAGCATCTCTCGCACGGCGGTGCTCTCACTCTGCGTGCCGAGGCCATGATGCAGGAGATCGCCAATGCGCTTTCCGAGATCCTGCCGATCCACCCGACACTCTCCGAGGATGTTGTCACAGCCGCCACCGCCATCAAGAGCCCTTCTATGCTTTCCGACTTTGTTGCCTCTGCGGTGCTTCTTAATTTCCGCAGCAAGCAAACGATTCTTGAAACCCTCAATCCCTTTCTCCGTATGGAGCGCCTTCTTGTGCTTCTTGAAGAGGAAAAGGATATCTTGGCTTGTGAGGCCGACATTCATAATACCGTCCGTGCGAGGGTTGATGAGCATCACAAGGAATTTTTCCTCCGTGAACAGATGCGTGCCATTCAGCAGGAGCTGGGTGAGGACAGCGATGAAATTGAAGAGTACAGCGCCAAAATCGAGCGCACCGCCATGCCGCCCGAGGTAAAGGAAAAGCTGAAAAAGGAGCTTTCCAAGCTGGCCAAGACACCCTTCGGCGCAGCAGAAAGCGTTGTTCTGCGCAACTATCTCGATACCTGCCTTGAAATTCCGTGGCAGAAGGAAACCAAGGATAGGCTGAACCTTGCTTCGGCCGCCAAGATGCTTGACCGTGATCATTACGGCCTTGAAAAGATCAAGACGCGCATCCTCGAATTTATAGCGGTACGCAAGCTCGCCCCCGATATCCGCAACCAGATCCTCTGCCTCGTAGGGCCTCCCGGTGTCGGCAAGACCTCTATTGCCGCCTCTGTCGCCCAGGCGCTCGGCCGTAAGTATGCCCGGATCTCGCTTGGCGGCGTACGGGACGAGGCCGAGATCCGCGGACACAGAAAAACCTATGTCGGCGCCATGCCGGGCCGCGTGGTTTCTGCGCTTATTTCGGCGAAATCCAAAAATCCCGTGATCGTTCTTGACGAGATCGACAAGCTCTCGCACGATATTCATGGGGACCCCGCTTCTGCCCTTCTTGAGGTCCTTGATCCCGAGCAGAACCGCTATTTCCGCGACAATTTCCTTGAAACTCCGCTTGACCTTTCCGACTGTCTTTTCATCGCCACCGCGAACTATTATGAGGGAATTCCCGAGGCGCTTATCGACCGTATGGAGATTATTGAGGTCAAGCCCTATTCCCGCACCGAAAAGCTGAATATTGCCGTAAAGCATCTGATTCCCAAGCAGTTAAAGCGTCACGGTCTTTCGAAAAAGACCCTTTCGATCGGCAAGGATGCCGTCATCGAGCTGATCGATTGCTACACGCGTGAGGCCGGTGTCCGCAATCTTGAGCGCGAGCTTGCCTCACTCTTCAGAAAGTGTGCAAGAGAGATTGCAGACGAAAAGGCAACAAGGATCACGATCGGCCAAAAGGATATTAAGAATTACCTTGGCAAGCGCAAATTCCCGCCCGAGGCCGAGATCCGAAAGGATGAGATCGGGGTTGTCAACGGGCTTGCCTATACAAGAACCGGCGGCGACCTTTTGCGCGTGGAGGTTCTCCCGATGCCGGGCAGCGGCAAGCTTGAGCTGACAGGCTCTCTTGGCGATGTAATGAAGGAATCGGCAAAGATCGCCGTCAGCTGTGTCCGCTCAAGAGCCGAGGCTCTTGGCATTCCAAAGGACTTTGCGGAAAAGCAGGATCTCCATATCCACTTCCCCGAGGGTGCGATTCCGAAGGACGGCCCCTCGGCGGGTGTGACCATGGTTACGGCGCTGGTCAGCGCGCTTAGCGGCATTCCCGTGCGGCATGACGTTGCCATGACGGGTGAGGTCACACTCCGCGGCCGCGTTCTCCCCATCGGCGGATTAACCGAAAAAACCATGGCAGCCTATCGCGCCGGCATCAAAACGGTTCTCATCCCGCGCGAAAACGAGCGTGATCTTGACGAGATCGATAAGGAAGCGGCCGCCAACCTTTCCTTTGTTCTTTGCGACACTGTGGATGATGTATTGAAGGTGGCACTTGCAAGAACTGCGCAGGAAGAGCCCTTACAGCACAAGGATGCTCCGGAGCCCACTCCGATTACCATCCCCCCCATCGCACCTTCTATTACGGTTACGGGGGCGATCTACTGATGGCTGTGAATTTTGCTTCCACCGAGCTTCTGATTTCTGCGGGCTTTCCGTCACAGTTCCCGCAGGACCCACGTCCGCAGATCGCTTTTTCCGGCCGTTCAAACGTGGGAAAAAGCTCTCTGATCAACACCCTGCTCGGCCGCCGCTCGCTTGCAAGAGTCAGCGCGTCCCCCGGAAAGACCGTGACGATCAACTTTTATGACGCTGGTGCGGGAATTTGTTTGGGAAGTCTGCCGAGGAACGGCATTGCAACGAGCTCGGTT
>JAZNDG010000067.1:0-104611 GCA_045587985.1 Eubacteriales bacterium | reverse complement strand
GGGGGCAGGCGGCGGAGGAGAAACAACCCTTTGTGCAGGGGGCGGCGGCGGAGGGGGCACCTCCTCCTTCACCTCAACCGTGCGCGGTGCGGACTCCTCGGTAAGAGGGGAGACCTTTTCCTCCTTGCGGCGCGCCTTCGGGAAGGGGACGGTACGGTCATCCAGCGCTTCAACCGCCATCCGATAGGCGCTGCCATCCTCGCGCAGCGGGCGGGCGCGGCCCGAAAGCAGGTCGTCCGGCAGGCGGGAAAGGATGCGGATCATCTCGGCGGCGCTGTCAAAGCGGGCGGCGGGATCCTTTTCAAGGGCACACATCACGATCCGCTCAAGAGCCGAGGGGATCGTGGGGTTATAGGAGCTGGGCGGCTCGGGCTTTGTGGAGATCTGCATCATGGCAACATCAAGAGGGCGGGCGGCCACAAACGGGCGGCGCCCCGTGAGCATCTCATAAAGCAGAATGCCGAGCGAATAGAGGTCGCTGCGTTCATCCACCGCCCCACCGCTTGCCTGCTCAGGGCTGACGTAATGCACCGTACCCACGGTGCGGTCGGGCATGAGGAAACTGTCGCGGTCGGGAAGGCGGGCAATGCCGAAATCGGCCACCTTGATCCTGCCCTCGGTGGTGATCAGAATATTGCCGGGCTTGATATCGCGGTGTACGATGCCGCGGCTGTGGGCGGCATGCAAAGCACGCAGGATCTGATGGGCACAGTTCACGCTCTCCTTGACCGAGAGGTGACCGTGATGGTCAAGATACTCCCGCAGGGTGATGCCGCAGACGTATTCCATGATAATGAACCGCTCGCTCCCAAGCTCCAAAACGTCATAGACGTTCACGATATTCGGGTGCGAGAGGACGGCCGCCGCGCGCGCCTCGGTCATAAAATTGCGCGAGGCGGTTGTGGGGCACTCATCCCCGATGATCTTGATAGCCACCGTGCGGTTCATCACGGTGTCACGGGCGCGGTAAACGCCCGAGGTGCCGCCCGAGCCGAGCGCCCCCGTGATGGTATAATGGCCTGCCACGGTGGTGCCGGGCAGATAGCGTGGTGCTGCCATAGCGAGATCTCCTTTCATGGTCATACCCGCAGAATGATCGCGGTCGTATTGTCATCCCCACCGCGCTCATTGGCCGATGCGATCAGGTAAGCAACGGTTGCCGTGGGGGAAAGCTGCTGGGAAAGAATGCTTTGCAAAACGCGCTCGTCCACCGTTCCCCAAAGCCCGTCCGAGCAAAGGAGAAAGGTATCGCCCGCACGGCAGATGCCGCGCGTGACCGTAGGCAGGTAGCCGGTTTGCGTGCCAAGTGCACGGGTGAGGATGTTGCGCTTCGGGTGGGTGCGTGCCTCGCTTCTTTTTAAGCTGCCCGCACGCACGAGCGCCTCTACGTACGAATCGTCCCTTGTCAGGCGAAAAAGCTCGCCCGCACGGAAGAGGTAGGTGCGGCTGTCCCCGATATTGAGGAGAAGCAGGCTTCTGCCAAGAAGAAGCAGGGCCGTCACGGTGGTGCCCATCCCGAGCCGCCCTTCGTCCTTTGCCGCATAGGCAAAAATGCGGTCGGTAGCAAGGCGCACAGCCGAAAGAAGCAGGGCCTCTCCCGCCTCCTCATCGCTTGGCGGCGAGGAGGTAAAGACCTCCTTGAACGCATCGCGCGCGAGCTCGGCGGCGTGCTCCCCCTCGGCGTGCCCTCCCATCCCGTCAAAGACGGCCGCAAGGCACCCACCGTCAAGCGGAAGGGTCAGAAAGCGGTCCTGATTCGAGGGGCGGACACGGCCGCGGTCACTGTTTGCAAAATAGTGCATCAGGTTGCCTCCCCGGCGTGGCTGCGGCGGAGCTGGCCGCAGGCGGCGTTCACATCATCCCCGAGACGGCGGCGGACGGTGGCCACAAGGCCAAGGGCCTCAAGGCGCTTGGCAAAGGCGGTGGCCGCAGGGGCCGAGGTACCGGTAAAGCCGGTTTCCTTCACGGCGTTCACACGGATGAGATTTACATGGACGGGGGCACCGTCCGCCCCCACGGTCGAGCGGAGGAGATGCGCAAGGCGGCGGGCATCCTCCTCACGGTCGTTCTTCCCTGCAATAAGGGCGTATTCAAACGAAATGCGGCGGCCTGTTATGCGGAACCAATCCGAGCAGGCCTCCATCAGATCGGCGATCGGATAGCGGCGGTTGACCGGCATAATGGCATCTCTTGCTTCATCGGTTGCCGCGTGGAGCGAAACCGAAAGGGTGATGGGCAGGCCCTCACGGGCAAGGCGGCGGATGCCGTCTGCAAGACCGCAGGTGGAAAGCGAAATATGGCGGTAGCCGATGCCCTCACCGTCCCCGCGGTTGACAAGGTGTAAGAATTTCACCACGTTATCGTAGTTATCAAGCGGCTCACCGATGCCCATCATCACGATGTTTGATACCCGCTCACCCGAGAGCCTTTTGGCGGCAAGCACCTGCCCGAGCATCTCGGAGGGGAGAAGGTTCCGCACACGGCCGCCGAGGGTGGAGGCGCAGAAGCGGCAGCCCATACGGCAGCCCACCTGGCTTGAAATGCAAAGGGTATTGCCGTGGCGGTAGCGCATCAGGACACTCTCGATGCACTCGCCGTCAAGAAGGCGGAATAAGTATTTGACCGTGCCGTCCTTTTTCGAAACAAGGGTGTCGGCAAGGGTGGGCATGCGCCACTCCGAGATTTCAAGAAGGCGGGCGCGCAGTGCCTTTGGCAGGGTGGTCATCTCGGCAGGGTGTATGCCCTCGTCAAGATGCGAAAGGATCTGTTTTGCGCGGTAAGCGGGCTCTCCAAGCTCGGCACAAAGGGCCGAAAGCTCGGAAAGGTCCATAGAAAGCAGGTCGTACATTATCGTCTCCTGATGTTAGCGATAAAAAAGCCGTCTGTACCGTTTCGGTGCGGAAAGAGAGTGAGGGTCCCCTCGGGGGCCGAAAGGCCGCCCACCGTAAAGGGCTCGGTATAAAGGTCGGGGCGGCGGGCAAGAAGTGCCTTGACGGCATCCTCGTTCTCTTCCCTTGTCAGGGTGCAGGTAGAAAAGACCATCCTGCCGCCGGGTGCAAGGGCATCGGCCGCCGCATCCAGAATGCGCGCGGAAAGAGAGGCAAGAGAGGCAAGAGAGGCAATATCACGGTAGCGCAGGTCCGGCTTTTTGGCGATCACGCCGAGGCCCGAGCAGGGCACATCGCAAATTACCCGCTCGCACCTGCCGTAAAGGGCAGGGTCGGGCAGGGTCGCATCCCACCTTTCCGCCGTAACCGAGGAAAGGCCGAGCCGCTCTGCCCCCGCCTTGATGAGGGGGAGCTTGCTCTCGTGGATATCGCGCGAGATGACTCTTGCAAGATCATGGGCAAGGAGGGCGGCGCCAAAGCTTTTGCCGCCGGGGCAGGCACAAAGGTCGAGCACCGTATGACCGGGCGCGGGATCAAGCAGCTCACACGCGAGCTGGGAGGAGGCATCCTGCACGAAGAAGAGCCCCTCCTCATATCCCGGGATATGCCGCACGGGGGGTGCATCCGCGATACGGATGCCGTAGCGTGTAAGCGGATCGGCCTCGGCCGAGATGCCCGCCTCAAGAAGGAGAGAAAGAAAGGTCTGCCTGCTTGTCCTTTGGGTATTCACCCGCAAAAAGAGGGGCGGGCGGCGGTTGAAGGATGTAAGGAGCGCGCCCGTTTCCTCCTCTCCGAGGAGGGAAAGAAAATAGCGCACGGTGGGTGCGGGGATCGAATGAAGCACCGAAAGATGCCTTGCAAGATCCTTCTCCCTTGGCGGTGGGGGCGGCATCCCGCCATCCGCCGCGGCACGCAGAACAGCATTGAGAAAGCCGCGCTCGCCCGCGTCCCTGCCGAGCTTGACGGTTTCGCTGACGGCGGCGTGCGGCGGTGTATCCATAAAATAGAGCTGGTAAAGACCGAGCCGCAGGGCGGCGCGGGTATGGGGAGCAAGCGACTGCGCGCTTCTGCCTGCCAGCACCCCGATCGAGTAGTCAAGCGTCAGGCGGCGCTCGACCGCCCCGTAAAAGAGGGCGACAAGAAGGGCACGCTCACGCTCGGGCATCCGGGAAAGCCGCTCCTCATCCGCCAGAAGATTGGCGTATCCCTCCTCGGCCTCATGGCGAAGAAGGAGAGAGAGGGCACCCCTGCGGGCAGGATCAGTCACGGTCCCGCCCCGAGTATCTTGCCACGAGAAGCAGAAGGCGCAAAATCTGGGCAAGCGATACGGCAAGCGCCGCCACGTAGGTCATGGCCGCCGCCGTCAGAACACGGCGCGCGCCCGTTGCCTCCTCCTGCGTGAAGCTGCCCGATGCGCCTATCGCACTCATCGCGCGGCGCGAGGCATCAAATTCAACCGGCAGGGTGACGAGCTGGAAGATGGCGGTCAGCGAGAAAAGCGCAATGCCGAAATATGCGACATAGACAAAGATCTCGGCAAGGAAGCAAAGGATGATGCCGATCATGATCAGCCACATCCCGATGCTTGAGCCGATATTGGTAACCGGCACAAGGGCCGAGCGGATCCTGCCGGGAATATATTCCTCCGCATGCTGCACGGCATGCCCCGCCTCATGCGCGGCCACCCCGCAGGCGGCGGCGCTTCTGCTTTCATAGACACTGTCCGAGAGGTAGATCGTATTGTTGCGCGGATCAAAATGGTCGGTCAGCTTACCGGCGCACCGCTCGATCTTCACCCCCGAAACGCCGTTTTTCTCAAGCACCATACGGGCGGCATCCGCCCCTGTAAGGCCGCGCGCTGTCGGCACGCGGGAATAGTGATTAAAAGTGGAATTGACCTTATAGGAGGCATAGAGCGAAATGAGGACAAAGGGCATCACGATAATGAGATACCAGATATCAAGATAGAACACAGAAACAGACTCCTTTCTGTTCTTTTTGACAAGTAAGGTTTACGAGAGAAGCTCGCCGAGGCGGATACGCCGCCCGCGAATGAGGTCGGCGGCCGACATAGCCCCCTTTCCCTCGGGCAGAACACGGGTAAAGGTCACGCTGCCGTCAAGGCAGGCAACCGTGATCCCTCCCTCCCCCTTGTCGGAAAGGGCAAGCACCGTACCTGCGGGCACACCCGTGGGCATCGGATGGGGATAGACGCCATAGGGGTCGGCCCCCTCCCCTGCGCGGGCAGAGAGCACCTTCAAGGCCTTCCCATCCTCGGTGCGGCAGACGGCAAGCGGCGCAGGATAAAGGCCGCGGATCCTCGAAAGGATCTCGGCAGCGGGGCGGCCGAAATCAAGGCGGGTGTCCTCCTTGGTGATCTTTTCGGCATAGCTTGCGCCCTCTTTCCTTTGCGGCGTGCGGGGGGCGCGCCCCTCCCAAAGCGCCGAAAGAGCCGCAACCAGCGCCTCTCCGCCGATGGCGGCAGAGCGCTCTTCAACCGTGCCGAGGGTATCAAAGGGCCCGATCTCAAAGGGATGCTCCGAGAGGATATCGCCGGTATCAAGCCCCTCGTCCATATACATAACCGTTACCCCGGTCATTCGCTCACCCGCCATGATCGCGCGCTGCATCGGGGCGGCGCCGCGGTATTTCGGCAGGAGAGAAACGTGCAGGTTGATACAGCCGAAGCGGGGGTATGCGAGCACATAGGACGGCAGGATCTTGCCGTAAGCAACCACCACGCAGACATCCGGCTTTACCTCCTCAAGGATCGGAAGGATCGCGCCGTCCTTCAGGGTAATCGGCTGATAGACCGGGATCCCCAGCTCCTCAGCCCGCACCTTGACGGGAGGCGGCGTGAGCACATAGCGCCGCCCCACCGGCTTATCGGGTAGGGTGATGACCGCCGCCACCGTATGCGGGGAGGCGGCAAGAGAAGAAAGGCAGGCGGCCGCGATCTCGGGCGTGCCCATGAAAAGAACGCGCATTATCGGGGCGCCTCCTCGCGGTGCAGGGGCCCGATCGCCACATCGGTAAAGAGCTTGCCGTCCAGGTGGTCAAGCTCGTGGCAGAAGGCACGGGCAAGCAGATCCCGTCCCGAATATTCGACCTCGTTTCCGTTTCTGTCAAGGGCGCGCACGGTCACAGCACGCGGACGGCGGGTGGTGCCATAGACACCCGGGAGCGAAAGACAGCCCTCGCTCTCCTCCTGCGTGCCTGCCATGGCAACGATCCTTGGGTTAATAAGCTCAAGGACCTTCCCCTCCTCCACCTCGATCACCACCACGCGGCGAAGAACGCCGACCTGCACGGCGGCAAGGCCGCAGCCGTTTGCCCTCCGCATCGTGTCGGTCATATCGTCAAGAAGGCGGTGGATACGGGGGGTGATCTCCTCGACAGGTCTGCTGGTTTTGCGGAGGAGCGGATCGCCCTCCTTTACAATATTCAAAATGGCCATTTGTTTACTCCTTATACATCGGTGGGATTCATATCCACCGAAAGCGTGACCCCGCCCTTCGGGGTGTAAGCGGAGAGGATCTCTCCGAAATAAGCTCTTGTTTCCTTATGTAGGCGGCATTTGAAGAGAAGGCGCATACGGAAACGGCCCTCCGCCTTGAAGGTCCTGGCCTCAAAGGGGCCAAAGATCTGCATCGGCGCACCGCCAAGCGTTTCCTCGGCACGCCTTGCGGCCTCCTTCAAGAGGGCCTCGGCCGCCGCCGTGACCGCCCCCTCGTCCGTCCCTGTAAGCGTCAGCTGCACAAGGTCGCAAAAGGGTGGGAACAAAAGCTCCTTCCGCAGTGCGATCTCGCGGCGGTAAAAGCTCTCGTAATCCTGACGGCAGGCAAGCGCGATCACCTCGTTATCCGGGGTAAAGGTCTGGATGACGGCGCGCCCCGGGGTATCCCCCCGCCCGGCTCTGCCGATCACCTGGGTAAGAAGCGAGAAGGTGCGCTCGGCGGCACGGAAATCGGGCAGATTTAAGGAAATATCGGCAGAAAGCACGCCCGAAAGCGTGACACGCGCAAAGTCGTGCCCCTTGGTGACCATCTGGGTGCCGAGAAGGATATCCCCCTCTCCGCGCCGGAAGGCATCGAGCATTCTGTCATATGCCTCCTTGCTCGTTGTGGTATCGGCATCCATCCGCATTACCGAAAGATCGGGATAAGCGGACATAAGCTCGCCCTCGGCCTTCTGGGTACCGGCGCCAAGGTAGGAGATCTGCGCGCCCTTACACGTGGGACATTCGTGGGGAACGGCCGTGCGGTAACCGCAGGTATGGCAAAGAAGATAAGCGCCGCGCGGCCCTGTATGGTGGGTCAGCGCCACCGAGCAGTTGGGGCAGGTAAAGACGTGACCGCAGCCGCGGCAATGGAGAACCGCATGATAGCCGCGGCGGTTCAAAAACAGAATCGCCTGCTCGCCCGCCTCCCGCATCTCCTCGATCGCCTCTCCAAGGCGCAGGCTGATCGGGGAGCGGTTCCCGCGGCGCAGCTCCTGCCGCATATCCACGATCTCGGCACTCGGCAGGGGGTTGCCGCCAAAGCGCTCGCGAAGCGGTACAAGGGTATAGCTCCCCCTCTCGGCCTTATAAAAGCTCTCGAGCGAGGGGGTGGCAGAGGCCATCACCACAAGGGCGCCGTGCCCGGCGGCACGGAAGGCGGCCACGTCCCTTGTATGATATTTCGGATCGGCATCCGATTTATAGGTATGCTCGTGCTCCTCATCAATGAGGATAAGACCGATACGGGGAAGCGGCGCGAACACGGCGCTGCGCGTACCGATCACAAGATCCACGCCCCCTTCCCTGATCCTGCGGTAGGCATCAAAGCGCTCACCCGCAGAAAGAGAGGAATGGATGACCGCCACTCTTTCTCCGTAGCGGCGGCAGAAGATGCCCACCGTCTGGGGGGTAAGAGCGATCTCGGGCACCATAAGGATCACACCCCGCCCATCGGCGATCGCGCGGTCCATCAGCTTCATCATCACCTTGGTCTTGCCGCTGCCCGTCACCCCGAAAAGAAGGGCGGCCTCGGCACGGCCGTGGCTGTAAAGCGCAAAAAGGCTGTCGTACGCCGCGCTCTGCGCGCGCGAGAGGACGATCGGCTCGACCTCCTTCGCACTACCCCCGTAGGGCGTGCGATAGACCTCGCGGCGATGGGAGGTGATCCACCCATGCTTCTGCATGGCCGAAAGCTGGGCAGACGATACACCAAGCGCCCGCAGGTCCTCCGCCGAAAGCACCGGGCGCTCTAAAAGAGCGGTAAGCACCCTGCGGTGCGCATCACTCCTGATCCTTCCCCCGCAAAGCAGGTCGGAAAGCCCCTCGGGATCGCTTGCGCGGTATTCGGGCACCGTGGCGATCTTGGCGGCCGCATCCCCCGAAAGGAGGGCGGGCGGCAGGATCGCATGGACGGCATCGCCGAACGAGCAAAGCGTATGCTCGCGCAAAAAGAGGGCCAGCATAAACTGCTCCTCGGAAAGAGAAAACCTCGGGTCCTCGGCCGAAAGAACGGCCTTTAAGCCCCTCGCATCCTCGCGCTCCTCGGAAAAGGCGACAACGGCCGTCATGCGGCGGTCACCGCGCCCGAAGGGGACGCGCAGAATGCGCCCACGCTCGGCACGGCCGAAGCGGTCGGGAAAAAGATAGTCGTACCTCTTATCGGCCACATACGGTACGCCGATAAGATACACACCGACGACCGTCATCTATCCTTCCTCAATCCTCGGCGTTCTCGGCCTCTTCACCCTTGCGGTACATACGGTAGCGGCCGCCGGCAAGACGGGTGATGGCGATCTTGACCGCCTTCTGGTCGCGGTACTCGCTGTCGATCAGCGAGGCAAGCGGCTTTTCGGTCTCACGGTTGGCGATCATGCGGTCGGCGCGGGCGCGCTGCTCCACATACTCATCCGTCACGCGGCGGGCGCACTTGGCGGCGCCGATGACAAGCTCGTAGCGGTTGAAATTTCCTTTGGTAAGCTCTGCAATAGACGGTTTGATCATGGTAATTCTTCTTTCTATGATAATTTTTGTTTTTTCTTGGTTTTATTCTGCGGCCGATGAAAGCCGCGCCGAGATCTCATGGGGCTCAAGCGAGGAGAGCAGCACCAGCCCGCAATCGGTCACGATCACCGAGCGTGTCCTTTGCCCACAGCTGACATCGATCACGCGGGCCTCATCCTTTGCCTCCTGGGCAAGGCGCTTGATGGGGGCGGTATCGGGGGAAGCGACCGTCACAATACGGTCAACCGCCGCAAGGTTTCCATAGCCAATGTCAATAAACTTCATCGCCCTCACTCCACATTCTGTACCTGCTCACGGATCTTCTCAAGCTCGCCCTTCATGGCGACCACAAGATGCGCGATCTCGGCATTGTTTGCTTTGCTGCCGATGGTGTTGGTCTCGCGGTTTAATTCCTGCATCAGAAAATCAAGGCGGCGACCGGCAGGAGCATCCCCCGCGCAAAGCTCGCCAAA
This sequence comes from Eubacteriales bacterium, assembly GCA_045587985.1. Taxonomy (GTDB): domain Bacteria; phylum Bacillota; class Clostridia; order Oscillospirales; family CAG-272; genus UBA1740. The sequence goes on along the minus strand of JAZNDG010000067.1, from coordinate 95,249 downwards.
GGCGACAAAGTGACTGCGGAGGCGAGAGAGCTCCTCATCGATCGCAATACGGTCGGCAAAGAGTGCCACCTCGGTAAGCAGCCGCCCCTCATCGGGCGCAAGGCCGGTCTCACCCATCAGCTGGCGCACTCTTGCCTCCAGCTTTTCGCGGTAGGCGCCCTTATCGGCAAGCGAGAGCGCCTCCACGCGCCCTGCCATCTCCTCAACCGAAAGGAGCTTTTCCCTGATATCGGCCTCGGTTCTCTCCCCTTCCCTCGTACGGGCGGCAAGAAATTCGGCAGCGGCGGCCTTCAGCACCGGGAGAAGCCGCTCCCACTCGGCCTCGGCATCCTCCTCGGCACGGCTGTAATGAAAGAGGTCACGGTTTTCAGCCACCTTCATCACGCTGATGTCATCGGCAAGCGAAAGCTCATCGCGCAGGGTGCAAAGCGAGGCAAGATAGGCCCTTGCAAGCGGTATATCCACCGTGATGGCCGCCGCCTCATCGGCATGACGGTCCACCGTGATAAAGACCTCCACCTTTCCGCGGGTGGTGGCCTCCCTTTGCAGATAGGCCTTGATGCGCTCTTCAAGCGGAGAAAGCGCGCGGGGCGCCTTAACGGTGCAATCGAAATATCGGCTGTTGACCGAGCGGATCTCGACCGTAATATCCTTGTCGGGCGCCTCCACGCGGGCGCGCCCGAAGCCTGTCATGCTTCTGATCATTTCTTTCCCTCCTCATCCGACAGCACGTGGCGAAGGGCGTCAAGAAAGGTCCCGACATCCTTAAACTCACGGTAAACCGAGGCAAAGCGGACATACGCCACCGCATCGGCCTTTCGGAGCTCTGTCATCACAAGCTCACCGATCTCACGCGTTGTGATCTCGGAGGTCATGCGGTTGGCAAGCTCTGCCTCGATCGCGCCCGCAATGGCGCGCGCATCGACCGGGCGCTTCTCGCAGGCCTTGAGAAGGCCCGACTCCAGCTTATGACGGTCAAATATCTCCCGCGTGCCGTCCTTTTTCACAACGGTCAGCGGCACGGTCTCCACCACCTCATAGGTCGTAAAGCGCTTACCGCAAGAGGGGCACTCACGGCGGCGGCGGATGCTGTTGTTCTCAGCGGGGCGGCTGTCCAGCACGCGGCTGTCAGGTGCCGCACAAACAGGGCAATTCATTGGGCTTGACTCCTTTTCTCGCCCACGCGTGAAGGGGCGCGCGTTAGGGGCGGGTGTGGTAATATATAATTAACTATCATAGTATAACATATAAATTCCGCCTTGTAAAGCCCCAAAGGCAAATTCCGTACCCCAATTTTCGCAAAGCCCGCCGCAAGGGGGTGAGCGGGGGAAAGGGGGAAATGTGAACGGTTTTTAATAGTTTTGTTTACATATTCCCTATTTTATCGACACTTTCCCTGCATTTTCGTGTACAAGTCCCGCGCGTTTTCGGCAAGCCGTTCACACCTTCTTAAACTGTGTCGGCCTTGTGACGGAAATATGTCGGACAAAAAAAGAGCCCCCTCGACAGGGGCTGCCACCCTTTGCGCTCTTGACTTTCATGGGCGGCCTTTGGTATAATAATCTAAAAAGAAAAAACGCCGCGTACGGCGTTTTGACCGCTTATGCGAAGGGGGCAAAGCCCGCCTCCTCATACGGCAGCGGCAATTCAAACGAAAGTGTCTTTCCGCTTACGGGATGGGGGAAGGAGAGCCGGCGGGCAAAGAGGCCGAGAGGCGCGCGCTCACGCCCACCGTAGCGGCCGTCCCCAAAAAGGGGCATCCCACGGCTTGCAAACTGCACGCGGATCTGGTGCGTGCGCCCGGTATCAAGCGTAACGTATATGAGCGAGAGAGGCCCATCGCCGTCCGCAACGGTCCTTTCGGTGCGGTAGGTAAGCCGCGCCCTTCTCACGCCCTGCCGTTCCCTTTTCACCACAAAGGATTTCCCGCGGGAGGCATCCCTGAAAAGAAGGTCACACATCTCGCCCTCCCGCGGCTCGGGCACACCCCGCACGACCGCGGCGTATTCCTTGAAGAATTTCCCGGCCTGCAAGGCAGCCGAAAGCACCCCTGCCACCTTACCGTCCTTTGCAAATACCATGATCCCCGCCGTTTCCCTGTCAAGGCGGTGCACGGTGTAAAGGGGGCAGCCGCAGACATCACGAAGGAGGGAGGGCATACCGCCCCTGTCCGAGCCCTCGGAAAGCACGCCGCGCGGCTTTTCGGCCACAACGATATACCGATCCTCATATAAAACCGTCAGCATCCGCCTCTCCCCCTTTCCAAAGTCTTTTCTTACAGTATAACAGACGCGCGCGCGTTTTGCAAGAGCCGCGCTGCATACACAGGAGGTTTTTCTATGGACATTCGCGATATTCTTGCAAGGGTTGACCACACCCTGCTCGCCCCCACCGCCACAAAGGAGGAGATCCTTCTTCTCCTCCATGATGCCATGCGGTACGGCTGTGCCAGCGCCTGCATTCCGCCCGCCCATCTTGAGGCGGCGGCCGCCTACACGGAGGGGAGGCTTGCGCTTTGCACGGTGATCGGCTTTCCGAACGGCAATATGCGTACCTCGGCCAAGTGCTTTGAGGCAGAGGATGCCGTGCGCGCGGGGGCGGACGAGATCGATATGGTGATCCACATCGGCGATCTGAAGGCAAAAAACTATGATGCTGTGCGGCGTGAGATCGCCGCCGTCAAGGAGGCGTGCTGCGGCAAGCTTTTAAAGGTGATCATCGAGACCTGCCTTCTCACCGATGAAGAAAAGGCTATCATGTGCCGCCTGGTCGCAGAGGGAGGAGGGGACTACATCAAGACCTCCACCGGCTTTGCGGGGGGCGGTGCCACCTTCGATGATGTCGCGCTCTTTGCCCGCCACCGTCAGGGCGGGCTGAAGATCAAGGCGGCAGGCGGGATCGCAAGCCTTGCGGATGCCGAGCGCTTTATCGCCCTCGGTGCTGACAGGCTCGGCACCAGCCGTATTGTAAAAATCGTAAAGGAACTCGAAAGGGAGGGAGCATACCATGTCTAACACACCTACAGCTCACATCGGCGCAAAAAAAGAGGATATCGCCCCGGTCGTCCTAATGCCGGGGGATCCGAAGCGCTCACGCTTTATTGCAGAGAATTTTCTTGAGGATGCCCGCCTTGTCAACGACCTGCGCGGCGTGCAGGGCTATACCGGCAGCTACCGCGGACAGCGCATAACGGTGATGGCCAGCGGCATGGGCATGCCCTCGATGGGAATTTACAGCTACGAGCTTTTCTCCTTCTTTGACGTATCGGCCATTATCCGGGTCGGCACGGTCGGGGGGATGAGCGAGCGCGTCCGCGTGCGTGATCTGATCCTCGGCATGGGCGCCTCGACCGACTCGAGCTTTGCAGCCCAGTACCACCTGCCCGGCAGCTTTGCCCCGCTTTGCTCCTACCGCCTTCTGACGGCGGCGGCGCGCGTGGCCGAGGAAAGAGGGATACGCCATCACGTGGGCAACCTTTTATCGACCGATGTTTTTTACTGGGACGAGCCCGGGGACAACGCGCGCTGGCAGCGGCTCGGCATTCTCGGAGTGGAAATGGAGGCGGCGGCGCTTTATATGAACGCAGCACGCCTTGGCAAGGAGGCGCTTGCCGTCTGCACGGTGTCAAACCACCTCCTCACCGGAGAAGAAACCACCGCAGCCGAGCGTGAGACCACCTTTACCGATATGATGACAGTGGCGCTTGAAACCGCACTGGCGGTCGGGAAATAAGCAATGCCGAATATAAAAGAAATCATTAAGAAGAAAAAAGCAGGTCATGCGTTGAGCGAGGCCGAGATCGCGTATTTCGTAAAGGGCTATACGGGGGGAGAGATCCCCGATTACCAGGCATCGGCCCTCTTAATGGCGATCTGCCTGCGCGGAATGAACGATACGGAGGCCGCCTGCCTGACGGGTGAGATGATGCGCTCGGGCGATGTGGTGGACCTTTCGCCCCTCGGCACCGCCACGGCGGATAAGCATTCCACCGGCGGCATCGGGGACAAGACCACCCTGATCGTAGCGCCGCTTGCCGCCGCGCTTGGATGTACGGTGGCCAAGATGTCGGGGCGCGGGCTCGGGCATACCGGCGGAACGGTCGATAAGCTGGAGGCGATCCCCGGCTACCGCACCTCCCTTTCTCCCGAGGAATTTTTCGAAACGGTAAAGAGGACGGGCCTTGCCGTTGTCGGCCAGAGCGGCGACCTTGCCCCTGCCGACAAGAAGCTTTACGCCCTGCGTGACGTGACCGAAACGGTGGACAGCATTCCCCTGATCGCCGCCAGCATTATGTCAAAGAAGCTGGCCTCGGGTGCGCGCTCGATCGTGCTTGATATCAAGGTGGGCAGCGGCGCCTTTATGAAGACCGAGAAGGAGGCCCGTGCCCTCGGCCGCCTGATGGTGGACATTGGCCGCTCGCACGGAAGATGCGTGATCGGCGTGCTTTCGGACATGGATGCGCCGCTCGGCCTTGCCGTTGGCAACGCGCTTGAGGTAGAGGAGGCGGTCGCAGTCCTAAAGGGCGGCGGCCCCGCCCCCCTGCGCGAACTCTCGATCACGCTGGCCTCCGCGATGGCAGAGGCGGCGCTCGGCCTTGACCGAGGGACGACGAGAAGGAGAGCCGAGTGCGCGCTCGACTCGGGCGCGGCATTCGAAAAAATGCTTGCGTGGGTAGCGGCGCAGGGAGGCAACACCGCTGTGCTTGAGAACACAGCCCTCCTGCCAAGGGCCCTCTACCGCCATACCGTGGCGGCAGAAAAGGACGGTTTTTTCGGCAGCATGAATGCCGAGGCAATCGGCCGCGCCTCGGTGCTCCTGGGCGCCGGAAGACAGATCAAGGACGAGCCGATCGACCCTTCGGCCGGCATCCTTTTCCACAAGGTTCGGGGCGATCGCGTAGCGCGCGGCGAGCCGATCGCCACCCTTCTCTCGACCGAAAGGCCGGCCTCGTTTGCAGACGCCGCCGCGATGCTTTCGGCGGCCGTGACTGTCACCGAGGAGGCTCCCCCTTCTTCTCCGATCGTCCTGGATATTATCTCCTGACCCACTCCCGAGGCGGTATTCAGCCACCACCGCCTCGGGCTTTTTTTGCACTTTTTTGTAGTAACGTTTTGTTTACACAGCAGGATTTTGAAAAGTTGAGTTTTTCGGTTTTGAAATGTATACTTTTGTTCTCATTTTAGCCAAAAAACAGCCCATTTTATCCCAAAAATCGGGGGGTTTTTGGGCAAAATCCGCAGTTCGGTTTCCTTCCTCATTATATTTATATATATAGGGGCCATCAAAAAATAGGGCCGACCACCTATCTTTCTTTGCCTCGGAGGGGCTCTCCGGAGGGGGTTTTGCGCCCCCTTTTCAGGCGCCCTCCGAAAAACCTCTCTTTTTTCATTCAAAATGTGCGTTTTTTTAAACACACAAAACCGGCGTGAGAAAATCACTCGCATGGATAGAGAGAAGCATCCCGGAGGCGGAGGCGGAGGCGGAGGCAGAGGCAGAGGCAGAGGCAGAGGCGGTGTCGGTGTCGGTGTCGGTGTCGGTGTCGGTATCGGTGTCGGGGAGAGCGAGCTGTCATTTCACTTGAAGCGCCCCCTCCGATCCTTGGCGGCCAAGCCGTGGCAGGGTGCAGGGTGCAGGGTGCAGGACAAGGACAAGGATGGGGGAGGCAGAGCGCAGAGTGGGTGCGGTGTGCGGTGTGCGGTGTGCGGTGTGCGCGGGCAAGGATAGACCCAAGGCGCAGGTATTTTTTGAAAAAATGCGCCACGCGGGGTTCTGCGGCATGGGTTGCCTCGTCATTCTGCCCAATGCTTTTGGCAGAGTTTACCTATATGCGCACATATACGCGTGCCTGTGCGCGTATGCGCGGGCGGTTTTTGTCTAATTTCCACAAAAAACGCGCCTGCGCGCGTGTGCGGGGTTGCTTTTTAGACCTATTCGTGCTATAATACAGTATGCTCGTGTGGTATGTCCATGAGGCTCCCCTGCCGTCCCTTTGCTTCGGCGGGATTTCTCTTAACGCACACGTGAAAGAACATTATTTGTGATAACGAGGTCGTATGCTGATACCGTATTCTTTCCTCCCTCTCGGCGCCGGTGCCCTTCTTGCACTCGTCCTATATTTCTCGGTCCTGCGCAGCCGCAAGGTGTGGAATTTCCGCTTCACCATGGTCGGGCGCAGCCGCTTCACACGGCAGACCGTTTCCATCCTCCTTCTTGCGGCCCTTTGCTGCCGTCTTTTCCGTGACGATGCCATTTACGGCCAGAACGGCTTGAATGCACCGGGGGCACTGATGCCCGCTGCCGGCACGATCACCGTTTCCATCGTCCGCTGGCTTGGGCTTTTCGCCGTATCGATGGCCATTCTTGCGCCCTTCTTCCGCAAGCGCGCGCTTCACGATTTTGTGGCCCTTTTCGGCATTGCCTCCTCGCTTTTGTCCGCCCTTTACCTGAAAGAAAGCTTCCTCTCGATCACCGGGGTTGCCGACCCGCTCGGCAACTGGCGGAACGTGGCCTTTATGGTGGAGATCATGCTTCTTTTCACCGTATCGCTCTCGGAGCTTTTGCTTCTCTTCCGCCGCCGTCTTTTCGGCGGAAAGCAGCGTGTGAAGGAGCTTTTGCTCTTCTTCATCACCTACATGATCCCCTTTATGCCCGCCTGGGTCCCCTGCGCGCTCCTCGGCGCGATCGGCGATGAGCCCGAGGGCTTCAATCTCACGCACCGCATTCTTCTCTATTTCAGCATCTTCACCATTTTCTATTTTTACATCGTTCTGCGGAACAGATCCTTTGTCGAGCGGCACTTTGCAATGGTTGCCCTCTCGGCCTCGGCCTTCTTCAACTATTTCTCGGTGGACCGCACAGGGCTTACGGGGCTCCCGCTTCACCTTTGTAACACGGCCATTGTGATGATGCTGGTGACATACGTCTTCCGTTGGAAGGGGATGTTCTATTTCACCTACCTCGTCAACGTGCTGGGCGCGCTCTTTGCCGTCCTGATGCCGAATACCGACTCGATCCTGACCGAGCCCGGAACCGTCATTTTCTGGTACAACCACATTTACGCCTTCATTTTGCCGATCCTCGGCGTAGCACTTTCGATCTTCCCGAAGCCGAACTTCAAGATGGTATCGAAGGCGATCGGCGTATTCTCAATCTATTTCGTTGCCATTGCGTTTATTGACGGATGGTTCAACAACGCCCCCTTCAACACCGAGGGAAAGCTTGTTGACTATTTCTTCCTCTACTCCGGCTTCTACGTAGATAAGTTCTCCTTTGCCCTGCCGCTTTACGAGATGGAATGGCGGATCCTTGACAGCGCGGGCCAAACGATCGTTCTTTTGCGCCCCGCTTATCAGCTGACCATCTACGCCGTCTTTATCGCCTCCATGTTCCTTCTGTGGGGCATTTATGCCACCCTGTTCCGTGTATCGGACGACCACAAGGAGCTTACCAAGCGCAAAAGACTTTTGAAGGATGACCATCTGCGGCTCATTGCCGAGCTTGGCGACAGACCGCTCTCGGCACCACTCAATCCGGAGGGAGAAAACATGATTAAGATCGAGCATTTTTCGAAGATTTATAACGGCACCACGCACAAATCGGCCGATGACATCAACCTTGAGATCCACGCGGGCGAGGTCTTTGGCTTTATCGGGCATAACGGCGCCGGCAAATCCACCACCATCAAGAGCCTTGTGGGTATTCAGAGCATTACCGAGGGCCGCATTGAGGTGGAGGGCTACGACATTGCCCGCCAGCCGATGGAGGCCAAGATGCACATCGGATATGTGTCGGACAACCACGCGGTCTATGAGAAGCTGACCGGCCGCGAGTACGTCAACTACGTAGCCGACCTTTACCGTGTGTCTAAGGCCGACCGCGAGGAGCGCCTCAAGAGATACACGAGAATGTTCCACCTTGAGGATGCCATTGACCGCGAGATCAAGGGCTATTCGCACGGTATGAAGCAGAAGATCATGGTGATCTCGGCCCTTATCCACAACCCGAAGGTGTGGGTGCTGGACGAGCCGCTCACCGGTCTTGACCCGACCTCCTCCTATCAGATCAAGCAGTGTATGCGTGAGCATGCGAACGAGGGCAACATCGTCTTCTTCTCGAGCCACATCATCGAGGTTGTGGAGCGTATTTGTGACCGCATTGCCATTATCTCGGGCGGTAAGATCCGCCAGTGCTCGACAATGGACGAGATCCGTGCCTCGGGCAAGTCGCTTGAGGAGATCTATCTCCAGTACATCGAAGGCCCCGAGGGCGATATGATCAAGGCCGAGCGCGCCGAGAAGGAGGCCCAGGCCGCCGCCCGCGCTGCCGAGCGTGCCGCTGAGGAGGCCCGTGCCATTGAGGATGCCGAGCGCGCCGTGCGCGAGATGATCGGCACTCCGAAGAGGGCCTCGCAGAAAAAGCAAGCGGAGGAGCCTAAGAAATGAACAACTCTACCGCCTTGCAGGAGCAGGTGGGCTTTATCGAGCGCCAAAAGCGCTCGGTGAGCCGCATCCGCGCTCTTCTGCATATGCAGATGGGCGACAAGCTGCGCCGAAGCACCAAAAAGCAGCGGCGAAAGCGCGCCTTTATGACCTTTTTGCAGGTGCTTGCCATCCTCGTCATCACCGCTGTTTTGACAGCACTCTGCATCCTTTCGAAGACCTATCTTCACATCACGCTCAGCCCGAATCTTCTGGCAGCCATGTTCCTTCTGACGCAGGTGATCTCGATCCTTGCCAATGTCGGTACGATACAAAACGTTCTGTTCACCGACAAGGAAAACATGATGCTTCTGACCTTCCCCTGTACCTTCCGTGAGATCGCGCTCAGCAAGCTTTTGCTCTTTTTCCTGCGCGAGCTCAGAAAGTCCTGCTTCTTCCTTTTCCCCTTCCTGATCGGCTTCGGCATTGCCTCGGGACGTGGGATCGTCTATTACCTCTTTGCTCTGGTGGCCTGCGCGCTTCTTTCTGCCCTGCCGATCTTTGTGGCGTGCATCCTTTCGATCGCGTTTCTTTACGGCAAGCGCTGGCTCCAGTCAAGCCCCCCCATTTACATTACATCCCTTGTGATCGTCTTTGCCGCTATTTTCCTTGTTGCTTACCGCGTGCTCTCGGTTCTGCCGAACCCCCTGGATCTGATCCAGAATTACGGCAAGTACATGGACAGCATTCAGGACGGCATCAATTTGGTTGCCAACTATTCGTTGCATTACGGCTCTCTTTCCAAGCTGATGACCGGCAGCGGTACGATCCTTGACCTTGTGATCCTGCTTGTTGCCTCGGCCGTTACAGTCGTGGCCGGCATTTCGATCCTTCTGCCCTTCTATTTCCGTGCGGTCTCCTCGTCTGCCGAGCGCTCGACCCGCAAGAAAAAGGTGCGCCACAAGCGCCACGAGGGCTCAAGCCTTGCCGAGGGCAAGGAAAGAAGGACGCGCTTCGGTCTTTACCGTACCTTCCTTCACAAGGAGCTGATCCTCACCGTGCGTGACGTGCAGAAGCTTTCGACCACCGTTACCTCCTTCTTTGTTCTGCCGCTCGCCTCTTACGTTCTTAACTACGTCCTTGACACCATCAACACCAACCCGCTTGGTGACTATATGATCATCGCCTTCAATCTGATGATCAGCGCAAGCCTGCTGGCCGCCTTTAATACCGACTGTGCCTGTGCGCTTTCGCTTGAGGGGCTTGAGTTCTGCGTTCTGAAAACGGCACCCAGCAACACGATGTCGATCGCCTGGGCCAAGATCACGGTAACGCTGCTTTCGAACCTCATTGCCATCGGCGGTACGACCGTGATGCTCTACTTTATCACCGGTATCAAGATCCTTGATCTTGTCCTCTTTGCCCTGACGCTTCTTCTGATTGCGGGCGGCATGGTGCTTTGGAGCTTCCAGCTTGATGTGCGCCGTCCCCTGTTTCTCGAATATGCCTCCAAGGGCTCCTCGGGCGTTGTGGATAACCCGAATGTCGGTAAGGCCGCCCTCATCGGCTTCCTCGCCGCCACGCTTGCGGGTGTGCTTTCCCTGATCCTGCTTTATGACAATTACGCGACCGGCTGGCTGCGTATCGTTGGCATTGCCGCAGGATTCTGCCTTGCGCGCGCCTTCCTTTTTTACCGGAACCTGCAGGTCTATTTCCATGAGATCGAGCTTTAAGGAGGTGCCGGTATGAATAAAAAGCTTGTGATTCTGATCGTGGCACTCGAATGTGTCTTTTCGGTCTTTCTTATCAGCATTTTCGGCCCTGTGATCGCCTCGCTCCACGAGGACGTTCCGGTCAGTGAGCTCTACCTTCTTGACGAGAGCGGAAGCCGTCTTGTGGCCGCCGAGGGGGAGGATATGCCCTCCGTTTCCATTTCCCTGCCCGGTGACCTTGACTATCACTTCGGGCTTGAGGTGCTTGACGAGGATGCCACCGACAAGAGCGTAACCGTGACCACCGACAACCCCTCGGGCGAGATCACGGTCCGTATGGACCGCAACGGCCGCGGCTTCACCGTCACCTTTGAAAACCCGCTGCTTAAAAGCGTGACCGTGACCGTCACCACCAATGACGGCAGCTCCAAGGTTGCCCACGTCTATATTGAAAAGGCGGGCGGCAGCCACAATGCAGGCGATATCTTTGGCCAACAATGAAAAGGTTGATCCCTATTCCGCGGTCACGCGGGATATACGGATAAAAAATCGGAAGAAAGGAGGCTTCTATCTTCACCGGCACTCTGTCGGTCCATCCATTTTATTGTATTCTATCTCCTCACCGAGGAGAGATAAGACGGCAAAGCCGTCATGAAAGAGAGGTATGATTCTCATGAAAAAAACACTTCTTCGTCTTGTCCTTGCCACTCTTTTGATCCTCACGCTGGTCGGCGCACTCGCCGCCTGCGGCCCGAAGGGCTTTGAGATCACGGTCAAGGACGGAGACACCACCCTTAAAACTCTGACCTTTGAGGCAGAGGCCCCCATTGTCATCGACCCCGATGACGCATCCTTTGCCAAGCCCGGCTACGAGGTGGCCGGCATCTATACCGATGCCGCCTTCACAACCCCCCTTGATAAGGAGGCGCTCGCGACCGAGAACCTCGTTCTGTACATTAAGTACGAGCCCCGCCCCTTCAAGATCATCGTGATCGATGACCCGTACAGCACGAGCTACACCTCGGTGGACGTGACCTATAACGGCTCCTACACGCTCACCGCACCCACCCGCGAGGGTTACCTTTTCCTTGGGTACACGCACGTGCAGGACGGCGCCCCCGTTTCCTTCCCGCTTTCGGGCACCTATACCAAGACGAATACCATTTCGATCTCGGCACAGTGGAAGAAGCTTGCCTCCTTCATCATCTACGATGAGCTGACCAATGAGAATGTGGGCACGACCATCTATGCCGATGCCGAGGGCAATTTCACTCTCCCCGCCGTAACCGATGTGAACACCGGCTACAACTTTGGCGGCTACGTGATTCCCGGTGTCACCCTGACCAAGCAGCAGGACGGCACCTATACCGGCAAGGTGACGAGCGACAGCGAGATAAGAGTCACGCGTAAGTGGACGCTTGTCCCCTCCTTCAACCTGATCGTCAACGGTCTTTACGGGGATGATGTGGTGGATACCGCCGCCTATAAGACGGGCGACACCTTCACCCTGCCTACCGCGCCGACCCGTGACGGCTATATCTTTACCGGTTATACCGTTGGTGGCCAGCCCCTGACCCTTGACAACGGCAGCGCTACCTTTATCTGGTCGGCTGCTACTACCGTGACCGCCAACTGGCAGCCGCGCGTGTATATCACGGTCCGTGACGAGCGCACCAACGCCATCATCGACACGGTTGAGGTCGTGGACGGCGCTTACGATCTTTCGGCCCTTGAGCCCGCCGCGGGTGACCGCGAGGTGGTGGAGGCCGACAAGACCTACACCTACCTCGGCCTTAAGTTTGACGGCCAGCCCTTTGCCGCTACCGGCACCGGCTACACCGGCGGCTCGATCACGGTCATCCGTGACTGGGACGGTGTTGACCGCATCTTTATCAACATCGTATCGAAGGGTGCCGGCTACACCTTTGATTCGGTTGAGGTCGTGGACGGCGCTTATACGCTTCCCGAAAATCCCACCCTTGCGGGCTACTACTTTGACGGCTATTATACCAATGAAGCCTGCACCCAGGCCTTTGACGAGCAAAGTGACGTTACGGTCGATCTGACGATCTATGCCAAGTGGCGCCGCATTGCCTCGGTCAAGGTTTACAACGGCACCACCCTTGTTGATACCGTGCCGATTGCCCAAAACGGCACCTACACGCTCACCGTCCCCTCGGATACCGCGGATGCGCGCTTTGTGAAGTTCACCCGTGACGGCGCGGACTTTGACGCAACCGGTACCCATATGGGTGAGGATGACCTTATCGTCATGCAGGTGTGGAAGGAGATTCTGAAGTTCAACTGGACCGTCAACGCAAACGGCGGTGAGTTTGAGGCCGGTGCCACGGTGAGCGGCACGGCGGAAGAAGGAACCAAGGTTGCCCTCCCCACCCCGACACGTGACGGCTATTCCTTCCTTGGCTATTACTACGGTGACGGCACCATGCTTGCAAATGACGGCGAGCTTTACACCCTGCCCACTTATGCAAGCGTGGAGGCCAAGAGCCTCCCCCTCTATGCCAAGTGGGAGATCAGCCAGAACGCGACCGGTGAGCAGAAGTATCCCGATGGCACGAGTAAGGAATTCTTCCGTGAAGAGAACGGCGGCGAGCTGATCTACGTCTTCCTTACCGGCAGAACCTACTACTTTGGCCATGACGAGATCACCTTTGGCGGTGATGCAAACGCCATCACGCCCGTCTTTAACGCCGATTCCGACAAGGGCTACGGCTTTACTGCCAAGCAGCCCGGTGTCTTTACCATGACGCAGAAGGGCGTGACGCTGACCTGCCGCGTGGAATACTACGTGGGCTCTGCCGGCGCCGGTACGAGCACCACGAGCCGTCTTGAAGCCAACTTCAAGGGCGGCATCAGCACCACCATCGATGCCGGTCACAAGGGCTTCCTTCCCGACATTGTCGGCGGTAACGTTTCTCTTGACAGAATCCCCTACCGCGTTGTGGTGAAGGATGGCCAGACCACCCTTACGGGCGATCGGTACACCATTCTCCCCGGCGGCAAGATCGACTTTGACGATGACCTGATCGGTCATACCCTGACGATCACCTACTACCCCGAATACGCCCTTGAGGAGGACAATGTTTCGGCCACCGTCACCGTCCTTCTCAACAGCGGCGTAAACGTTTACACCAATGACGAGCTGTATGCGGCCTTTGCCAATATGCAGATCAACACGATCAACATTCTGCGCAATATCACCGCAGCTCTTCAGCCCCAGCACTACACCGTCAGCGGTGGAAACATTCTCGTTCATAATGACGATTACAAGAACGGCGTCTATCTGCGTCTGCCTACCGGCAATGACCAGGTCACCATCAACGGTAACAGCTACAAGATCGATGCCTCCGGCCTCCCTGCCATCAATCCCGAGCTTGGCGACAAGAGCAGATGGGCCGACGGTTACACCGGTCTTAACGAGAGCTACTACCAGCTTGTCAACGTACAGGTCGGTATCTTCGGCTACGTGCAGGATGCCGGTAACGCCTCCACCAAAGCGGGCGGCACCCTCTACATGAACGACCTTTACATCACGGGTAACGAGCAGGAGCTCACAAGAAACATCAACGACCCGAATGCCAAGACCTATTGGGAGAAGACCTATCCGATCCTCAATGGGGAAAAGGCAGTGGTCGCCTCCTCGGGTGCCTTCCACGGCATCATCGTCCGTGAGGCAAACGCGGTGCTTGACAACGTGAAGATCGAGCATACGCAGTCTGCTGTGCATACCGACGGCTACGATGTCACCTTTGATGTGAACGAGACCAACACGCCCGGCACGCCGAGTGCGCTGCTCACCGCTGTTACGCTGAACAACGTGACCATCGACAACAACTTCAACGCATCCTTCTTTGCCTGGGGTCAGGTCGGGCTTACCATGTCGAACACCTTCATGGGCAGAAGCTCGGGCCCTGCCATCATCTTCTCGGATACGCCGATCACGGAGGAGAGCATGGCCCATTCCGGCTACGCGATCTTCGGGGAGAACGTGGTGGTCACGAACTTCGTGACGGGTGCAGAGCCCTGGTTCCAGTCCTACGGTGCCACGCCTGCGGCCGGCATGGTCAAATCCATGCTGGGCGGCAAGGAAGGCTTCTACGCCTATGCATACGCCTACGCAGGCTTCCCCCAGTATCTGACGCCTACGCAGGGCTACGGCAACGATGCGATCCCCGCCTTCAACGCCGTGATGGTCACAAATGCTGCCGACAGTGGCGAAAACTTCGCCCATGACGGTGCCGGCATCGGCGCACCCTTCACCCCCGTCTATATGATGAAGGATTCTACGCCCACCATGCTGAACACGACCTCGGCAGGTAAGAATCCGAAGGATAACTCGGATCTTCCTCCTCTGCCCGACCAGATCGGCGACAGGTGGTTCCAGCACATCCCGATGACGGCCGCCGGCGCTTCCTCGATGCAGGTTGTGATCGAGGTCTTCCCGGGTGACGTCACCGAGCTCCAGTAATTCCTTTATCGCAATATTCCCGATACGGCGGCTCCGGCCGCCGTATCTTTTTGTTTTTTGACAGCGGTCGGCAGAAAGGGCGGGTTTTCCTCCAAAGGGCCACTAATTCCGCCCGCCTACATATTGACTTTTTTTGCGCCGTATGCTATAATGATGGGTGGTAAAATAGGCGGCAGAAATGCCGTGACAAACAAGGAGGAACCTCATGGCTCATCTCAATGAGGCGGCTGTCAAGAAGATCACCGAGATCTGCGACAGATACGCCAAGGAAACCACACCTCTGATGATGATTCTCAGTGACATTCAGACCGAATATGGCTATATTCCGGTCGAGGTCCAGGAGCTCGTCTCGGAGAAGACCGGGATCTCGGTAGCCGAGATCTACGGCGTTGTCACCTTCTACTCTTTCTTCTCGCTGAAGCCGAAGGGCAAATATGTCATCGGCTGCTGCCTCGGCACGGCTTGCTATGTCAAGGGTGCCCAGCAGATCATTGACAAATTCTCGGAGCTTCTCGGGATCGCCCCCGGCGGAACCACCGAGGACGGGCTCTTCACCCTGGATGCCCTGCGCTGCATCGGCGCCTGCGGTATCGCCCCTGCTGTCACCATCAACGGCAAGGTGTACCCGAAGATGGCCGTTTCGGACGTGCCGGGCGTTGTGGCCGAATATAAGAAGCTTGGAGGTAGCGAAGCATGAGCAAGATTACATCAAGAGAAGCGCTCGAGAGCAAGATCTGCTCCTGCACCGATGCGCTCCGTGACAAGTTTGCAGGTAAGGAGGGCCACCGTGCCATCGTGCTTTGCGGCGGTACCGGCTGTCTTTCCTCGAATTCTGACGAGATCCGCAAGAAGATCGAGGCGATGATTGCCGAAAAGGGTCTTTCCGACCGCGTTTCGGTCAACCAGGTCGGCTGCTTCGGCTACTGCTCGCAGGGTCCCTTTGTCAAGATCTATCCCGAGGATACCCTTTACCGCCTCGTACAGATCGAGGATGTGGAGGAGATCGTGGAGAAGGATATTATCGGCGGCGAGGTCGTGGAGAGACTTCTCTTCATCGAGCCCGAGACCGGTAAGACGGTTGCCCGTCAGGAGGACATCAACTTCTACAAGAAGCAGAAGAGAGTGGCTCTGCACGGCTGCGGCGTCATCAACCCCGAAAGCATTGACGAGGCGCTTGGCTACGGCGCATACGCCGGCCTTGCCCGCGCGCTCACCATGGACCGTGCGGACGTCATTAAGGAGGTCCTTGATTCGGGCCTGCGCGGCCGCGGCGGCGGTGGCTTCCCCACCGGGCGCAAGTGGCAGTTCGCCTATGCCCAGGACAATGAAGATAAGTATGTGGTCTGCAACGGTGACGAGGGTGACCCCGGCGCCTTCATGGACCGCTCGATCCTCGAGGGTAACCCCCTTGCGGTCATTGAGGGTATGGCCATTGCCGGCTATGCCATCGGTGCCAAGAACGGTTATTTCTATGTTCGTGCCGAGTATCCGACTGCCGTGAACCGTCTGCGCCTTGCCATTAAGCAGGCCAACGAGCTCGGGCTTCTCGGTGACAACATCTTCGGCAGCGGATTCTCCTTCCAGGCACATATCCGCCTTGGCGCAGGCGCCTTCGTCTGCGGTGAGGAGACGGCTCTTCTCAACTCGATCGAGGGCCAGCGCGGTATGCCTCGCCCCCGTCCTCCCTTCCCTGCCGTGAAGGGTCTTTGGGGCAAGCCCACCATCGTGAACAACGTGGAAACGCTTGCCTGCGTGCCTTACATCCTGCGTGAGGGCGCGGCCAAGTTTGCCGAATGCGGCACCGAGAAGTCGAAGGGCACCAAGGTGTTTGCTCTCGGCGGCAAGGTCAACAATGTCGGTCTTGTCGAGATCCCGATGGGTACCACCCTGCGTGAGCTTGTGTACGACATCGGCGGCGGCATCCCCGGCGGCAAGCAGTTCAAGGCGATCCAGACCGGCGGCCCCTCGGGCGGCTGTCTGACGGCCGAGTTCCTTGACGAGCCGATCGACTTTGACAACCTCGTTGCCAAGGGCTCTATGATGGGCTCGGGCGGTGCCATCGTCATGGACGAGGACAACTGCATGGTGGACGTGGCCAAATTCTACATGGAATTCATTTGCGATGAGTCCTGCGGTAAGTGCTCGCCCTGCCGTATCGGTACCAAGCGCATGCTCGAGCTTCTGACCCGTATTACTGACGGTCAGGGCACGATGAAGGATCTTGAGGAGCTTGAGGCTCTCGGTGAAACGGTCAAGACCAACTCGCTTTGCGCGCTCGGTCAGACCGCGGCCAACCCGATCCTCTCGACCCTTGCCCACTTCCGTGATGAGTACATCGCGCATATCGTGGAGAAGAAGTGCCCTGCCAAGGTCTGTAAGAACCTGATGCAGTACAAGATCGTTGAGGATAAATGTAAGGGCTGTACGCTTTGCGCACGTCAGTGCCCCGTGGGCGCGATCGTGGGTAAAGTGAAGGAGGTCCACACCATCGATCAGGATAAGTGCATCAAGTGCGGTCTCTGCCTTGCCTCGTGCAAGTTCAAGGCGATCGTGAAGGAATAAGAGAGAGGAGATAGCGAAATGGCTACTGTAAATATTAAGATCGAAGGCCAGCCCTACGTTGTCGAGGAGGGACTTACCATTCTCGAGGCGGCACGCAAGTGCGGCTACGAGATCCCCTCGCTCTGCGCCTTCAACCACGGCGAGTGCTCGCGCGGCTCCTGCCGCGTCTGCCTTGTTGAGGCGACCGGCGCCCGCGGCCTTGTGGCCTCGTGCGTGTACCCCGTTGCGGAGGGTATGGAGATCCGCATCTCGAGCCCCAAGGCTACGGCTGCCCGCCGCGCCTCGGTTGAACTCCTTCTTTCCAACCACAACAAGAACTGCCAGCAGTGCACGAAGAACGCGAACTGCGAGCTTCTGCACGTGGCCAAGCTGACCGGTGCGCGTGAGGATATGTTCGAGGGCTCGAAGACCCCTGTCACGGTGGACAGACTCACCCCCTCCATCCAGCGTGACACCTCCAAGTGCGTGCTTTGCGGCCGCTGTGTTGAGCGCTGCAAGAATGCCCACGGCCTTGGTGTTCTCGGCTTTGAGAACCGCGGCTTTGCCACCATCGTGGCGCCTGCCGGCAACCGTTCGTTTGCCGATTCGCCCTGTATCCTTTGCGGCCAGTGCGTGAGCGTGTGCCCTACCGGTGCTCTCACCGAGGTTTCGGAGATCGACAAGATCGATGCTGCAATGGCCGCCGGCAAGTTCGTTGTCGTGCAGACCGCTCCTGCCGTGCGCGTGGCGCTTGGCGAGGAGTTTGGCATGAAGATCGGCACTGCTGTGACCGGCAAGATGGTCGCGGCGCTCCGCCGTCTTGGCTTTCAGCGTGTGTATGACACCAACTTTACTGCCGACCTTACCATCATGGAGGAGGCCACCGAGCTTCTCGGCCGTGTCAAGAACGGCGGCAAGCTCCCGATGATCACCTCCTGCTCGCCCGGCTGGGTCAACTATGCCGAGTACTACTACGGCGACCTTCTCGGTCACCTCTCGTCCTGCAAGTCGCCCCACGAGATGATGGGTGCGATCGTCAAGTCCTACTACGCCGAGAGATGCGGCCTTGACCCCAAGGATATCTTTGTGGTGTCGATCATGCCCTGCACGGCCAAGAAGTACGAGAAGGACCGTCCCCAGCTCCAGAAGAACGGCATCAAGGACGTGGATGCGGTTCTCACCACCCGCGAGCTTGGCGACCTTATCAAGAGGTCGGGCATCAACTTCAACCGTCTGCCTGACGAGGAGTTTGACGGCGACCTGCTCGGTGATTACACCGGCGCCGGCGTCATCTTCGGCGTGACCGGCGGCGTGATGGAGGCGGCCCTGCGTACCGCTTACTTCGTGCTTGAGGGCAAGGAGTACAAGGATATCGCCTTCACGGCCGTCCGCGGCTTTGACGGCATCCGTGAGGCCTCTCTTACGCTCGGCGGCACCGAGATCAAGATCGCGATCGCCCACGGCATGAAGAACGCCAAGCCCCTGCTTGACGATATCCGTGCCGGCAAGTCGCCCTACACCTTCATTGAGATCATGGGTTGCCCCGGCGGCTGTATCTGCGGCGGTGGCCAGCCCTTCGTCCGTCCTGCTCTCCTCCCGAATGAGGATCCTGACATTCTCGATACCTACCGCGACAAGCGCGCAGCCGCCCTCTACAGCGAGGACGAGCGCCAGGTGATCCGCCAGTCGCACAACAACGTACAGATCAAGAAGCTGTACGAAGACTTCCTCGGTGAACCCAACTCTCATAAGGCACACGAGCTTCTGCACACCACGTACGAGGCTCACACCGAGCGTTACCGCTGATGCATGAAAGGTCCGGAGGGAATCGCCGGAAGGCGATTCCCCTGCGGCTTTCTTTAGAAAGGAAAAACAATGAACCGTATTCTTACCGTACAGGATATCTCCTGCGTGGGAAAGTGCTCCTTAACCGTGGCGCTCCCCATTATCTCGGCCATGGGGGTGGAGTGTGCCATCCTGCCGACAGCCGTGCTCTCTACTCACACGATGTTCCGCGGATACACCTTCCGCGATCTGACCGAGGATCTTAATCCGATCATCGACCACTGGCAGAAGGAGGCGCTTGGCTTCTCGGCCGTCTATACCGGCTATCTCGGCTCGCGCGAGCAGCTGGCGGTGGTTTCCCGCCTCTTTGATTCTTACAGCGGCGCATGGCGGATCGTGGACCCCGTAATGGCCGACAACGGCAAGCTCTACCCCGGCTTTACCGAGGAATTTGCCAAGGAGATGGCCACGCTCTGCGCTAAGGCCGACATCATTCTTCCGAACCTGACAGAGGCATCCTTTATGCTGGGCATCCCCTATCCCGGAAGCGACTATGACGAAGCCTATATCAAGGATGTCCTGAAAAAGCTCGCCGCCCTCGGCCCGAGAGTCGCGGTGCTCACGGGTGTATCCTTCGAGAAGGGAAAGCTGGGCGTTGCGGCCTACGACAGAGAGAAGGATGAATTCTTCTACTACTGCCGTGAGCATCTGCCCGCCGCCTTCCACGGCACGGGCGACATCTTTGCCTCTGCCTTCACGGGCGCTCTTGTTGAGGGGGGCGACTACCGCGAGGCGCTGAAGGTGGCTGCCGACTACACGGTAGAGTGCATCGCACTGACGCTTGACAACCCCGATCATGTGAACTACGGCGTTGAGTTTGAGAGGGCGATCCCGTATCTCTGCAAGAGGATCGGGAAGGCATAAGCCGATCCTATCGAAAGAAAAAAGCAAGGCACAGCCTTGCTTTTTTGTTATGTTTTCTTTACGTTTTGTTGTTTTTACAGCACACGGTGCAATCAAACGGTGGCAGGGGTGGCACAAGAGAGCATTTCCGCGGTGTGCGCGTTGACGATCTCAAGCGCCTTTCCCGCGCGGCAGAAGGCACGCGCGTATCGGGCATATCCCTTTTTCGGAATGCCGTGCAGATCGCTCCCGAGGGCGGCGATGGCCCCTGCCTTCAGCATACGGCGGAAGTAGCGCCCTGTGGCGCTCATGCCGAGAAGGGCCGATACGTTCACCTGGAAAAGGAAGGCGGGATTATCGTACAGCATATCGAGCGAGGAGAGCGCATAGCGGTCAAGGTGGGCAAGCAGGGGCGTAAGCCCGCGCGAGGCGATCCTTGAAACGGTACGCAGGTGCAGGCGGGACCAGCCGCCAAGCGGCATTTCAAGCAGAATGATATCGGTCCCCGCGACCGTCAGCCGATCAAGGTCGGGCAGCTCCTCAAGTCCGGGAAACACGAGCACCTCCGCGCCAAGATAAAGGCGCATATCCCCCCCGCGCTCAACCCCTTCAAGAAGGGCGCGCGCGGCCTCATCACGGCGGTCAAGGAAGGAGGCAACGGATGCTTCCTCATGCGCGTAGAAATGCGGGGTGGCCACGACAGCGGAAAG
Source organism: Eubacteriales bacterium (assembly GCA_045587985.1). GTDB lineage: Bacteria > Bacillota > Clostridia > Oscillospirales > CAG-272 > UBA1740. Next base: position 74,692 of record JAZNDG010000067.1, on the reverse strand, counting down.
CCCCGCCGCCGCCATCAGGCGCCACTGCGCTACCGAGGTAGAGAGGGATGACGAGCCGTGATCTACCCCACCGAGGATATGGGTATGAAAATCAACCGTCCCCTTTGGCAATACGGGCGTTCCCATTACTGCCTCCCGGTCGAGCCGAAGCCGCCCGCGCCGCGCTCGGTTTCGTCAAGCGAGTCACTCTCAAGAAAGGCGGCCGTCAGATACGGAACGATGGCCAGCTGTGCGATCCTCTCGCCCACCTCCACCGTTGCGGGAGCATCCCCGTGGTTGTGAAGGGCCACCATGATCTCACCGCGGTAATCAGCATCGATCACGCCAACCTTGTTGGCAGGCGCAAGCCCTCTTTTGGTGGCAAGCCCGCTGCGCGCAAAAATAAGACCAACCGTGCCAAGGGGCAACGCCATTGCGACCCCGGTTCTCACGAGCACCGTCTTGCCGGGCTCGATCACGAGGGGAGAATCAAGGAGTGCATAAAGGTCAGCACCCGCCGCCGCCGCGCTCCCATAGGTCGGGATCTTGGCATTCGGATGCAGCTTTTGGATCTTCACTTGCTCGGTCATAGCAGACACCTCACACTGTTTCTTGCCATTAGTATAGCATACCGCCCCGCCTTTTGCAAGAAAAAAATTGTCTTGGGCGAAGATAGCCGAGAAACACAGGCGCAGGCGTATATCTCATACGTCAAGCCGAGTATCGGAGGGAATCCAGAGCAAGCAAAAAAAGCACCTGCCGCAGAAAGGGGGGGTAGGGGCCCCTCTGCCCATACGAAGGATTTTCGCGCGACAGAAATTGTCTTGGGCGAAGATAGCCGAGAAACGCAGGCGCAGGCGTATATCTCATACGTCAAGCCGAGTATCGGAGGGAATCTGATGCAAGCAAAAAAGCACCTGCCGCAGCAGGTGGTTTTTTGCGTTCAGACAATTTCTGTCCGCGAAAATTACTTGATTTCGACCTCGGCGCCGGCAGCCTTAAGCTCCTCGGCAACCTTGTCGGCCTCTTCCTTGGTAACGCCTTCCTTAACAGTCTTGGGAGCGCCCTCAACGAGGTCCTTCGCTTCCTTCAGGCCGAGACCCGTGATGTTACGGATCGCCTTGATAACGTCAAGCTTCTTGTCGCCAAAGGCCTTGAGGATGACGTCAAACTCGGTCTTCTCCTCAGCGGCGGGAGCGGCAGCAGCAACAGCGGCGCCGGCAACGGCAACAGGAGCAGCGCTAACGCCGAACTCCTCTTCAAGAGCCTTGACAAGGTCAGCAAGCTCAAGGATGGTAAGAGCCTTCACTTCTTCGAGAATCTGGGTGATTTTTTCGCTAGCCATGATAAATTAACCTCCGATTAAAATCGTTCTTTCTTTTAAATTTTTGTTTTTTGTTTTGGATCTTTGCGATGTGGGATGTGCGATCAGGCCTCGGCAGGGGCACCCTCGGTGTCCTTGTCGATCTTTGCCTGAAGAACGCGGGCAAAGGCGTAGAGCGGCGACATCATGCTGCCAAGCATTCTGGCAATGAGAACCTCGCGCGAGGGAATCTCGGCAAGAGCCATAACGCCGTTCTGCTCAAGCACTTCACCTTCCACGAAGCCTGCTTTGATCTCGAAGGACTCGATCTTGTCGGCATATTCCTTCATGATCTTGGCGGCGGCAACGGGATCGTTCTGGCTGATTGCAAGCGCGGTCATACCAACGAGGTGCTCCTTAAGAGCGCCGAAGCCAACCTCATCACAGGCGCGGCCGGTGATGGAGTTCTTCAGAACGGTGTACTCAACCCCTGCGGCGCGAAGCGCGGCGCGGAGCTTGGTATCGTCCTCGACGGTAATGCCTTCGTACTTCACAAGCACACCGGCCGTGGCAGTACGGATCTTGGCGGCCAGCGATGCAACCGCTTCCTGCTTTGCGGCAAGAATCTTCTGACTGGGCATTTCGTTTAACCTCCGTAAAAAATAAAATCCTTTTCCCACGGCTACGCATGCCGAAAGAAAAAGGAAAGCAAACACTCTTCATTTTCTCCTCGGCAGGATGGTGCATAGCACTTTTACGGGAACCTGCTGTCTTAGGATAGCGTAAGTATTATACAACCTTCTCTTTCGTTTGTCAAGTGGTTTTTTACATTTTTTCCTTTCTTTTTGAAAAGCGCTTGCCGCAAAGCGCGATTTATGCTATACTTGCCCTATCAAATGCTTTTTTGAGGTGTCCTATGCAGACCATGCTGACCGCCTTTGTCACGATGGCGATGATGCTCCTTTACGCCGTGCCCGGCTTTTTATTTATCAAGACCCGCCTGCTTGGGGCGGAGGGCATCACGCCGATCACCAAGCTCCTTGTGTACGTCAGCCAGCCTGCCCTTATGATGCACACCATGCTGAAGCTGACCTATACCCCCGCCCTGCTTCTTGAAATGGGCATCACCTTTCTCCTCAGCACCCTTTTTCATGTAGGGCTGATCGGGCTTTTCTTCTTTCTTTTCCGCAAGCGCTCACAGAAGGATACGCGTTACCGCATCTACACCCTCGCCTCTGCCTTTGGCAACTACGGCTTTATGGGCATCCCGATCCTTGAAATGCTGCTGCCCGGCTCGGAAAACGCGCCTGCGGCCGCCGCCATCTGCGCCCTCTCGCTCAACATGGTGGCCTTTACCCTCGGCTGTGCCGTCATCTCGCGCGACCGCCGCTACGTCAGCATCAGAAAGATCATATTCAATCCCGCCACCCTCGGCGTGCTTGCCGCCCTGCCCTTCTTCTTTACGGCCACAACCCCGGGCGCCCTTATCACCCCGATGCTTGACGATATGATCGCGGTGCTTTCCCGCATGTCCACCCCGATCTGCATGATCATCCTCGGTATGCGGCTTGCGCTTATCTCGCCCCGCGCGGTATTCGGCCATCCGATGCTCTATGCCATTGTGGCCGTCAAGCAGCTGCTTTGCCCACTTCTTATGCTCGGCTTTCTCCTCGTCCTGCCCATCAGCCGCGATCTTGCCGCGGCGATCTACATTCTCTCGGCCTGCCCGATCGCGGCGATCGTGCAGAATTTCTCGGAGCTGCTCGGAGAGGGGCAGGAAACAGCGGCGGGAAGCGTTCTGCTCGGTACCCTTCTTTCGGCCCTGACCATCCCCCTGATGGTGCTTCTTTTACCGCTCATATAAGAAAACACGCCCTGTGGGGCGTTTTTATTTGAGGAGCGAGAGGATCAGCGCCGTTGCTTCCTGCGGGCTTTTTGCAAGAAGGCGGCCACCGGCCGAGGTGAGCTCACCCCTGTCACCGTACCCCCAAAGCGCGCCGATGGGGGTCATTTCGACACGAAGTGCCCCCTCCATATCAAAGCGGCGGTCGCCCACCATCAGGGCATCCGAAGGGGAAATATCCAGCTCCCGAAGTGCGTAAGCAAGCAGATCGGCCTTGTCGCCGTGCGTTCCGTCAAACTCGGCGCCGAAGACACCGTCAAGGCAGCTGTCCAACCCAAAATGGGTGATGATGCGCCGCGCATACGGATGGGGCTTGCCGGTGGCAAGATAAAGCGAAAGGCCTGCGCCTTTAAGGGCGGCAAGCATCTCGGGCACGCCGGGATAGACCTCGTTTTCAAAAAGCCCCTCCTTGCTGTAATACTCCCGGTAGAGAGAAACGGCACGGCGGGCATCCGCATCCGAAAGGCCGTAATACTTGCGGAAGGAATCGTAAAGCGGAGGACCGATGAACTCGGTGGTCACCTCGTCCGGCGGAACCGAAATACCAAGCGCCCCAAGCGCGTAGGACGCGCCGCAAAGGATCCCGCGGCGGGAATCGGTCAGGGTACCGTCAAGATCTAAAAACACCGTGCGTATCATAAAGCGCGTCTCCTTTTTTCTTTCATTCTACCATAAGGGAGGGCGCTTTGCAAGAGGGCGCTTGACATTCGGCCGCGTGTCCCCTATAATAAGAGTATAATATAACATAGTGGGAGCATTTCCATGAAATTTATCCATACGGCCGATCTCCACCTCGGAGCCAGGACCGAGGCGCACCTCTCTGCCGACAAAGCCGAGCTGCGCCGAGGGGAGCTCCTTCTCTCCTTTGCGCGGATCGCAAGGCTTGCCGAGGAGGAGGGGGCGGCTGTCCTGATCGCGGGTGACCTTTTCGATACGGCAACGCCCTGCCCCTCGCTTCTTGCGGGCTTTCTTGATACGGTACGCCACCATAGGGGCGTCCGCTTTTTCTGTCTGCCCGGCAACCATGACGGAGGGGGCTTTCCCACCGCCGATCTTCCAGAAAACCTCACCGTGTTCGGAAGTGAGTGGCAGGCCGTTTCCTGTGGCGATACCGATGTCTATGGCATCGCGCCAAAGGAGGAGATCCCGTATGATGCGCTATCGCCCGCCCCTGCGCGTAAAAATGTGGTGCTTCTGCACGGCACGGTGCGTGAGGGGGGTGCGGGAGAGGCAGGGGATATCATCCTTGGGCGCCTTGCGGGGCGCGGTATTGACTATCTTGCCCTCGGCCACTTTCACAGCCACCGCCAAGGCCGCCTTGATGCGCGCGGTGTCTATGCGTATCCCGGCACGCCCGAGGGGCGTGGGATGGACGAGGCGGGAGAATGCGGTGTGCTGATCGTGGATACCGCGCAGTCCCCCCCCGAGCCCCGCTTTCTCCGTACGGCAAAGCGGCTTGTGCACGTGCTCGAGGTAGAGATCGAGGGGACCGAGCTTTCACATGTGGCGGAGCGTATAAAGGCCTCGCTTTTTGGCATTGTACACGAGGATCTTGTGCGGGTGGTGCTGGTGGGAAGGCTGCCGCTTGATGCGCGCCGCGTGAATACCGCACAGCTGACCGAGATGCTGGGGGCACCCTACTTTTATTTTGAGATCAAGGACAAGACCGGGCTTCTTGTCCGCCCGGAGGACTATCTTGGCAGTCTGACCCTCAAGGGAGAGTTTGTGCGGCGTGTAATGGCGGCAGAGCTTTCGGATGAGGAGCGCCGGGACATTTTACGGGCGGGGCTTGCCGCCCTCTGCGGAGAGGGGGATGAGATATGAGGCTCCTATCCCTGTATATCACCGCCTTTGGCGGTGTGCGTGAGCGCGCCTTTACCTTCAAGGAGGGGCTTTGCGAGATCTGCGAGCCGAACGGCGCGGGAAAATCCACCCTCGCCGCCTTTATCAAGGTCATGCTCTTCGGCTTTGGCAAGGAGGGCCATTCTCTTGAAAAAAACGAGGCAAAGCTTTACGAGCCCTGGCAGGGCGGCCGCTTTGGCGGCACGCTCACCTTCCAAAACGAGGGGAAGAGATACCGTATTGAGCGCTATTTTGAGCGCACGGGCAAGGTGAAGCTCCGTGAGGAGCTTTTGGTGATCGATGAAGCAAGCGGCCTTCCGACCGATGCCTTTGGCGAGGAGATCGGACGTGCCCTCTTTGGGGTGGACGGCCCCTCCTTTATGAAAACGGCCTATCTCTCCTCCCGCGGCATCACCGCAGGGAAAACCGCCGATATTTCGGCAAAGCTCGGCGGGATCGAGGGGGAGGAGGACGATATGGCCGCCTTTGACCGCGCCATTTCTCTCCTTAAAGACAAGCGCCGCGAGATCCGTACCCAGAACAACCAGAAAAACGGCCAGAAGCAGCTTGACCTTGCCGAGCGCGAGCTTTTCCGCGTAAGAAGCGAGATCGCGGTGGCAAGGGCGGCAGAGGAGCAGCTCACGCTTCTCTTTTCGGATATGGAGGAGGAAAAGAAGCGCGCCGCCGCGCTCGACAGCACGCTTGCCTCCTTGCGTGCGGAGAAATCCGCCCTTGACCGCCGCCTTGGCGAAAGGAAGGAAACCGAGCGCCGCCTTGCCGAGCTCCATGCCCGCCTTGAGAGGGAAAGGACCGAGGAGCGCGCGCTCCTTGCCGCCTTCCCAAGCGGCACACCCTCCCGCGAAGCGCTGGATGCCCTTGCAAGGGATGCCGCTGAGGCCGAGCGCCTCTCCCTTGAGGTGGAGGCTTTCCGATCGGAAAATGCTACGCTATACCCGGATGGCGAAACAGTCACCGCTATGCGGAGGGCTGTGCGCCGAAGGGATGAACTGAAAACAAAACTTTACGATTTTGCCGAAAGCGAGCCGCACACCGCCAAAAACAGCGGGCATGCCATGCGCGCATGCTTCCTTCTGGCGGCTGTATCGGCCGCCCTCGGCATTGCCGCCTTCTTCTTCCTTATCCCGCTTGCCATCGGCCTGCTTGCGCTCGGCGCATGCCTTGCCATAGGTGGCACTGCGCTTCTTATACACGCCAAGCAAGAGGGCCGCGCCGCAGCCGAGAAGGCCGCCGCCTATGCCGAGTGGAAAGCGGAATACACGCGCGCCGAGGAGGAGGCGGGGGATCTTTTTGTCCGCTTTGGTCTTTTACGGAATGCGACAGTTTATGAGATCGATGCGCTTTACGAGAGGGGGCTGCGTGCCCGTATGGAGCGCGAGCGTGCCGAGCGTGCGAAGGAGGCGCAGGAGGCGCTCCGGGAGCAGCTTGAAGGGGCTCTTTCCCTTTATCCCACTCTCCCTGCCGATGCGAGTGCCGCGCGGCGGGTCATGGCCCTGCGTACCCTTACCGAGGAGCTGCGGATGAAGCAGGAGAGCGTGCTTGATCTGAAGAGCGAGATCGTGCATCTTTCGGAGAATCTGAAGGGCAAGGATGCAGGGGGGGAGGCTGAAAAGAGCGATCCCGGCGACCTGCTTCTGCGCACCGAGGCCGCACGCGCCGCCCTGACGGCATCCCTTGCGGAAAAGGGGCAAAGGACCGAGGAATGCGCGCGCCTTGCCGGCGCACTCCCTGCCCTTCTTGAATATGAGGCCGCATGTGACTCTACCGTTTGTGCGCTGACCGAAAGGCTTCAAACGCTTGATAAAACGCTCACGCTTCTTACCGAGGCGCGCGCTTCCTATGAGGAGGCCTACCTCGGCGGCGTGAGAGCGCATATCAAGACCTATACCGACCGTCTTCTCACAAGCAAGGTGGGGGAGGCGCAGCTTGACCTTGACCTTGCCCTCTCCTTTACGGCTGGCGGCGAGGCACACGAGGCGACCTATCTTAGCACAGGACTTCTTGCGATCGCGGATATCTGCCTGCGGCTTGCACTTACCGATGCGCTCTATCCAAAGGAGCCGCCACCCCTTTTGCTTGACGACCCCTTTGCTACCCTTGATGAGGGGAATCTTGCCGCCGCCCTCTCGCTTCTTTGCGAGCTTGGGAAGGAACGGCAGATCCTATATCTCACCTGCCATCCCTCACGGTGTACAAAGAAATAACCCTATGCCAAAAAAAGGACAGAGAATTTTCTCTGTCCTTTTCATTTGGAAAGCCGCCGGGCGAATACGCGCCCTGACGGCGTACTTACGCGTACGCCGAAGTCAGCATGCGCCCCGACAACGAAGTGCTACCGAAATAGCCTCGCGGAGCAGAAATTGTTCCAAGACGAGGTGAGCAAGTGAAAACGCGCCTGTGGCTCGTTTTCGCGCCGCGAAGTGCCCGACTCAAGGAGTTGAAGGCGCAATCTGTGATTGCAACGCCCAACGACTATGAGGCAGCACAGGTGAAGAAAGCACCCGCGCCGCCGGCGTACAGAGCGTACGTCAAGGTGGGGGTGCTTTCGGCAATGAAGTATTGCGGAATTTATGCAAGCGAGGCGAGGTTCCAGATCTCAAGACCGCACCTCTTTGCCTCCCTGTACGTCATTCCCGTGCCGCTCGCATAGCTTACAAGATAGGCGATGCAGAGGTCGGAGGATGCGACAAGGGCACGGTTGCGGGCGGCCATGACTCCCTCTTTATATTCTTCGGCAAGGTAGGTGTAGGTATCTGCAAGCGAGAGCATGGCGGCATAGCGGAGCTTATCACGCGCGCTCCATTTGGCCTCCTGGTTTTTGCAGGGGAGCAGAAGATTCAGCGAGATATCCGGATATTCGGTATCTCGGAGGCGGCAGACAACGGCCGAGGCAAGCATATCAAAGCCAAAGGCGCCCCCCGAATAAAAGCGGCGGCAGCCGAGGGCATACGCACGGCGCACGGCATCCTCACAACGATCACGCAGGCGGTCCCTTTCCTCCCCCACCGGGAGATGGCGGTGACCGGTAAAGCAGCAGGCCTCCATCTTCTTCCTCTTTCATTTTACTTCCCTTTTATTGTAGCCGAATCCCACCCCCTTGTCAATAGAGGCGGGGGCGGCTTTTTTCTTTTTTGGGACTTTTTTCTCAAAAAGAAGCCAAAGGGCCGTGAGAAGCCCAATCGAGAGGAGGATCGCAAGCAGGACCGAAAGAATGAGCATGGGCACCGAGGTGGGCGGAATGAGGCGGCGCGCCAGCGTGACGGACGGCAGCACAGCGGCCGCAGGGAAAAGAAAGCCGCGAAGCAGGGGAAAGCGGAAGGAGAGCGCCCCCGAAAGCCCCAGAATGCTGAGCGAGAAATTAAGGATCTCGGCAAGTGCGATAACCAGCACGTATCCCGGTGCGCCAAGACGGGGCAAAAGCAGAAGAACGAGGAGAATGCTGGCAAGCGAATCAAGGATATTGACCGCCATTGCATAGACCTGCCGCCCAAGCCCCTTGAGCATCATGTCTGTCACGTGGTCAAGGTACATCACGGGGAGAATGGGGGCAAGCAGGGCCAGATATACGGCAACCTCACGCGTTCCATAGACGGCGCGGGAAAGCGGAAGGGCGTATGCGGCGAGGATCCCACCCGAAAGGAGGCCGAAGGCGAGAGCAAGCGCAAGGCTCCTTTCGCAAATGCGGCGGTTTTCCCCCTCCGCCCCTCTTGCTGCCCGCTCGGCAAATTCGGGCACGAGAAGCCCCGCAAAGGCGGAGAGAATGGCCATCGGCCATAGGGCAAGAGGAAGCGCCATACCCGAAAGCGTGCCGTAGGAGGCAAGCGCCTCCTCGCGCGAGGCGCTCCCCTTCTCAAGGGCACGCGGAATCATCATATGCTCTGTGCTTAAAAGCCCCGAGCGAACGTACGAGGAGGCGGCGATCGGAAGGGTGATGCCAAAGAGTGCGCGCACGGGGGCGGGCTCCTCTTTGCCCCCTCGCGGACGGCGGCGGTCAAAAAAATAGAGAAGGCCGAGCGTGAGGGCCGAAAGAACCTCTGCAATGGCCGAGCCGCCGACAAGGGCAAGGCAGGCGTAGGTCATACCGCGCGGAAGCAGAGCGCCGAGTGCCAGCACGGTGAGAAGGATCCGCAGCCCCTGCTCACCCATGGATACGGCGGCGGCACGGGTCGGGCGGCGGACGGCTGTAAAATACCCCGAAAAGACCGAGGAGGTCGCCACCGGCACAAGGGCGAGCGAGAGAAGCCGCAAGGCAGGCAGGGTACGCATATCACGCAGAAGAAGCCTGCCAAAGAGGGGGGCACCGAAGAAGAGAATAAGCGAGGCGGCCGTTCCAAACGCAAGGGCATAGAGGAGAGCGGTGCGAAGGGCGGCGCGCGCCTCCCCCTCCTTTCCTCTGCCGAGCGCCTCGCTCACAAGGCGGACGGTGGCAAGCTGCACCCCCGAGGTGGCAAGCGTAACGGCAAGGGTATAAACGCTCATAATAAGAGAATACAGCCCCATCCCCTCGGGCCCCACCGCCTCACTCACATAAGCGCCAAAGCTGACCGAAACCGTACGCATAATGACGGCCGCCAGCGCCAAGGAGGCCCCGTTTTTCAAAAATCGCCTTGTTCCCGCTCCCATCGCCGCGCCCCCCTTTTTCTTATATGTGTATGTCCCCGATATGCAAAAAATCACATGTGCGCCAAAGAGAAAGAAGGAGCTGCTCGGTACACAGCTCCTTCAGGGGTTTAAAATGCAAAGTTTTTTATACAGCTACGGCCACCCTGCCCATTTCCTCGGCATATTCCTCCTCGGAAAGGATGGCGACCGTGCCGTGGGTGGCATCCACAAGAACGGGATCCCCCGTCTTGATGCAGGCGGTTGCACCCTTGGCGTTCACAACCGTGGGAAGGCCGTATTCGCGCGCGACCACCGCCCCGTGTGAAAGGGCGCTGCCCACCTCGGTGACAAGGGCCGAGATAATCGAATAGTAGGGCGACCAGCCGATGTCGGTAAAGGAGGCAACCATCACCTCTCCGTGCGTCAGTGCCTCGGCATCCGAAACGCTCTTCACGATGCGCGCACGGCCGACAACGCGCCCACGGGACACAGGGACACCGTGCAGGGCTTCCCCACAGTCGGCACTAAAGGCAGCAAGGGGCTTCGGCTTTCCGATCGACACATCGGGATAGGAAAGCGCCTCGGCCTCCGGGAAGACCGCGCGGCGGGAAAGAGCGCGCTCGGCAAGGGAGCTTTCCCCCGCGATCAGGCGGCCGATCTCACGGTGGGTAAGGAAGTAGATCAGGTCCTCATCGGGAAGTAGGCCGTCCTGCACCAGGATGGCCGCCAGCTTGCGGTACTGCACCTTAAAGGCATCGATCACGCGGATGATGCGGGATTTGGTATATTCCCTCTCGCAGACGGCGCGGCGGGCATTCTTGCCGATCCAGCCGAGCGCCTTGCGCTTGACAAGGCCAAAGCGGGAATACAGGGTCGCAGGGTCGTAGGGCTTGTGCTCTGCCTCCTCAAGACCGCCGACAAGCACGGCGTGCAGATTGCGGACAAGGGCCCCCTCATCGTCCCGCCAGCCGCGGCTACGCAGCTCTGCCTCCTTGATCGAGCGGTGGCCGTGCTTTTCGAGGAAGGCGCTGTAAAGAGCGGCTACCTCGGTGTATTCCCCATTATGAAGAAGGGCAAGAAGCTCCTCCTCCGAAAGGCTCTTGGCATCCGGACAGACGGCAAGCACAGCAGCACCAAGCTCACGGAGCGCCCGCAGGATATCGGCGCTCTCGATTCCGTCAATATCCGAGAGGATCGAAGCGACAAAGGCCTGATAATCCTCCTTGCTCTCAAAATCCTTTTCAAGCGTCAGCATCAGGGTGCTGTTCATCGAGCCCGAGAAGCTGGAGCAGATGTAGTGGCGGCAGAGCACCTCATTCATCACGGGGAGCTTTTCATCGATCTCGGCGTAGAGCGCGGCCGCCGTATCCCTTTCAAGGAAGGTAAGGCCGTTTGCGATCTCCTCCGCCTCACGGCAGGCACGCTTTGAGGAAAAGAGGTATTTACCGAATTTTGTGCAGTTGAAGAGTCTTGTAAAGATGTTGCGCGGGGTCCCCTCCGGCTCGGGACAGGGCTGGTAGTATTCCCCCATGATCGAGAGGTTCATCGCATCGGCGGTGGCCATCTTCACATGGTTTTTCATCCTGTGGAGCTTTGTCATATCAAAGAAAAGGTGATAGCCAAAGGGCAGGATGATAGAGAAATCGGGCATATCGCCGGCGTTCTTCATGCATCCGACATAGCGCATCATATCACGGATGCCGTAGTCGATCGCCAGAACGCTTGTGGATAGGGAAAGCGGGGTGACGGCGCCGGGAAGCATCTCGCCTACGTTGCGGCTGGTAAAGAGGTGCCCCTTGAGGCTTTCCCCCGTGTCAAACTCAAAGACATCGGCATTCCCGAGCGTGGTGATCGGGCGGAGCTGGAGCCAGAAAAGACGGCCTGCCCGGTCCACCGCCCACTCAAGGTCGGATTCACACCCAAAGCGCTCCTTGATCGCAAGGCTCTCCTTATAGATCCGCTCAAGGGTCGGGGCATCAAGATTCCCCTCTACCTCGGGGAAACGGAAGCCGTCCCGCGCGATCGAATAGCGATAGGCCGCAACATGGCCGCTGACCAGGTTTTCACCGAGCCCGTCCACCGATTCGATAAGGACGGCATCCCGGTCACCGGGATCGGTGGTAAAGACAACACCCGCCTTGGATGCATCCACCATCTCCTCGACAACAAGGTTCATCCTGCCGCCGCCCTCGGTCCTCATGGCCTCGGCATACGCGGCGGCGCGCTCACCGTAGAGCGAGGAAAGGCAATGGCGAACAGCCTCGATCAGCCCCTCCTCGGTCACGTTCAGGCAGGTTTCGTACTGCCCGGCCGAGGAAAGCTCGCTCCCATCCTCGTTCGTAGCGCTTGAGCGGACCGATACCCGCTCGGCACCCAGCGCGCGGAAGGCGGAAAGAAGATCCCTCTCCTCCTCTTTGCCGAGCGCATCAAGCTCCATGACGACAAAGCCGTCTGCGATCGTATAGCCCTCTTTCTTCATAAAGTCAAGGCCGCGGGCCTTACCGCCCGCCCTTTTTGCGTCCTCCTCCGAAAGAGCGCCAAGTGAAATGATTCTCATACTGTCAAACCTTCAGCTTTCTTATGTCTTTTCCGTTGAATATACGAGAGGCATCGCGGTTAAACCCAAGCTCAAGAATGCCGCGGTAGGATACGCCGTCAATTTTGAACTCGGCGATCCCCTCAAGCAGGCGGTAAGCCCCACCTTCAAAGAGATATTCGGTAAAGTAGCGGCAGTCACAAAGGACCGAGAGCGTACCCCCGCCCTTTTGGCGCAGGGTAAGGGAAAGCTTCTCCGGCATCTTACCCTCCGCCACGGCAAAGCGATCGTAGTCGGCCGAGAGCAGATAGCGCATCCCACCCTCGCTCGGCTTGAAATTGCCGACCTCAAGGGCGGTCATGGCGGGGTAGGACACCATGGAGAAATTCAGCTGGGAGGTATCGTTTACCGCCATCAGCCAGAGGTGGTTATTCATATATTCCCATCTGCGCGTGCCAAAGGAATGGTCACGCACGCAAGGAAGGTCAAGTGCTGTTTCCTCACTGCCGAGGATAAGCGTGCCCGAAAGCCTGCCAAGCTGCTCGTAATGCACCTGATTGTTCTTTTGCACCTCGCGGAAGAAGTCACGGCTCCACCTTTCGCCTGCCATCGCCTTGGCGGTACGCACGGGGGGCATGTCGGTAAAGAAGTCAACCGGTGCCTCGCTTGACGAGAAAAGACCGCGGAAGGATGCCTCTACCCCATTCCCCTCATCATCCTGCAGAATGCCGCGGTAGGTAAAGCGCCAGCCGTCCTCCGCGCGCTCGACCGAAAGGGGGCAGTCCCCCTTATGGATCAGCTGGCGGTGGGTATAGGCGGTGCCTCCCTTTTTATAGAAGAACCAAACCTCGCGGAAGGAGGCACGGATGCCGAGGCGGCAATAAAGAGAGGTGCCGTCCTCCCCGTGGGCCGAAAAATAGTAGCTGTTGTTTACGGTGTCATCCGCATCCTTCGGAAGGGTATAGGCCTCCGCCATCCCGTAGTCAAGGGGGGTTGCCTGCTTCCTTTTGATGATCGCCTTCATAAAAAGCGTTTTGAGCATGTAAAGCATAGGGGCTCCTTTCCTTTTGCGCATACAAGTCGTATTATATCATATTTTGAAGATAAGGCAAGAGCAAAGCCCCTCAATATGTAGAAAAGTCCGACACATTCGGAAAAGGTGTCGGACTTTTCTTACGGCCATAGGGTGGGGTCCTCATAGCAGAGGATCGTATCCTCAAGCCAATAGGTAAACTCGGTTTCGGGAAAGCGCGCCTCATACGTCTTAAAGCGGTGGTAAAGGGGCCGCCCGTCCGAAACGTCATGCCAGATATCGGCAAAGACGAAATCGTATTCGCCCGCCTTCATCGAATCGAGAAAGGAGAAGGCATCCTCCACCACCACCCGCACCTTTTCGGGATGCGGTATCCATTTGAGGATGTGCTCCTCAAAAAGACGGGCGGCATCGGATGAAAGCTCCACCACCGTCACGCTCTTTACCTCCTCCTTCATGGCGGCGCGGAAGGCGAAATAGCCAAGGCCAAGACCGAAGGTGAGGACCCTTCCGTGTGCGCGGTAAACGGCGGGCAGCGTGGTGACCGTTTCGTTTGGCATCAGGGTCATCCATTCCCTGCCCCCCTCAAGGGCGGCGGGATATGAAAAGGGGCGCATAAAGAAGCCGATCGAGGGGATCATACGCCCATCGGGATAGACGGCGGGGTCGTCCCGCACGAAGGCGCAGCAGGGCGCCAGCGTCATGGTTTTAAGCTCCCATTTGCCCGAGTGAACATTCGGAAGCTTCACCCTCTCATAGTAGGGATCAAGCTCAAATTCAAGGGGATCAAGCTCCTTGACCATCGGCAAAAAATAATTCTCGAAATACACCCTGTCACGGCCTGCCGTTTCAAGCCCGCAGGCGGTGGCAAGCACGGTGGCATAGGCCTCCTCATTCGTGATGCCGAACTCCTCGGTAAGCGCAAGGATGATATCCGGCGTGATGAAATCCTCCGTGAGGTTCAGATAGAGCGAGAGGAGATGCATGGTCTTTGCGTTATAGGCACGGATCTCCTTTTCGGTAAGGCCGCTTTTGTTCTTTTCCATCATTCCCATATAGGCGAGGGAGCCACCCGAGGATGGCTCCCACTTTTCCTTTTATTTCTTAAGGGCGATCGCGGCCTTGGCACGCTCAACGATCTTCTCTGCGGTCAGGCCGTACATATCAAGCAGGGGCGGAACCTTACCGCTGCGGCCAAAGGTATCGGCAACACCGACACGCATGACCGGCACGGGATAGCTTTCGGCAAGCGCGGCAGCAACCGCCTCACCAAGACCGCCGTTCACATTATGCTCCTCAGCCGTTACAACAGCACCCGTCTTCTTGGCGGCGGCAAGGAGAAGCGCGGTATCAAGCGGCTTGACCGTGTGCATATCAATGACGGTGGCCGAGATACCCTCGGCGGCGAGGGCCTCCTTTGCCTCCATGGCAAGGTGGACCATATAGCCGCAGGCCACAATGGTCACGTCCTCTCCCTCGGCAAGCGTGATGCCGCGGCCGATCGTGAACGTATAATCCGGGATCTCGGAGGAGAGGTCGGGCGTTGCATAGCGCGAGAAGCGGAGATAAACGGGGCCCTCGTATTCAAGAGCGGCCTTCACCGCGGCGCGGCTGGAGGTAGCATCGGCAGGGTTGATGACCACCATACCGGGGATCGAGCGCATCAGGGCCAGGTCCTCGTTGCACTGGTGGGTCGCACCGTCCTCACCCACCGTGATGCCGGCGTGCGTGCCAACGATCTTGACGTTGAGGTGGGGGTAGGCGATCGAGTTGCGGACCTGCACAAAGGCACGGCCTGCCGTAAACATTGCAAAGCTCGAGATAAAGGGGGTGACGCCGGCCGCGGCAAGACCTGCCGCCACCGAGGTCATATTGGCCTCGGCAATGCCGCAGTCAAAAAAGCGGTCGGGGAACTTCTTCTTGAAAACACCGGTCTTGGTTGCGGCCGCAAGGTCAGCATCCAGCACCACGAAATCATAGGTTTCGCCAAGCTCGGCAAGCGCCTTGCCGTAGGCTTCACGGGTTGCAATCTTTTCCATAGCTTCTACCTCACTTTGCGGCGCCAAGATCGGCAAGGGCGATCTTGTACTGCTCTTCCTTGGGGGCGGCACCGTGCCACTCCACTGCGTTTTCCATATACGAAACACCGCGGCCCTTCAGGGTCTTTGCGATGATGGCGGTGGGCTTACCCTTCACGGTGCGGGCCTCCTTGAAGGCCGCCTCGATCTCATCAAGGTCGTTGCCGTTGATCGAGATCACGTGCCAGCCAAAGGCGCGCATCTTTTCATCATGGGGGGTGGGGTTCATGACCTCGGTAACCGGCCCATCGATCTGCAGGCCGTTCCAGTCAATGACTGCCACAAGGTTATCAAGCTTATAGTGAGCGGCGAACATGGCGGCCTCCCAAACCTGGCCCTCCTCGCTCTCACCGTCACCGACAACGGCATAAACACGGTAATCCTCCCCCTTGATCTTGGCGGCAAGCGCCATGCCGCAGGCGGCCGAGATGCCCTGGCCGAGCGAGCCGGTGGTCATATCAACACCGGGGATATTCTTCATATCCGGGTGGCCCTGCAGGCGGCTGTCGATCTGACGGAGGGTTTTCAGCTCCTCAACAGGGAAAAAGCCGCGGTGCGCAAGGGTGGAATACAGCGCGGGGGCAGTATGCCCCTTCGAGAGCACAAAACGGTCACGGTCAGCGGCCTTCGGCTCGGCGGGGTTCACGTTCATCTCCTCAAAATAAAGATAGGTGAGCACATCGGTAATACCGAGCGAGCCACCGGGATGACCGCACCCCGCGTGATACACAGCCTCGATAATGCCAACGCGGATATTGCGCGCAAGCTCCGAAAGCTCTTGCTTTCTTGTAAGTTCCATTCTATTCCCTTTCCGGCATTGCTGCCTCTTTATATATTTCCTTATATATTATAGACGATAGGTTCGGTTTTGTCAAGAAAAAGTCATGAAGATGCGCGCAGGAGGGCTCTTTTCACCCACCTTTTCTTTTCCCTCTTGCATCATCCGGGAAAAGGTGATATACTAACCCTTGGAGAAAACGGAGGAACTTGCGATGTGTGAAGAAAAAAACGCAAAGCGCGGCGATCTTTTTGACCGCTTGTTTCATATGCCACCCTTAAGAAAATACGAGCCCTGGCTCAAGGCGCACAGGGAGGGGATCCTTTACCTTCTTTTCGGGGGACTTACCACCCTTGTCAGCTGGCTTGTCTTCTTTGTTTTTGAAGGGCCGCTCGGCCTTGATGCCACCTTTATTGCCAACCCCATCTCCTGGGTGCTGGCCGTGGCGTTTGCTTACCTCACCAACCGCACCTGGGTATTCAAAAGCCGCACAAGCGGCGCCTTGCCCCTTTTCCTTGAGGTCCTCTCCTTCTATGCCAGCCGCGTGATCACCTTCCTTTTCGAGGAGGGGGTGCTCCTTCTCTTTGTCACCCTGCTCTCGCTCCCCGCACTGCCGATCAAGATCGCGGCGAGCGTGCTTGTGGTGCTTTTAAACTACGTGTTCAGCAAGCTTTTCGTCTTTCGGAGGAAGAAAGAGGAAACGGGGGAAAAACAGGATGAAGACGGTTCTCTTTGATCTTGACGGCACGCTTCTGCCGATGGACCAGGAGGCCTTTATACGGGCCTTTTTGAGCAGCTTGCACCGTGAGCTTATCTCGCTTGGGATCGAGGAGGGGCTTGCCAGGCGCTGTCTTGAAAAATCCCTCCCCGCCGTTTTGGAGAATGACGGGCGCGCCACCGGGCGCGAGGTGTTCTTCCTTGCGCTTTCCGACTGTCTTGGATACGATGCCTACCGTCTTGAAGCACCTCTTGCCCAATTCTACAAAACCCGCTTTCACGAGGTGGCCGCCACCTGCTCAAGGAATGCTCTTGTAAAGAAAACGCTTACCCTTGTGAAGGAGCGGGGGGCGCGCGCCGTGCTTGCCACAAGCCCGATCTTCCCACACGAGGGGACCTATGCAAGGATCGCGTGGGCAGGCCTGCTTCCCGAGGATTTTTCCCTGATCACCACCTATGAGAATACAAGGTTCTGCAAGCCGCACCTCGGCTACTACCGCGATATTCTCGCTTCTCTTGATGCCTCCCCCGCCGATTGCCTGATGGTGGGCAACGATGCAAAGGAGGATATGGTGGCGGAAAAGCTTGGGATCAGGACCTTTCTCTTGACCGACCATCTTGTCAACCGTGACGGCATAGACACAGCGCGCTTTGCGCGCGGCGGCTACCCCGAGATGATGGCGGCGGTGGAAGACTTTTTAAGCGAATAAGAAAAGGGCGGTCGCATGACCGCCCTTTTTCTATTCAGGATCATACCCGTAGCGATACAGCAGCGCGCGCTTTTTCACCGTATCAAGCCCCTCGTGCTTCTCAAGCAGAAGGCGCTTTTGCAAACGGATATCGATCTCCCCGTCAAGAAGACGGGCAATGCAGGCCTCCACCTCCGCCCTTGCAAAGCCGCGGGCGGTGAGTGCCGCTGTGATCTTCCTTGGGCCCCAGAGCTTCTTAAAGGAGGCGCGCACACAGCGCAAAAGCAGATCCTCCTCACGCAGGTATCCCTTTTTCTCCATATAGGCGGTAGCATCCTCGGCAGCCGCTGCCGAAAAGCCCCGTGTACGGAGCTTGCGGATGAGAGTCCTTTTATTATTGTCCCCAAATTCAAGGAGGCGCGCGGCCGCACGGCGGGCCCTGTGACATTCGTCAAGGAGGATAAGGCGCTCTTTTGTCGCCTCATCAAGCTCCCCTCCGGCGGCGGGCGCACCGAGCGATGCGTATTCCGCCCCTGTCACCGTCAAGGTCCTCGGCTCACTCTCCCCCTCCTCCGTGACCGAAAGGGTAATGCCCCCCGCCTTGGTGGGGGTGCAAAGGAGAAGCTTCATCGCCCTCTTTACTCCTCGCCCTCAAATTCACGCAGGTCGAACTCGTCCTCGTCAATCCCCTCGGGCATCGGTTCATCGGGATCCATCGAGCGGTATTTTTCCTTGATCTTCTCCTCGATCTCACGCATCACATCGGGCATCGATTCAAGGTAGGCGCGTGCACGGTCCTTGCCCTGGCCGATGCGCTGGCCGTCATAGGAGAACCAGGAGCCGCTCTTTTCAAGGAAGCCGAGCTTCAGACCAACATCAAGGATCTCGGCCGATTTGCAGATGCCCTTACCGTAAAGAATATCAAATTCAGCCGTTTTGAAGGGGGGTGCCACCTTGTTCTTGACCACCTTGCAGCGCACACGGTTGCCAAAGACCTCACTGCCGTTTTTAAGGCTCTCGGTCTTACGGATCTCGATACGCACCGAGGAATAGAACTTCAGCGCACGGCCGCCCGGCGTTACCTCGGGGTTGCCGTACATCACACCGACCTTCTCACGGAGCTGGTTGATAAAGATCACAACGCAGTTGCTCTTCGAGATCGCGCCCGAGAGCTTTCTCATTGCCTGGGACATCAAGCGCGCCTGCAGGCCCACGTGCGAATCCCCCATATCCCCATCGATCTCCTGGCGGGGCACAAGCGCCGCCACCGAGTCGATCACGATCACGTCAATGGCACCCGAAAGCACAAGCGCCTCTGCGATCTCAAGGGCCTGCTCCCCACAGTCGGGCTGGGAAACGAGCAGGTTATTGATGTCAACACCCAGCTTCTTGGCGTACACAGGATCCAATGCGTGTTCGGCATCGATAAAGGCGGCCTCGCCACCCTCCTTCTGCACCTCGGCGATCACGTGGAGCGCCACGGTGGTCTTACCCGAGGATTCGGGCCCGTAGATCTCGATGACTCTGCCGCGCGGCACACCGCCGATCCCAAGGGCAAGGTCAAGCGTCATCGAGCCGGTTGACACGGCGCTCACGTTCATCGCGGCGTTTTCGCCAAGCCGCATGATCGTGCCCTTTCCGCAATCCCGCTCGATTCTGGCAAGCGCGGTTTCAAGCGCCGCCCTCTTATCACTGTTCTCTTTGGTGGCCGTTGCCTTTTTCGTTGCCATGTATCTGTCTCCTTTTCTGAATTTCACTTTTTAAAGGCTCCGCAAGGGGGGAGCGCATCCGTAAAACGGCATACCCCGTCCCGCCTTTGCCTTTTTCCGTATTAAGTATATAACACACCGTGTACCAAAAACGGTACATCAAGCATCGATCACGGTTGCGCCCGCGCTCCTGACCGAGAGGAGCATACACGCCCCCTTGCCAAAGACCGAATCGACAAGAGCCGAAAAGGCCTGTGCATGCTCGCGCGGGAGAAAGACCTGCACCGTACCGGCAAAGCCGCCGCCGTGCACACGGAAGGCGGGGCGCTTGCCTGCAAGCGCCCCCTCGGCAAGAGCCAGCGCGAGGGAGAGCCCCTGCTCGTCCTTATGCTTCGGGGTATAGACGTTCTGCAGATATTCAAAGCTTGAGCGCCCCGAGGCCAAAACAAGCGAGAGGAAATCGTCAATCCTGCCCTCCGAGAGCGCCCGGGAAGCAAGCGCCACACGCCCTGTCTCGCGCACGAAATGAAGCGCGCGCAGGATAGGACGGTCGCCGAGGGCGCGGCGCAGAACCGGAATATTCGAAACGATCTCGGCCTCGGTGATGCCGCAAAGCACCTCTTTTCCGAAATAGGAGGCCACCGCCTTCATTTCCGCCGATACGGCCGCATATTCGTCTGTAAGGTCGGCATGGCTGCCGCCCGTATTCACAATGGCAAGCAGATACCCCGCCTCCTCAAGCGGCGAGGTGATCGGCTTTACGGTGGGGGCCTTAGGATCACGGAAATCCACCTCCACAAAGCCGCCGACCGCCGAAACGAGCTGGTCCATCAGCCCACAGGGCTTGCCGAAATACACGTTCTCGGCGTATTGCGCAAGCCGCGCCAGGTCAATGGGAGAAAGGGCACCGTCACAGAAAAAGTGCGAAAGCGCCGTCCCCACCACGACCTCAAAGGCGGCGGAGGAGGAAAGCCCCGAGCCCTCGGGCACGCGGGTGGTGATGTATGCATCAAGGCCGCCAAGTGTATAGCCGCCGCGCGCAAGGCCGCCGACAAGACCGGCGATCAGGGCGGCAGAGCTCCCCTTTTCGTAGTGGTGGGGCTCCTTGCAATCGGCAAGAGAAACAGTGATCTCGCCGTACCCCTCACTTGTAAGACGGATGAGGGGGGCATCGCTTTTCGCGGCGATCATGACGGTATCGCGATTCACCGCCGCCGCTAAGATCCTGCCGTGGTTATGGTCGGTATGATTGCCCGACACCTCGGTGCGGCCGGGCGCGGAAAAGAGGGTGATGTCCCGCCCCTCTCCGTACGCCGCGCAAAAGGCGGCAATGGCCGCAAGGTAACGGTCGCAAGCGTCCTGATCATCCCCGTAAAGGCCGGTAAACTGCAAGGACCTTCGCTCGGCAAGGCGGGCGATCCATTCGGTATCCTTCATAGCGCGGTCCTCATTGCATCTCAAAAAACTCGGCGGTAAGGCGGTGGGCGGTGCGTACCGCCTCCTCCTCAACGCCATCCTTGCCGCACGCAAGCGGCAGGATATCCTTTGTGGCACGGAACCAGGTCAACTGGCGGCGGGCATAGCGGTGGGTGGCCACCTTGATCCGGCGGATGGCCTCCTCCTCGCTGATCTCCAAGCGGATGGCCTCGGCATATTCCTTATAGCCGATGGCCGCCCCTGCGGTCGTGCCCTCCTTAAGATAGCCCTCACGGAGAAGCGCCTCTACCTCCCCTCGCAGGCCCTCTGCCACCATCGCATCCACACGGCGGTCGATCCGCTCGTGAAGCACGGCGCGGTCGGTGGGGAAAAGCCCGAAGACGAGAAGCGAAAGGCGGGGCGCCAAGGAGGCGCGCTCGGCATCCAGCTCGCTTTTCCTGCGGCCGGTGGTACGGTAAATCTCAAGCGCACGCAGGACCCGCCTTTGGTTATGCGGGTGGATCGCTGCGGCCGCCTCGGGATCGATCTGCGAAAGCTCACGGTACATCGCCTCTGCCCCACGCTCCTCGGCCTCACGAAGAAGCGCGGCGCGCAGCGCATCCGGTACGGCGGGCAGCCCCTCATGCCGTGCGGTGCGCAAGGCTTCAAGGTAAAGCCCCGTGCCGCCCACAAGGATCGGCACGCGCCCACGGGAGAGGATGTCAAGGACAGAGCGCATCGCATCCTCGGCATAGTCGGCGGCGCTGTACGGCGTATCGGGCGAGAGAAAATCAAACATATGGTGAGGAAGGCGCGCGCGCTCCTCCGCGGTTGGCTTGGCGGTACCGATATCCATGCCGCGATAGATCTGCATTGAGTCACAGCCCACGATCTCGCCAAGGAAGGCTTCCCCAAGGGCAAGCGAAAGGGCCGTCTTACCGGATGCAGTCGGCCCTACGATGGCAACCGCCCTCGGTGTTCCGTCCTTTTCGTAAAGATTCCCCTTCATCCGTTCCGTTCAAGAAAGCCCATGACCTCATCGGCCGTGGGGGCCGAGACCGCATCCCCCTCGTGCGTTTCGGAGAGAGCCGAAACCGCGGCGGCATAGCGAAGCGCGCCGAGAAGCTCGGAGGGGTCACGCATATATTCGCAAACGGCAGCACCGAAGAACACCTCGGTCGCACCGCGCGGATCGGTAGCGGGAACGATAAAGGAATTGATGACGTAGCAGTAGGTGCCGTCATAGACGAAGGCCCCCCGCTCGCCAAGGCGAATCACGAAATAGCGGGCCGAAAAGCGCTTGCCAAGCGCAATGGCGGCGGCAAGGCAGGTATCGGTGCCCGAGGGGCGGATCCCGGTCAGCCCCTCGGCGGCCGCCTCATCGGTCATAAAGATCTCAAGGCGAGGCAGATTTTCAGCAAGTGTCGCGCCAAGTGTATAGAGGTAGAAAAGAGGCACCGCGCGCTCGGCCGCGATCTCGCCGATGCGCATAAGAATGGCAAGCGGCAGGTCGCCAACGAGGCAGACGGCATCCGGCGAGGTCTGAAAGGCGGTACGCACCTCCTCCTCGGTATAGCGGGCATTGGCCCCCGCAAAGCGGATGCCGCGAGAGGCGCCGCTCTCATCGCATTCAAGGACGGTGTGCCCTGTCTGCGCGCCGCGGTCCACACGGAAGCAGGAAAGGTCCACCCCTTCGGCATCGAGAAGGCGCACAAGGCGCTTCCCGCCCGAATCGTCCCCCACACGGCCGGCAAAGACGGCACGGCCGCCAAGGCGGGCCACCGTAACGGCAAGGGTCTCGCCCTCGCCCGAGAGAACGGTTTCGTAGCGGATGCCCTCGGCATCCCCAGAGGTCGTGCTGACGGTCAGGGTCTCGACCGTTCTGGCAGGACCGAAGATCAGTATCTTACTCATGGCTTCTCCTTTCAAAGAGTCAGGCAACGGGCGCCCTCGTCCACCGCTTTGGCAATCTCGGCCTCATGGCGGTGGCAGGTGAGAAGAATGCTCTGCATCCCACTCTCACACGCGGCCGAAAGCAGCTTCATCATCGCAGAAATTCTCGCATCGTCCTGATGGGCAAGGCTGCCGTCAAAGCAGAGCGGCGGCGTTTCCTCATACAGCATATCGATCAGCGCAAGACGCAGGGCAATATAGGCGATCTCTCCTGCCGAGCCGCTGATGCTCGCAAAGGGACGGGCATTTCCCTCCTCGTCTCTGTACGCCATGGCCAGGCGGTTGGTGACCTCCAGCATGGTATAGCGGCCGCCGGTCGCCTCCGAGAGCATACGCCCCGATGCCTCCGAAAGGCGGGGCGAGATCTCGGCACGCAGTCTGTCGCTTGCACTTCCGATCGCATCCGAGGCGATGCCGTACGCGCGGTAGCGGCGGCGCAGGTCGGCAACCCGATCCTCCATGGCCGCAAGCTCCGCACGCAAAAGCGCCGGGTTCTCGGCCGTTCTTCTGTATTCGTTCAGCTCACCGAGAAGCCCCCCGTACTGCGCGTGGAAATTTTCGCAGGCGGTGCGGTAATAGGCAAGACCCTCTTGGATGGTCTTGAAATTGATCTTTTTCATGGCCTCGCGGCGGGCGGGCGGCACCTGAGCACGGACGGTGATCTCGTTTTCGCCCGCAAGCTCCTCACGCAAAACACTCATACGGCCGCGCACCTCGGCAAGCTCCTCGGCCAGCGCGCGGTCCCTTTCGATAAAGGCACGGACATCCTCGCTGATCGGCGGGATCTTATCCGGCAGAGGCGGAAGGGTGTAGCCCCTGTCCCAGCGCTCGGCAAGGGCCAGAAGCTCGGCTCTTAATGCCTCGTAATTTCCGCGGGAGATATCGGCGTTTTCCTCGGCACGCAATATGCTCTCATGCCTCTCTCTGATCATACGGCGGGCGCGCTCCGCCTCCTCCATTCTGCAAAGCAGGTCACCACCCGTGGCCGCCGAAAAGCGCGCACAAAGCAAAGCGATCCGCTCGGCCGTCTTGCGGCGGTTGCCAAAGCACACGACAGAGGCGGCCACAACGCAAAGCACAAGGACGGCAAGAAGCGCGGATACGGGAGAAAGGGTGATCGGCCAAAGAAGGGCAAGCGAAAGGCCGAGAAGGATAACGGCAAGCGAAAGAAGCGCCCAGCCGAGCGTGCGGAACAGGCCGGCCTTTTTATGAAGCCCCGCATATTCACGCTCTACGGCGGCAGTGCCGCCCGCCTCATCGGCACGCTGAAGGAGAAGCTCCTCCTCCTCGTTTAGTTCCTCGTTCCGCTTAACGGCCAGCACCTTTTCCTCGGTACGCAGGTAGTTCTGCCTTGCGATCTCGGTCACACGCTCGGCCGTCTGGAGCGAGGCAAGATACCCCTCATCCGGCACAAAGTCCGAAAGGCCGGCCTCCCGGTGCAGCGCCGTGCGCTCATCCGAGAGAGAGGAATACTTGCTTTCGATCTCGTGAAGCTTATCAAACGAGCAGATCGTCAGATAGCCGCGGTAGTAGCCCTCCACCTCGGCAAGGCGGTCACGCTCTGCCTCGGCACGGGCAATATTTTCGGAGAGCTTATGCAGATCCGCCTCGGTCTTATGGATCTGGGCGCTGCGGCGCATCGCCTGTGTCAGGCGGATGCGGATGGCATCACTCTGTGAGGAAAGCTCGTAGATCGCGCCGCCCACCCCGCTTGGGTGAGAGAGCGAATAGCGCGCCTCACGCATGGTTTTAAGGGCACGCTGTGAGCTGACGCGCTCATCCCCCGAGAAAAGGAGGTTTTCCATGGCCTGCGCCATCTCGTTCTGATTAAAGCGGGCGCCGGAGGCCTGGTCAAAGAAGGCGGTGTTGACATACACCTGCTCGGGCACGGCGAAAAAGGCATCCCCGGGGAGCGCGCGGAAGGGCAATACGCTCCCATCGGCAAGATCGACAAGGCTGCTCTCCTCGCGGTAGCCGATCCGCCCTGCCTGCTCGGTTGCCACCGTACGGCGCTGGATGCGCAGCCGCCTGCCATCGGCAAGACGGACCTCCATCTGCCCCTCTGCCACGCCGTTTTGCCAGCTGACGCGCTTTTCACGCTCGGGCAGATCACTCGGCGCATTTTGCGCAAAGCCGTACAGCATATACCGGATAAAGGCGGCCACCATGCTCTTGCCCGATTCGTTGTCCCCGACAAGGACATTGAGCCCCGGGCCGAATTCAAGGTGAAGATCCGAGAGATTGCCAAAGCTCCCGATCACAATACGTTCAATGATCATAGTTCACCTTTCGGCGCCACTGAGGAAGGCAATGGCACGCTCGACTGCATCCTTTGAGTTGTACCAGGGCTCATCCCCATAGCGATAGTCAAATTTCTTGCAGAACCAGCTGACATCCCCCGAAAGGGCCTCAAGATAACGGTCAACCGGCTCCTGCACGGCCTTTGCGAAATCGGCAAACAGCTTTTTCGAAAGATTGGCCTTCCCCACCGTAAGAAGGCGGTGAAGATGCGGAAGGCAGAAATAGGGCTGGGCCGCCACCTTTTTGCGGAAAGCCATATCCTCCTCATAAAGAAGGACTGCCGTGGCAAGCATCCCGGAAAGATTGTGCTCGATCCGCTCGCAGATATAGCAGGTGTCCGAAAGCCGGCCCGTGGCCTCTGCCACCTTGGCAGCACGGCTGCCGAAGAGGGAGGAAAGCCCGCCCCCCGCCATTTTCTCCTTCACCTCGGCAAGATGGCTCTCTAAAATGAGGGCAAGGCCGAGGCGGTTTTTTCTTGTAAACAGCTTATCAAAGTGAGTGCCGCAGAAGCCGAGCTCATTGGTGCGGATGCGCACATCCGGCTCCATCATGGAGCCGCCGAGGATCAGGGAAAGCTCATCCTCCTCAAGCTTGCGGTAGAGCGCGCAGATCGGGCAACCGCAGGCCGCGTCCGCCGCGGATGCATCAAACGCCTCATTGACAGGTATTGTATAAATGCGCTCCATTCCTTCCTTCTCCTTGCCTTGATTTTTATTTCGGAATGACCTTGACGGTCACGTGAAGATGCGGTATAATAGTGGTAGGGTGCGTAGGCGCGCTCGCGCGCTATTACCGCATATATAATTATAACATACTTTTATAATTTTTCAAGTGCTTACCGGCCATCGTGCAAAAAAACTTGCACGCCTGCCGATTTCGTTTGGGAGGTGTTCAGATGATCGAGGAGATCCTCGCAAAGATCGCGCGCTTTTCACCGAGCGCGAAATTTCTCGGCACAAAGACAGAGGCGGTCGATCTTACCGTCTTTGCCCTTATTTTAGCCTTTGGCCTGATCGTTTGCTATTTCGGGCCGCGCCTTGTCGAGCTCCTTCTGCCCGCACTCGGCTTCTTTGGCGGCTGCTTTCTCGGTCTTTTCCTTTCGGGGAACGTGCTTGCAAGCCTTGCCGCCACCCACCGCTATGCCAAGATCGGCATCATTCTCCTTGTCGGGCTTATCGGCGCGCTTGTCGTGCGGGGGCTGTTCTCGGCCTTTGTGTTTCTCTTTGAGCTTGGCATCCTATCGGTGGTGTTCTATTATGCTTTTACCCTGCTCCTGCCGGGGCACAACCGCCTGCCCATCGCGCTTGGGGGTGCGGCGGCCTTTCTCCTCCTTCTGTTCCTAAACCCCCTGATCCTGCCGATTTTCGTGGTGCTTGGGCGGGCATGCGGTGCACTGGCGGCCGCCGTAACGGTGTACCATTTCTACCCCTCAAAGCTCGCGCTTGTCTGCGTTTTTGGCCTTCTCTTTATCACCGCCATGATCGCCAAGGTAATCGTGCCCGCGATGAGAAACGATGTGGTCTTCCTGAGTGAAAGGCAAGGACGCCCTCGCTTTTACTTATAAAAAAGAGGTACCGATGCGGTACCTCTTTTTTTGTTTCGGCAGTCTTAATTCTGCGCGGCAAGGCCGAGAGAAGCAAGCGCCGTCTGCACAGCCTCAAGATCGGAGGAGAGCTCTGCCCTTGCAAGGGTATGCTCGTCCGACACAAAGGAGAAGCGAAGCGTGAGGGTCTCGACCCCGTCCTTTTCATAGGTGCCGACAAGGGCAACAGACGAAAGCAGGGGGCTTGCCGCAAGGGCGGCTGCGCGCACGCTTGCATAGTCAAGCTCCGAAAGACGCACAACGTAGGTCATATCCACATCGATCCCCGGGAAGC
Source organism: Eubacteriales bacterium (assembly GCA_045587985.1). Classification (GTDB taxonomy): domain Bacteria; phylum Bacillota; class Clostridia; order Oscillospirales; family CAG-272; genus UBA1740. Next base: position 47,958 of record JAZNDG010000067.1, on the reverse strand, counting down.
GCGAGGCCTCGCGGTAGCGGATGGCGGTGGGCTCGACCGAAGAAAGCAGGTCCATATCCAGCTCACAGAAGGCAACGGCGGCCTTCTTGTCGATCGCGGCAAGAACGGTCGGATGCGGCACCGAGAGGGTACCCACAAGCGTTCCCGAGGCCGATACCGAGAAGGTGTTGACCGGGTGCTCCCAGGCGTGCCGTGCCTCAATAGGCGCAAAGACCGCCTCGGTATGCTTCAGCGTTTCGATCAGCGTACGCACAAGATCCGAAAGATCAAGGAAGAGCGTTTCTTCACTCTTTTCGCGGCTGTAAAGCGCGATGCCGAGGATGCGGCGCTCATTGCAGTCACCATCCTCACGAAGCCCCTCGACCGTGCGGCCGACCTCAAAGAGGCCGTACTCCTCGCCCGCCGTGCGGTTCTCGGCAAGGAAGGAAAGGAGGGTGGGCGCCATCGCATTACGCAAAATGCCGTGGTCGGGCGTCTGGGGATTCAGAATGCGTACATTTTTTTCGGGCACAAGACCGAGCGCACGGTGCTTGGCGGCATCACACCACACGTAGGAATGCACCTCATGCAGGCGGAAGGCCTCGACAAGCAAGGTCTTGGCACGGTTCTCATCGGTAGCGGGAAGCTCGGGGAGCACCGGCGCAAGCTCACTCTTTGCGGTATAGATCTCAAAGTTATCATAGCCGTAGATACGGGTGATCTCCTCAATGAGGTCGGCAGGAATGGTCACGTCCTTGGTGGCGCGCCAGGAGGGCACGGTCACACAGAAGGCATCCCCCGTGCGCACAAGACCAAATCCGAGCGAGGAAAGCGTGTGCTCAATACGGTCGGAGGAGATATCGATGCCGGTATAGCGGTCAACGTATGCCTTATCGATATTCATCTCAATGGTGGGATAGTGAGTGGGATAGACATCGGTCACGGCGCTGATCACGCGCGCCTCGGGGCAGATGGCAAGAAGCAAGCAAAGGAAGCGGGCGGTGGCGGTCAGGCACAGCTCGGGATCCAGCATTTTCTCATAGCGCATGCTGGCATCGGTACGCAGACCGAGGCGGGAGGAGGTCTTTCTGATCGAAACCCCGTCAAAGGTGGCGCTCTCAAGAAGAAGGGATGTGGTATCGTCAAGGATCTCGGAGTCAAGGCCGCCCATGATGCCGGCCACAGCCACGGGAACGTCACCCGATGTGATCATGAGGCTGTTCTCGTCCATCCTGCGCTCCTGGCCGTCAAGCGTCTTGAAGGCGAAGGGCTCGGAAAAGCGCTGCACCTCTATGCGCGAAACGCGGCGCAGGTCGAAGGCGTGCATCGGCTGGCCGAGCTCAAGCATCACGTAGTTCGTAAGGTCGGCCAGCAGGTTGATGGCGCGGCTGCCGCAATAGAAAAGACGGATGCGCATATTGACAGGGCTCACGTGCGCCTCGATCCCCTCCACCTTCACGCCGATGTAGCGGTAGGCATGCTCGGTATCTCGGATGTCGATCTCTACCGCAGGCAGATTGCGGTAGGCTGCAGTATCGGCGGTGGGCACGGGGCGGAGCGGGCGGTCTGCAAGCGCGGCAAGCTCACGCGCAATGCCGTAGTGTCCCCAAAGATCGGGGCGGTTGGTAAGCGACTTGTTATCCACCTCAAAGAGGATATCGTCAAGGTCGTAAACGCTCTTGATATCGGTGCCGAGCGGAATCTCATCGGTGATCTCGAAAAGCCCCGAGTTGTCGGCGCTGATGCCGAGCTCTGCCTCCGAGCAGCACATACCGAAGGAGGGAAAGCCCGCCACGGTGGCCGCGCCGATCGCATGGCCGGCAACCGAGCCGCCCTCGGTGGCAAACGCCACGCGCATACCGACACGCACATTGGGTGCGCCGCACACGCAGTCAACAAGGCCGCTGCCGGTGTTGATCTTCAGAAGGTGGAGCTTTTTCGACTTCGGATGGTCCTCAACCGAGGCGATCTCGGCCACGATGACACCATAGGTGTCACTCCCCTTTTCAATGACGTCCTCGACCTCTGCTGTCGAGAGGGTGAAGCGATGGATAAGGGCCTTTTTATCAAGCCCCGAAAGATCGACAAAATCGCCGATCCAGTTCATAGAAAGCAACATAGTAAGACCCCTCCTTATTCACTCACGAACTGCGAAAGCGCCGCAAGACTGCCCGAATTGAAATCGCGGATATCCTTGACACCGTACTTCATCATGGCAAGGCGGGTAAGCCCAAGACCGAAGGCAAAGCCGGTATATTCATCGGGATCGATGCCACCCTCACGGAGCACGTTCGGGTGGATCATGCCGCAGGGGCAAAGCTCAAGCCAGCCGCTGTTCTTGCAGGAGGGACAGCCCTTGCCGCCGCAGATAAGACAGCTGATATCCAGCTCAAAGCCCGGCTCGGTAAACGGGAAAAAGCCGGGGCGCAGACGGACGTTGATCGGCTTTGCAAAGACCTCCGAAAGCATGGTCTTCATAAAGTAGATGAGGTTAGAGATCGAGATGTTCTTGTCGATCATCATGCCCTCCATCTGGAAGAAGGTGTTCTCATGGCAGGCATCTGTCGCCTCATTGCGGAAGCAGCGGCCGGGGAAGATGGCACGCAAGGGCGCGCCGTATTTCTTCATAATGGCATTCTGGGCCGCCGAGGTCTGGGTCTTCAGAAGCTGACCGTTCTCAAGATAGTAGGTGTCCTGCATATCTCTTGCCGGATGATGCTTCGGAATATTGAGCGACTCAAAGCACTGGTAATCGTTCACGATCTCCTGGTAATCCTCGACCGTGAAGCCCATCCCCGCAAAGATGCGCTCAAGCGAGCGGCGTACAAGCGTGATGGGGTGGTAGGACCCGACCTTGCGAAGGCGGGGGAGGGTGGGATTATAATGCTTGGCCGAGCGGAGGCTTTCGGCAAGGGCGGCCGCCTTCTTCTCCTCGGCGGCGGCCGTGATGGCCTCCTCTGCCTCTGCCTTAAAGGCATTGATGGAGAGGCCCGCCTCACGCTTTTCCTCCGGCGTAAGATCGCGCAGGCCCTTCAGAAGCTCGGTGATCGAGCCGCGCTTACCGAGGAAGGCAACCCGGATCTCCTCAAGAGCGGATGCATCGGGAGCGGCGGCAAGACGCCCCGCAAGCTCGCGGCGCAAAAGTTCAATCTTTTCTTTCATGTCCTTTTCCTTTCGGGGCGGGCGCGATAGCGCGCACACCCGTTATAATGCTGCAAACATATTCAAATATAGCATAAAAGCGGCCGTTTTGCAAGGGGATATCCGAACTTTTTTCACATTCCCCCAAAAGAGAAAGGAGGAGGCGCTATCCCGATTTGTAACGTTCTGTTTACAATATCGAGAAAACGCCGTCCTCTGCGACAATATAATGGCAAATAAGCTCTACACCCGCGCCCGAAAGCGCGCCGGCGGCAAGCGCTGTGACGCCCCTATCCTCATCCGAGGGGAGGGCCGATCCGTCCGGGTGGTTATGGGCCAGCACAGCCGATGCGGCCCCCGAGAAAAGGGCGGTCTCGGTCAGCCTGCGCGAGGAGAAGGGTGCCTCGCCGACACTCCCCTCGGAAAGCGTATGCGTTGCAATGTGCTTTCCCCTTTTATCGAAGAAAAGGGCAAGAAGCCTCTCCTCTCCCATCCCGCAGAAATAATCCGAAAGATACCGGCCGAGCGCGGCCTTATCCGCCGGGGGAGGGACAGGCCGCTCCCGCATTCTGTACGTGTTGACGGCGCCGATCAGCAAAAGAAGGGCGGCGGTGCGCGCATCCACTCCCTCGTAAAGATGGCGCGCATAGGGTGCCGCCGCAAGCTCCGAAAGGCTGCCGTACGAGGAAAGAAGCGATGCGGCGGTATCCTGAAGGTTGGCGGCGCAAAGGAGGGAGGAAAGAAGCGCTTTCTCCCCTTCGCTCTCCTCGGGCGGGGCAAGGAGCCTTTTGCCGCATACCCCGCTATGGCGGTGAAGAAGGGTGGTGTAGCGGCCACCGCCGACAAGAAAGTGCTCAAGCAGCGAAACGCCGGCCGCCTCCAGGGAATTGCGCAAAAGGCGGCTGAGGTCAAGATCCTCGGCCGAGGGGAGCAAAAGCCCGTCCCGATGCGTATGGGCAAAGGCGGCGATCGGCGCACGGCGAAGGAGTGCCTCCTCCACGATCCTCTCGGGGGAAAGGCGGCTTGAATGGGCCGAAAGACCGATCAGACGGCGCTCCCCGATCAGACCGAGGTCGTTATCAAGGTAAAGGACGGCGGCCTCTGCATCCCGGGCATCCGAAAGAAGCATATCGAAATAGCTGCCCAGGCGGTCGGCCGTATCAAGAGAGAGCCGCTTTTTGCGGTGGCGGAGCGCATGCGCGCTGACCGATGAGAAGACCTCGAAGAAGGCGGCAGTCCCCTCCCCTACCCCCTTGACCGAAAGAAGGGCCGCGCGCTCTGCCGAAAGCACGGCATCCACCGTACCGAAGCGGGAAAGAAGCGCGTGGGCAAGCGGATTGGTGTCCCGCCTTGGAAGCGCATAAAAAAGAAGGAGCTCAAGCACGTTATGCGGCGCAAAATCAAGAAGCCCCGATGAAAGAAAGCGCGCCCTGAGCCTTGCGCGATGGTTCTTATGCGGATTTTCCTTTTCCATCCGTCCCCTCCTTTTTTCTTTCATTATAGCAAACAGAGCCGAAAAGTCAAGGGCAGGCTCACCTCCTCCTCTCACTTTCGAAGAAAATCGCCGAACCTCTTTACTTTTATTTAAATATGTGCTATAATTTTGCGGTAACGATGTATGGGAGGATTCGCCATGGAAAAGAAACAACCGTCTGTTTCTTTTGCCGCACTCGGCTGCAAGGTGTCGCAGTATGAGATTGAGGCGCTCCGTGAGGCCTTCCTTCTTGACGGATTTACCGAGTGCAAAAGGGATGCCGATATCGTGCTGGTCAACACCTGCACGGTGACCGAGGAAGCAGACCGCAAGTGCCGCAAGGCGGTGCGGCGGCTGCACCGCCAGAATCCCTCCGCCCATATTTTGCTTCTCGGCTGTTATGCGCAAAGCGCGCCGGATGCGGCATCCGACCTGCCCGGCGTTTCGTATGTGGGCGGCACGGCCGATAAGATGCGCGCCCTTGCGGTCGCAAAATCGCTTCTCGGAAGGCCGCACGGACATACCGAGGTCGCGGTGAGGGGGCTTGATGGTGAGGCCTACGAGCCGATGGAGGTTTCCTCCTCCCCACGCACCCGTGCCTACGTGAAGATCGCGGACGGCTGTGACTGCCACTGCACCTATTGCGCTATCCCCGCCGCGCGCGGCCCTGTACGCTCCCGCCCGAAGGAGGAGATCCTTTGCGAGGTGAAAAGGCTTGCCGAGGGGGGCGTGCGCGAGGTGGTGCTGATCGGCATTGAAACCGCCTCCTACGGCCGTGACCGCCATGACGGCTATCGGCTCATCGACCTGCTTGAGGAGGTGGACCGCCTACCGATCGAGCGGTTTCGGCTCGGCTCCCTAACGCCCGAGGTCCTGCGGGGTGATTTTATCCCGCGGGCAGCACGCCTTACAAGGCTTGCCCCCCATTTTCACCTCTCGGTGCAAAGCGGCTCAAGCGCCGTGCTTGCCTCCATGCGCCGCCGCTACAATGCCGATATGGCAATGGATGCGATAAAGGAGCTGAAAGCAGCCATCCCCGGCGTACAGCTGACGGCAGATGTGATCGTAGGCTTTCCGGGCGAGAGTAAAGAAAACTTTATGGAAACGGTGCGCTTTTGCGAGGAGGCAGGCTTCCTTTCGATGCATGTCTTTGCCTATTCCCCCCGTGCAGGCACACCGGCCGCCGCGATGGAGGGGCAGATCCCCGAATGTGAAAAGGCCGAAAGAAGCGCACAGCTTTCCTCGCTTGCAAGGCAAATGGGGGAAGAGATCCTCCGTGGGGCGGTAGCAAGCGGCGAGCCCCTTTCGGTGCTCTTTGAAACGGCAAGCGGTGGGATCGCCACCGGGCACACGCCCTCCTTCCTCCCCGTACGCGTCAAAACGGGAAGGCGCCTTGGCGGCAGGGTCCTCTCCTGCATCCCCATCGGGATCGAGGACGGATGCATCCTTTCAAAAATCGAAGAATAAAAAATTGACATAAAGAGGTGTAGGTTATGGAAAATACACAGAAGACAATGGAAAAGGTCGTAGCACTCTGCAAGTCGCGCGGGTTCATCTTTGCCGGCTCCGAGATCTACGGCGGTCTTGCCAACTCCTGGGACTTCGGCCCTCTCGGCGTTGAGTTCAAGAACAACATCAAGCGTGCCTGGTGGCGCAAGTTCGTGCAGGAATCCCGCTACAACGTGGGTCTTGACAGCGCCATCATCGTCAACCCGCAGGTGTGGGTGGCCTCCGGCCACGTGGGCGGCTTCTCCGACCCGCTGATGGACTGCAAGGTGTGCAAGACCCGTCACCGCGCCGACAAGCTGATCGAGGATTACGTGGCGGCCGAGGGGCTTTCGGACAACCCCGCCGGTATGTCGAACGAGGAGATGGCCACCTACATCCGCGAAAAGGGCATTGTCTGCCCCGGCTGCGGCAGCCGCGACTTTACCGATATCCGCAAGTTCAACCTCATGTTCAAGACCTTCCAGGGCGTGACCGAGGATGCAACGAGCGAGCTTTATCTGCGCCCCGAGACCGCGCAGGGAATCTTTGTCAACTTCAAGAACGTGGCCCGTACCACCCGCCGCAAGCTCCCCTTCGGCATCGGGCAGATCGGTAAATCCTTCCGCAACGAGATCACCCCCGGCAACTTCATCTTCCGCACGCGTGAATTTGAGCAGATGGAGCTTGAGTTCTTCTGCAAGCCGGGCACCGACCTTGAGTGGTTTGCCTATTGGAAGGAATTCTGCCGTATGTTCCTTCTGAACCTCGGCATGCGTGAGGAGAACCTCCGCCTGCGTGACCACGACCCCGAGGAGCTTTGCTTCTACTCGAAGGCGACCACCGACTTTGAGTATCTCTTCCCCTTCGGCTGGGGCGAGCTCTGGGGCATTGCCGACCGTACCGACTACGACCTCTCCCAGCATGCCAAGCATTCGGGCGAGACGATGGATTATTTCGACCCCGAGACCAACGAGCACTATACGCCTTACGTCATCGAGCCCTCGCTGGGTGCCGACCGCGTGACGCTTGCCTTCCTTGTCGATGCCTATGACGAGGAGGTCATCGATGCCGAGAAGGGGGATGTGCGCACCGTATTGCACCTGCACCCCGCCCTCGCCCCGATGAAGGCGGCCGTCCTGCCTCTCTCGAAGAAGCTCACCGAGGCGGCCCTGCCGCTTTATGACGAGCTTTCGAAGCATTTCGCCGTTGACTTTGACGATGCCGGCTCGATCGGCAAGCGCTACCGCCGCGAGGACGAGATCGGCACACCCTTCTGCATCACCTTTGACTTTGATTCGCTTGAGGACAAATGCGTGACCGTGCGTGACCGTGACACGATGGAGCAGGTCCGCATCCCGATGAACGAGGTGCGCGCCTACATCGAGGCGAGAATGGATTTCTAAAGAACACTCCCGCCCCAAAACGGGGCGGGGTTTTCTGCGTTTTACAAAACGACATTACAATCAATCAACATTAGGGAGGACTTTATCATGCTTGAAAATGCAACCTACATCGTGACCGGCTGTACAGGATATGTCGGCAACACCATCACAAAACGCTTAATGGAGCTTGGGCGGCGCGTGGTCGGCCTTGCAAGAAGTGAAGAAAAGGTCAAGCGCGTATTCGGTGACGCTGCACCCGAGATCGTCTATGGCGATATCCGCGACAAGGAATCTCTTCTGCCCCTCTTTGCGGGGGACGGCCCCTTTGTCGTCATCCATACGGTGGCCTATGTGACCATCGGCGAGGGCAACAAAAAGGAGCTCTTTGACGTGACGGTGGGCGGCACCGAGAACATGCTGGAGCTTGCCACCGAGAAGGGCGCTGTCAAATTCCTGCACATCTCCTCGACCGAGGCCATTCCCGAGGGCATGAAGCTTGGCGATGACCTTTCGGGCTATATCCCGACACCCAAGAAGGCGCGTGCCGGATACAGCCGTGCCAAGTCCGAGGCCGATGTGGCCGTTTTGCGCGCGGTGAGGGAGAAGGGGCTGGATGCCTCCTTGATTCTCCTTGCAGGCGTTTTCGGCCCCGGCGACTACTCGAACACCCATATGACACAGCTGGTCATTGACTTTATCAACGGGGATCTTACCACCTCGACCACCGGCGGCTACAACGATTTCGATATCCGCGACTTTACAGACGTGCTCCCCGCCATCATTGAAAAAGCGCGCGCGGGTGAAAGCTATCTCTTTGCCAACAAGCCGGATGAGATCGCAGAGCTTCTCGGCTACGTGGCCGAATACACCGGCAGGAAGCTCCCCCGTATCGTGCCGCTCTGGACCGCCTACCTCGGCCTGCCCACCGTCTGGCTCACCTGCAAGCTGAAGGGCACGCGCCCGCTTTATACCCGCGCCTCGCTTGCTTCCCTGAAGGCAGACACCAACTTCCCGCTCGCAAAGGTGAAGGAGGAGTTCGGCTACAATCCGCGCCCCCTTAAGGAAACGGTCATTGACCATGTGAAGTTCCTTGTTGATAACGGCATGGTCACCTTATGAAGATCCTGCTTGTCTATTACACGGGAACCTATAACACACGGTATCTTTCGGACAGGGTCGAGGAGCGCTTTCTTGCTATGGGGGACACGGTCGATCGCATTGAGATCACCTCCGAAACCCCCATCATGGACGTATCGGACTATGACCTGATCGGCTTTTCCTACCCCATTTACGGCTTTAATTCACCCGCGCCCTTTAACCGCTATGTAAAGAAGCTCTCCTTTAAGAGGAGGCAGCGCTACTTTATTTACAAGAACAGCGGCGAGACCTTTGGCATGAACAATGCCTCCAGCCGCACACTGCTGCGTCTTATGCGGCGGCGCGGCGGCGTTTTCGCCGGGGAATACCACTTTGTTATGCCCTATAACATCCACTTCCCCTTTGAGGACGATTTCGTCAGGGAGATCCTTTACTATAACAAGCGGCTCCTTGACGTGATGATGAAGAATCTTGCAAACGGTGTTTTGCATACCGTCAAGAGCAAGCGGCTTTATAACCTTGGTGCCTTTTTTGTGGGCATCCAGAAGGTGGGGGGCAACGTCAATTCCTTCCTTTATAAGGTGGATGCCGAGAAGTGCATAGGATGCATGAAGTGCGTGCGGGACTGTCCGCACGCGAACATCTACCTGAAGGACGGGGCCATCCGCTTCCACCACCACTGCGATATGTGTATGCGCTGCTCCTTCCTCTGCCCGCGTGATGCGATCAGGATCGGCTTTCTTGAGGGCTGGCACGTAAACGGCGCCTACCGCCTTGCCGAGCTTGAAAAAATGGGCCCGCCCGATACCCCCTATATTACCGAAAAGAGCGAGGGCTTCTATGCCTGCTTTAAAAAGCATTTTGACGAGATTGACAAGGAGCACAAGGAGCTGTTCGGTGAATAAAAAAAGCAGGTCGCATGACCTGCTTTTTTGTTCTCTCCTCATCACGGCGTGAGCCGTGGATGGAATCGGCACAGAGTGCCGTATGGAATGAAGGGCGGAGCATTATACGGAACCCGGCCGCAGATCGGCCGGCGAGCGTAGCGACCACGCCAAAGCAAAAGGCAGGTCTTGCGACCTGCCTTTTGCTTTGGTGCACCCTCAGGGACTCGGTCGCAGGGCGGCCACAGAAAAGGCGAGTGAATTTCGCCTTTTCTCCGCCCCTTGGTCGGGCGCGGCTCGGACAGTCCCCCGGACTGTCATTCACCCCCGCGCCTGTTCGAGCCCCTTCTTCTGCACGTCATAAATCAAAAAAGGATAACCGCAAAGGTTATCCTTTTTTGATTGGTGCACCCTCAGGGACTCGAACCCTGGACCCACTGATTAAGAGTCAGTTGCTCTACCAACTGAGCTAAGGGTGCATTGCGTTATTTTGGCTGACGGGATATATTATACCCATATTGAAAGCAAATGTCAAGGGGGTTTTGAAAATTTTCCTCTTTTTTTAAAAAAGAGCCGAAAAAGGAGAGAAAACGGCCATCCTGCGCGGGGTTATACGCCACTTCCCCCCTTAAAAAGAAACTTTTTGCTCCCCTTTTGCATAAAGCTGTCCCGCTTGGCAAGAATAGGGGATAGAAACCGTGAAAGGAATAAAAGCGCATGCAAAACAAAGAGAAGCAAGAAAACCTCGGCAAGATCCTTTATATCGTCATCATCGCCATCTTATGTGTCACAGCGGTCGTCATCGGCATTACGGCAGCCGCCAACCGCGGCAGTAAAACGCCGATCGCCACCAATCCTCCCGCCACCACGGCAAGCCCCGCGACCACAGCACCCCCTGTGACAACGGCGCCCCCCGTGACCGCACCTGCTAATGTTCTGCCCGAATTCAAGGCACCCGCTGTCGGCACGGTCGCCAAGGAGCACGATCTTTCCACCCCCGTCTTTTCCATGACCACCAATGACTGGCGCACCCACTGCGGCATTGACATTGCCTGCAGCCTCGGGGATGCTGTATATGCCGCGGCAGACGGCACCGTCCTTTCTGTGGCAAGCGACCCGATGATGGGCACCACCGTAACCATCTCGCACGCAGGTGACGGTGTGACGGTCTATCAGAACCTTGCCGCCGCCCTGCCGGACGGCATCAAGGAGGGCGCCAAGGTCGTTTGCGGCCAGGTCATCGGCGCTGTTGGCGACACCGCCATTATCGAGGGCGCGGATGAAGCGCACCTGCACTTTGAAATGAAGGTGAAGGGTGCATCGGTCGATCCGCTTGAATATATCACCGAGGAGAGCAAGAACGCATCCCTCACGGTCGATACGCAGTACGAGAATTAAGAAAAAGGCGCCATGGGCGCCTTTTTCTTATTTTCCCGAGAAGATCTCAAGCGTGCCGTAGCCCGCGTACGCAAGGTAGCAGTTGCCGAGAACACGCCCCTCCTCCCGTGCGGCTTCGTATGCATCCTCACCCATCTCGTTGAGATATTCCCGCAAGGCCGAGGAGGATTCAAAGCAGAATACCGCCGCCCCCGGGATCAGATACTTTGAAAATACGAGGATCTCGCACTCGGGCAGAGCATCAAGCACCTCCTCGCCAAACATCTTAAGAAGGAGCGCACGGTCATCCTCCTCGGTAAGCGAGGCGATCGCGGTGCAGTCATAGCCCGCCTCGGTAAACGCCTCTACCACCCCGCCTCGCTTATTGCAGGCCGCAAGGAGGGACACAAGAAGCACAAGCACAAGAAAAAGCGAAAAAAGTCTTATTTTCTTCATAGTTTTTCACCACCCTTCCTCCTTTTATTTTATAAAAAAGCAAGGGGAATTGTCAATAGGAAAAGCGGCCGTTTGGCCGCTTTTCCTATTCGATCAGCAAAAAGGCGATCCCATCCAGTGAATTCGGCTCTGCCGCTTCCTCATTGGTCATTTCGCCAAGGCGGTTGGCTTCTGCAAGCGCCGCAGGGGTGGTGTGGTAACGCTCTGCCAGAGAAAAGAGGGTATCCCCGTCCTTGGGATAAACGACCGTCACCGTCCCCTCCTCTCTTACATAAGGCTCATCCTTATATTCCCGCAGCTCAGAAACGGCCGTCAGGGTGCTTGGCGCAAAGGCAGCCAGCGAGAAGGCAAGCTCGGTATCGTCTGCATATCCGCCCCCCTCAAGACGCCCGCGGGAGGAGATGGGCGTGACCGTGCATTCAAGCCGCACCTCCCTGCCCTTTGGGAGGCTGATCGGCGCCTCGATGCGGAAGGGGTGGGTATATTCGACCGAGAAGCAGGGGGTGGGCCCCTCCTCGGGCACGGCACCCGCCAGCAGCATTCTTACGTGCACATCCCCCGAAACGATCGGCTTTTCCTCATCCCCCGCGATCTTGCGCACGGTGGCCGTGGCAGTCGTATCAAGGACGAGGGCGGCGCGCTCCTCAAGAGAGGCCGCCGTACTGCCGCTGGCCGTATAATAGCCGCCCGCCGCCCCAAGGAAGGCCTCGCTCGTGATGCGGCTCCTCGTTACCTCGGTGCGGTAGCTTGGAGAATAGATCGCCACGGTCGGGGTGAGGGTACACTTGCGGTAAAGCAGGAGGCGGCACTCGGCCGTACCGTCAATCTCAAGGATCGTCCCTCCCTCTCCGTCCGAGGTGGGACGGACGTGCAGCGATGAAACCGTGCCCGAAAAGAGGGGGGCATCCCCCGGCCTTGCGCCCTCACAGTCAATGCTTCGCTCAATCGGGATCCTTGATGTAAAGCTCATCGGGCGGCCCTCCTCGGTCACAGCAAGGATGCGGACCATGCAGATGGCGCGCAGCGTGCAAAGATCCTCCTCCACGCGGCATTCCTCCATCCGCATGCTTCCGTCACAAAGGATCGGGTGCAGATCATCCGGCAGAATGCCCTGCACGGCCACGCTGTCCGAAAGCGCCATCTCGCCGCTTGCGGCCATCAGCGTCTTTCTCCCGTCAAGGGAAGCCGAAAGCCGCTCGCACCCCTCCCCCTCGGGCATGGGGAGGGCAACCTCCTCAATAAGATGCGGCCGACAGCGCAGCCGGGCGCGCAGGCTCATGCGGCGCGGGCCAAGCGGGCGACAGGCGGCGCTTTCAAGCTCGGTATCAAGATAAAGAAGTGCGCTTTCCGCCTTTGGCACGGTGAGGCTGTAATCCCCATTCACCGAAACGGCAGAGGGCCTTCCCTCGGCATCGGTATAGACCACCGTGAAGGCAACGATCCCCGCGCACTCGGCACGCCCCTCCTCCACGTACGCGCCCCCCTCGATCGGTCTTGCATCCACCCGTAAAATTTTTCTGATCTCGGGCATATAGTCGGGCAGGGTATGCTCAAGGCTACATTCGACCGCGGCGGCCTCCCTGCCGACCTCACGCTCATATACCATCGCTTTGCTCTCTTTTTCGATCGCTTCCATATGCTTCTCCTTTTCTTCGGCCCCCGGCCTATTTCTTCTCGCTTCTACCTTATGCGGGACATGAAGAAAATATGATAAGAAGGAGAAGGCAGATACGCAAAAGCCTTAAAGCGGCAGGCATGCAAAAAGGACCGTATGCAGGCCTGCATACGGTCCTTTTCGGTTATTCTTACGGTGGCCTTTACTGGGGAGGAAGGCCCATCGATTCCATGATCCTCTTATTAAACTCCTCGGCCGTATTGTACCCCATCTTCTTCTGGCGGTTGTTCATGGCCGCGACCTCAATAATGATCGAGAGGTTACGCCCGGGGCGTACGGGAATGGTAAGGGAGGGCAGGCTGATGCCTAAGATCTCGGTCCTCTCCTCGTCAATGCCAAGGCGGTCATACATTTTTCCCTCCACCCACGGCTCAAGGTTAATGATAAAGTCGATCTTCTCGGAATTTTTGACCGCGCCCATACCGAAGAGGCGGCGCACGTCCACAACCCCGATCCCACGCAGCTCCACATAATGGCGGATGATCTCGGGTGCTTCACCGACCAGGGCCTTGGCCGACACGCGCTTGATCTCCACCGCATCGTCCGCAATCAGGCGGTGGCCGCGCTTGACAAGCTCAATGGCCGTTTCACTCTTACCCACACCGCTGTCACCGAGGAGCAGGATCCCTTCACCGTACACCTCGACAAGAACGCCGTGGCGGGTGATGCGGGGGGCCATACGCAGATTGAGGTAGGCGATCAGAGCGGCTTGAAATTCACTCGTTCTTTCGGAGGTGTACAGGACCGGCACGTGATACTCCCGTGCCAAGGCAAGATCCTCCTCCGAAAGCGAAAGCCCCGAGGTCACGCAAACGGCGGCAGGCGCCGTGCCGAAAAGGCGGGCAAGCTTCTCCCTGCGTGCCTCCTTTTCCATTTGCTCTATATAATGCATTTCGGCCTTGCCGAAAATCTGCACGCGGCCCGCCTCATAATAATCGTAAAAGCCTGCCAGCTGAAGGCCCGGGCGGTTCACGCGCGGGACCGAGAGAAGGATCTCCTCCGCAGGAGAGGGGAGCACCACGGCAGACAGAGAAAGCTCCTTGATAAGATCCGAAAGCGCTACGGTATAAACATCATCAAGGACCGATTGCTCAAGCTCCATATGCAGCCTCCTTTTTTCTTACAGTATAGCATATCTTTTCGTGCTTTGCAAGAAAAATCACGCACAGATCCCGCCTTTTGCGTTTTGTTTAAATATTTTTCACTAAAATGGCGAAAAGTGTGTTATAATAGGAAGCGAACAAGGCATGGCGGCCGTCTGCCGCCGCAAAGAAAATTAAGGAAGGCTTTTTATGAAACGCTCTTTAAATATTCTTGCGCTTGCGCTTCTTTTAATGATCCTTCTTTCCTCGCTTGTGTCCTGCGGTGAAAGCTATAAAATGCGGGAATCGAGCAAGGAGGAGGCAACCCCCGTCTTTACACTCGGGGAGGATACCGTCAATTTTGAAATGCTCTATACCTTCTTTTTAAACCGTTTGGAGGTGGCAGGGCTTGACAGTGCCCGGCTTGACGGCGAAGCGTTTGACAACCTTTTGGCGGCGGCCGAACGGGAGATCGCCGAGATCTACGCCCTCTTCAGCATCTGCCGCGAGGTGGGGATCGACCCGTACAGCAAGGATGTTGAAAGCAAAATTACCGAATATATTAAGACGAGCGTTGAGGGCGGTGTTGTGGGTGACACCTGGATGGAGGGCTACGAAAGCTACGATGCTTATCTTGCCGATATCAGGGAAAGACTGCATATGAACGATGCCGTCAACCGCCTTATGATCCGCTATGCGGTCTGCGAAAATCTCCTGATCGAGTATTACAATACCGAGCACCGCTATGAGGAGGCGGATGTGGAAGCCTTTTTCAAGAGCGAGGACTGCCTGCATATCGTATGGGTGGGGCGCACGGCGACTGACGGCGGTCTTGACCGCGCAGAAAATCTCAGCCTGATGTCCTCCATACGGAACAAGCTGATAGCAGGCGATGTTCGGGGTGCTATCCAGCTCTCGCTTCGCCCGGATACCGACTTTTATATGGGGCGCTATTCGAAGGACGATGCCTATTACGGCGAGCTGATCGACACCGCCTATAAGCTTGGGGAGGGCGAAACCTCCGGCATCCTTGACCTTGGCGCACAGGGCTTCTTTGTGGTCAAGCGGCTGACAAAGGCCGCAGCCGATTTCGAGGAGAGATATGCCGAGATCGAGGCGGTCTATCTTGCCGATTCGCTTTACGGGCGCGTTGAGGAGAGGGCGGGGGCGCTTCTTCGGGGCATCCTGTACGCCGACCGCTACCATAGCCTCACAGCAGGCGATTTCGTTCAGTAAGCATAACACCGTCAATGGGAGATTTTCTTACGGTATGAGCAAAAGTAAATATCTTTTTGAGCCGAAGGAGGATGCGCGCTCCCTGCCGGACGAGCGGCAAGGACGCAGAAGCACCCACGTAGCCGCCGCGGCCGCCCTCGTCTATCGCGAGGGAAACACAGAGGAAGCGGCAAACGAGCTGATGGCCGAGCTCTGCTCTCCCCATACGCTTGCGCTTGATCTTACCACAGACCGTCCGCTGCTTTCGGTTTTCGGTCTTCTTTCCGAATTTGCAAGCCGCTATCCCACCGTCACCGTGCTCCCTCCCCCGCCCGAGGCACCGCCGGCTTCGGTATCGCTTCACGCACTGTATTTTGCGGCGGGCACGGCCGTGCACCATACGGCAAGGGCGGATGTGCCCATCACCCTCTCGCTCCATGCACCCGAGGACGGAGCGGCCGCCATCGTCATTTCGGCAAGCAGGCCCTCTTTGAATAAAGAGGAAGCGGCCGAGGTGCTGGGGCTTTCGGGCGAGCGGCTTGCACTCCTCACATCACTCGGTGAGCGCGGTGGGTTTACCCTTTCACTTGAGATAGGGGACACCTCCTGCCTCCGCCTTTCGGTGGAAGCCTCGCGCAAGGGGCGCGGCCGTGTTCTCGCCCTTTCGGATCCCTCTCTCCTTTCGGCCTTCTTTCTCCCGCTTTCGTATTTTCGGATATAACGCAGTTTTCTTTTGGCAGATTTGCTTTTGGCAAATCTGCCACTTTGTTTTCATCGGGATAGGCACATAAAAGAAAAGATGCGCGTACAAATTAAAAGGGAACAAACGAAAGGCGGCGCGAATTGATGAAGGCTTGCAAAACAATACTCTCCTGCTTCTTATTTATTCTCCTCCTCGGGCTTACGCTCACATCGGGGGCGGCAGGACTTGCGGATCACCTCATCCCCGATCGGATCTCGGTCATGGCGGGGAATTTTCCCTCGGCAGGAGGGCTTGGCACTCTTTCCCTTACAAGGGAGCGCGTGCTTTCTCCGCACGTAAAGGAGACGGTTGCCACCTTCCGCCTCTTTGGCGTTCTGCCGATGAAGGAGGTAAGGATCAGGAGCTATGACGGTCTTACTCTTTTGCCGGGCGGCTATCTTTTCGGCCTGCGCTCCTCTCTTGACGGCGCGCTCGTCACCTCCTTTGCCAAAGGGCGGGGGGCGCGCTGCCCGGCCGCCGAGGCGGGGCTTCTGCGGGGCGATCTGATCACGGCGGTGGACGGTACGCCCATAAGGACGGCGGGCGAGCTTTCATCCGCCATCGGCACATCCGGGGGGCGCGCGCTTAAATTGACGGTCGTGCGGGGGGAACGCACCCTCACGCTCACCTTGACGCCTCTGTGTGAGGAGGGGAGCTACCGTGCGGGGGTATTCGTCAAGGACTCGGTCGCGGGGATCGGGACGGTGACCTTTGTCGATCCCGAGACCGGCTTTTTCGGCGGGCTTGGCCACGGTGTCTATGACGGCACGAAAAAGACCCCCATCGCTATGCCGCGCGGCGCGGTCACCGAGGTCGAGCTCTCGGGCGTGCGGGCGGGGGAGCCGGGCGCACCCGGCGAGCTTTGCGGGCATCTTGAAGCGGAAAAGATCGGCACGCTCCGCAAGAATACCGATGCGGGCGTGTTCGGCGTTTTGCATTCTCCAAGGGCTGCCGAGGGCGCTCTGCCCATCGGGCTTTCGGATGAGGTAAGGCTCGGAAGGGCCGAGATCCTCTCCACCGTCAAGGACGGCGCGCCCTGCCGTTATACGATCGAGATCACGAGCCTTTCGGGAGAAAAGGGGAGCAACAAAAGCTTTTCGATCCGCGTGGTCGATCCTACGCTTCTCTCTCTTACCGGCGGCATCGTGCAGGGGATGAGCGGCTCACCCATCATCCAGAACGGTAAGCTGGTGGGGGCTGTCACGCACGTCATGATCGGCGACCCTGCCTCGGGCTACGGCATCTATATTGAAAATATGCTGGATGCCGCAGGGGAGGAAGCCCCCTCTCGGGCGGCATAAAAAAGAGCATCGCCATCCGGCGATGCTCTTTTTTGTGAATAATGCTTGACAAAAGATCAAAAATAGGCTATAACAATTGTATATATATTTTAAGCGTCTTTAGAAAATTATCTTTCGGGAGGAACTTACTTTGGAAAACGGAACCCTTCAAAAGCGGTACGGTCTGATCACGGCCACCTGTATGGTCGTGGGGATCGTCATTGGCTCGGGCATTTTCTTTAAGACCGAGGATGTGCTTAAGGCGGCCAACGGCAACGCATTCTACAACATCTTTGCCTGGCTCATTTCCGGCCTTATCATGGTGGCCATCGCCACGACCTTTGGTGTGATGGCAACCAAGTATGAGAAGGTCAACGGCATTGTGGACTATGCGGAGGCCACCTGCGGCAAGTCCTATGCCTTCTTTATCGGCTGGTTTATGTCGCTTGTCTATTATCCCGCCATGACATCGGTCCTTGCCTGGGTATCGGCAAGATACACCCTTTTGCTCGTTGGATATACGGAGCTTCCCCTCTCTATGAATATCAAGAGCACGCTCAACAGCCCCGAGACCATTACGCTTGCGCTCTTCTATCTCGTGCTCATCTATTTCCTTAACACCATTGCCCCGCGGCTTGCCGGTAAGTTCCAGGTGTCCTCGACCGCCGTCAAGCTCGTGCCCATTGTGTTTATCGGTATTATCGGCCTGATCATCGGTCTTTTCAACGGCAAGCTCGGCGCAAATCTGGATGTTGAGGCGGTCGGCACGATTACCGATGACCCCACGGTTGCCACCGGTCTTTTCCCCGCTATCTGCGGCACCATCTTTGCGTATGAGGGCTGGATCGTGGCGACCTCGATCAACTCGGAGGTCAAGAACTCCAAGAAAAACCTGCCCATCGCGCTCTGCCTTGGCACCTTTATCGTGGTAACGGCCTATACGCTCTATAACACCGGTATTCTCGGCCTTGCCGGCATTACCGACATCACCGCAAACGGAACGACCAAGGCCTTTGACTATTTCGGCCCTGTGGTTTCAAAGCTCATCGGCGCCTTTATTGTGGTGTCCTGCCTTGGCACTCTCAACGGCCTGATGGTCGGCTGCTGCCGCGGCATCTACTCGCTCTCGGCAAGAGATGAGGGCATTGCCCCCAACACCTTTAAGCAGATCGACAAGGTGACCAATATGCCGCACAACTCGGCCGCCTTTGCGCTGCTCACATGCGCTGTCTGGTTTGTCTATTTCGTCCTGATCGGAGCAGGGCTCTTCGATTTCGGCACGATCTCGAAATACGGCTTTGACTCCTCCGAGCTCCCGATCATCACCATCTACCCGATGTACGTCCCGATCCTTGTCATTATGATGATCAAGGAGAAGGGCCTGCATCCCTTCAAGCGCTTTGTGCTCCCCTGCCTCTCGATCGCGGGCGTTGCCGTGATCGTGGCGGCCAGCATCATCAAGCACCAAATGGCAAACGTGTGGTATCTCATCGTGTTTGCTGTCGTGATGGGCATCGGTGCTTACATCTATTACCGCAAGAAGCCCTCGGTAAAGGCAGCTGCCGCCGAGGAGGAATAAAAGAAGAAAAGCAGCCTCGCACGAGGCTGCTTTTTTTCGCAAATTCTTTTTTTCAAAAAGGGCTTGCTTTTTTCAAAAACCTATGCTATAATACCTCTGTTAACAATGGCCCGTTGGTCAAGCGGCTAAGACATCGCCCTTTCACGGCGAAAACATGGGTTCGATTCCCGTACGGGTCACCAAGAGGTCACCAACTGAACCGTTGGAAAGATCTAACAAAAAACGGAACTACGAAAGTGGTTCCGTTTTTTGCTTTATAAGCACAGTGATTGGAGGGATAGAGAGAAAAGGGTAAAAGGAGCACGACACGGAGGTTTTTGCGTCTTGCACAGGCCGATTGGGGCATAGCCGCTTTGTCGAAATGCGGCATTCGTGCGAAGTGCTGTCTTGATTTGATCTGCAATATATGATAAAATAAATGAGAATGCTATAAATTACAGGAGCAACTATGAGACGATTTGACTATCTTTATAATTTCAAGAATCCTATTCGCCACTTTTTTAATCTACGGAACGTTAGATTTGATGCGGTCGATAATTTGCCTTTTGGCAGTTTGACTTGGACGGCTCCTGTTAAATTTAAAGTTTTCAAAACAGAAGAATCACAACGCACTATATCCTTTCCCAATATACTTAATTTCTATCACGCCATAAAGCATTTTGAATCTGAGACCAATTTCTATGCGATTGATCGCATGGGTAGCAAAAAGAGAATTGCGCCAAACCTAGATATAGGAGAATTTTCTGCCTTTAGCTACTATGATTCTATAAAGCGAGATGTATTCAATCTCACCAAATATGATAAACTCTTGGTTTTGGATATAAAGAGTTTTTATGGAAGAATTTATACTCACGATTTAGGCTATGCTAGCAGTGATCCTCGCAAGTTGGAACAACGAGTAGGTTCTTTGAATAATGGTAGAACTAACGGCCTGTTGTTAGGGTCATATCTTTCTCTTTATTTGGGCGAATTAATATTAAGCAAATTGGAAGTACATTTGGATTCGGAACTGCATGCTCTAGGAATAGATTGTCACTATGAATATTTTTCGGACGACTTCTACTTCTTTTGCAACAATTCCGATGTTGAGAAAATAAAAAAAGTTTTTGCCAAAATTCTTGATGAATATGGGCTCGAAACAAATTACGAAAAAACACAAATATTCGATTTCGAAGAATATACCCAAAACAACAACCTTGAAAAGCTTTGGAAAGCAATTATTAATCAGGCGGTAGAAGCCGCAGCCAAACAAGGACACCAAATTTTGGAAGGGAAGAAAATACATTCGCCTATTTTTACGCAACTCGTTTATAGACTGAGTCAAATTCATGAATTGAAGTACAAACGGATATTCCTAGCAAACTTTTTCAAAACATATTATTTCCACGAAATGAATACGCAAATATATGTTTTGTCGGAGTCCGATTTTAACCATATATGTTACATCTATAAGCTTATGCCAGAAACCATTCTTTATTCTTTACACAAAATAAGAACTATTGATGGATTCGATAACGCAAAATTCAAGGATTTCATTAAGACAAGATTCAAGTCATCATTGTTCACCGAAAAACAGGAAGAGCAACTTTATTTTTATTATGCAATGAAGATATGTGGATTTGATTCAGAGTTTGTTTATTACAAAGAACTAGTATTGAGATCTAAAAATCAAATTCTCATTTCATACTACTTGATTGATAATGTCATAAGTAAAGAGGAATATCAAGCCTGCTTTGATGAACCAAAAGAAAGTGAGTGGTTGCAAAATTATCACTTCCTTCTTACTTACGATAAAAGCGGAACCGATTGTTTAATTCCTCTCGAGGCTAAAAAGGCGGCTCAAAAAGATAGTTATCGCGCTTTCTACCAACTGAATTTGGATAACAACATACCATTCTTAAAGCCCATTAGCTCTATCGCTCGAGATATTGATGTTTTTATTTCAACAAAAATTGATAGTTATAATGAAGAAAAGGAGAAAAGAGGCTTATAAAGCATCTTGCTTTCAAGTGATGTTTATGCACCAAAGGTCGCTTGTTTTATTATCGCAGTGTAGAATAAAAAGGATTTTGAGGAGGTAAACAACAACTAAATATGAGCGCGACACGGAGGGTTTTTGCGCCTTTCGGTGGTCGGTTGTAGCATAGTCCTCGTAAATATCAATGGAGTCAATTCTCAGCCGAGAACATAAAATAATCCCAGAAATAGAGTCGGGTATCCACCCGGCTCTTTTTCTTTTATCCGAAAGCAGACAATTGACCTTATCGAGATTTGAAAGAAAGTAACACCATTGATATTTACCAACGCGACAGGAAAAAGGCAAGGGATTACCGGACCATGCTACACCTCGCGGGGGTGCCGAAAGGCGAAAAAACAAAAACAAAGAAAAAGGAGTTAAGAAAAAATGAAAAAGGTTGTATTCAGCGTAACGAGGATTGGTAGACATGAGAACTTCAAAACAACCGGTGTCGGTTATGTAACCGATGAAGATCTTTTGATCCCTGCCATCAGCAAGGCAGGCAAGCCGTACATCAGAGTTTTCACGGGTGCCGTTAAATACTGTCACTCGGTCCTGAACAGACAGGATGAATTCGCAGGTTCCTACTACGAGATCCGTGAGATCGACATCGAAACGGAAAACTCCGGATATGAAAAGCGCGAAATCGAGATGAACTACAATCTTTGGTTCAAATACGCAGAGTGAAAGGAGAACTCAAAATGGAACAAACCAAATACCTTCACGAGCTTGAAATCTACGATGGAGAAGCCTTCATCGTTTTCAATATTATATCCCTCAGTATGAAAAAGGGGCGAGATTACTCTCGCCCTGACGAACCGTGGGAAAATCACTGTGGTAACCTACGATCTTCGTTCGGATGAAAAAGGACTTTACTTCGAGTATGGATGTGAATATGAGAAGTTAAGAATAAAAGATTTTAAGGAGGTAAGTTAAGTGTTAATGTCTCATTCGCAAAGGGCTGTCTTTGAATATCTCCAAGTGGAGAAAGGACACGCGAGTATAGGCTATTCCGGAAGGCTCCGGGAAGATGCTTATGGACGCATTACGGAAGAGC
The DNA here is from genome assembly GCA_045587985.1 of Eubacteriales bacterium. GTDB lineage: Bacteria > Bacillota > Clostridia > Oscillospirales > CAG-272 > UBA1740. Next base: position 26,032 of record JAZNDG010000067.1, on the reverse strand, counting down.
AGTTGATTAAGCTTTGTATGGAAGATAATCAGCATTACTTCGGCAGCCACACAATGATCAACGCAAATCGGTACTTTAGAGTCAAACTTTACACAGATTAAAAAAGGAGAAACAAAAATGGAACTTTGGAATGCAGAAATTGAGAAAAAGGCACTTTTCTGCCCTCTTTACTCAAAGGAGAGTCAGGGTAAGGATGCAGAGGTACTTGTCAAGTATTTCAACCCCTACGGGGCAGGTACTTGGCTGATCACAGAAGCAGAACAGCAAGAGGACGGAGATTGGCTCTTGTTTGGATACTGCCACATCCTTGAATGGGAATGGGGCTATGTCCTGTTATCGGAAATCCAGAACACGATGGTTGACCTTTGGGGATGCAAGTTCCCTCTGGAACGAGATCTGTATGTGAAAGAGGGTGCAACCGTTCGGGATCTTGCCGGAGGTGATGACTAATGATATCGGTAGTCATAGGATCATGGGGCTCTTACAACGAATGCAACGAAAGGGCCCTTGGGAGCAAGTGGCTACAGCTTGCTGATTATGAGTGTTGGGAAGACATTCTCAATGAGCTTGAGAGCGAAGGATTTGAGCTTGACGGTATCGACGAGGAATTGTTTATTCAGGACATTGACGGTATTGATTCCTCGGCAGCACATTGGGATTACATGAACCCCGAAAGATTGTTTGAGGTATTAAAGCTTTCCGACGTGCTTGATGATACTTATCAGTTTGACCTTCTTGAAGCATTCCTTGAAGTGCGCGATTTCGACGATTTTATGCAGCTCGTCGACGATCACGGTCCCCGGTGGGGGGACGATATCAATTTGTATCGCAACTTTAGCTGGGAGGATTACGGTCGTGAGATGTTCAACGTCTGCGGAAACACGATTGACGAAAGCCTTGAATACTTCTTTGATTTTGAGGCCTACGGCAGATACATCGGCTCGGACTACTGCGAAGAATATAGCGGTGGCATCATCGAGATTGTGAGGTAACCGATATGAAAAACACAAAAGAGGTACAAGCCATCCTTACCGCTTTGTTCGCTATCAACTTCACAAGCGAGCATCGGGATCACGAGATAGAAATGATCCTTGATTATGCCTTCCGAAGATTGTTCGGGAGCAACACCAATCTGCTGATTCTCGGGTGTGTCGGAAAGACGAAAGAAGCGATTATGCCCGAGATCATGCAGATCCTTGAAAACGAAACCCAATTCAAAAGATATATGGAGGAATACAAAAAATGACGAAACTTGAATTGAAAAAGATGGTGTTTGAGGATGCCGTCAGCCAACTGCTCGCCGAGGTCGATACCATTACGACCTACGAGACCTTGAAAGAGTTTGCCATTGAAAAGATCAAGGACGAAAACCTCTATCTCGCCATTCACATCCTCGAAGCCATCAATCGGCGTACTGCAAACTTCTACGATTATGACTACTGTATGGGTACGCTTGATACTCCCACTCCTCTCGTCCTTCTGGATGACCTTGAGGACTACTGCGATGAAGCAGACGATCCGGAAGCATTCTAAAAAACCATATAATGTAAAGGAGACTATACTATGAACATTAAAAGACGCATCACAGAGTCCATCCGAGAGTGTATTGAAAATTATGATTTTGAGGACGCTATTGATGATGCCCTCGGCTCTATCGACATTGGCGGCATCATTGATACACGCCTGCGCAGCAAGATTGAAAAGGTAGATATCACTCCCTTCATTCAGAGTGTTGTAGAAGATATCATCGACGAAGAGATTGATGATCTTGACATTGAAGACGAGGTATTGGACTTGCTTCGCGATCAGTTGGATGACTAAGAAAGGAGCTTGCCATGAAAAAGACGAAAACCGTATTCTACGATAATACGCACGATTATGACCTTATGGACGAGACTCGGTTCTATCTCTACGAAGATCAGGCCGAGGAACAGGAATGGGAAAGCCTTGAGGACGTTCCCACAGAGCTTGTCTATGATGAAATCCGGGCGTGCCACGAAGCAGATTGGTCGTCTTTCCGCGCAGACCTTGAATGGTTGCTTGAGCGGGACGAGCCGTATCTGCTGACAGGCACCTGCGGTCGTTGGGATGGACCTGCCGAGGGCGGCAAATTCATTCGCTCGGTCGATGACTTCTACACCTGCATCCGTCACCTTGACGGCATCTGCATCTATGACGAAAACGGTCATCTGTATGTCACCGGCTATCATCACGATGGGCGTGATTACTACGAGCTTCGACGCCTGACAAAGAAAGGCACAGAGTTGGCAGACAAGAACTACTTCGCCTGCGATAGAGCCCTGCATCAGACGATTATGGGATGCAACATCTACTCGGGGCTGCCCTATATGGCAAAACGGGTATACGGGGTAGGCGTATGAACAAATACGGCTATAAAATCTGCTATGACAATAGCAAAGGAAATTATCGCTTCAAAACCTATACGCATCAACAGGCAAATGAGGCAGTAAGGTCGCTCAAGCGATACGAAGCCAATTCCCGTCCCGTACATATCGTTCCCATTAAGAAATCTGAATACCGCGCCGGGATATGGCGAGAGGTGCCCTTTTGAGGGGCTTTTTTCATTTATAAGACAAGAAGGGAGAAAGGATAATGAGAGAGATAAAACTTGAAGCAAAGGGCGCTGAGCAGGAAGCGATCAAGGCATACCTTGAGGAGAACGCAAGCGAGGTGCTTGCCGAGAAGATCAATAACGGCGTGTATATCGAAAAGGACGGCAAACGGCTACTTAATAAAAAGGATCTTGCCGGCTTTATGGCGTTTGCCTCGGACGAAGCCCGTAAACAAGCCGAAAAAGGCGCCCATTTCGCGTGTATCAAAAGCGATACGGTATTTGGCTGGGCTATCCACTACTTTGAAGAGGACGATATCATAGGCAAGCTCTACAATGAAGACGGTACCGAATACAAGCCCGCCGTGAAGAAGAGCGCGCCAAAGACCATCACTCCCCCGCCTACTCCTGTCAAGAAGAAAGAGGGCGGACAGATCTCGCTCTTTGACTCGCTTGGAGAGCCTGCGGCAACGATCCCGACCACAACCGCCGAGGATGAGCCCGAGGAAGAGGACGATCCCCACAGACTTGTACCGATGCCAGGCACCGAAGGGGATTGGGGACGTCGGCATTGGGGCTCGGATTTGGAGGATGATGAAGACGAGGATGAAGCTGCCGACGTTGTAGAAGAAGAAAACAGCGAGGACTATGACGGAGATATCGACGAGGAAGAGCCGAGACCCATCCCGCCTATCATCACTCGGTATCGGGGCTATGCAGACGAGGAACCGGAGGCAATCGTCGTCATGCACGTTGGTGACTTCTATGAGGTGCTTGGCAAGAACGCGGCTCGTGTTGGCGAAGCGGTGGATTTAGTTGTCGTACAACGCGACGGAGGGCCGCTTGGCAAAATCCCGATGATTGGCTTTCCCTTCCATAGAAAAGATATCTATCTCGAAAAGATCTGCGCGCTCGCTCCCGTCTATCTGATTGAGAGTGAGGACGAAAAAGTGCTATTAAGACAAGAAAGTGAGGAACCTACAATGGTAATCAATACCGCGACCGGTGAGGTCTTTGACGAGCCCCAAAAGGGCGGCGAATTTGACGAGGTGCTGACGCGCTTCTTCGGAAAGGATTGGGTGATGGTATGACCTTCGAAAAGATTAAGCCGATCCCGAAGTACATCCTCAAAAAGATCGAGCGAATGGATAAGCAGAAATACGAAAAGCAAGACGGGATGACCCGCTTTTATTCTTATCTGACGAAGAACGACGGCGAGCTTGTGAAGGTGACGGTGGCGGTCAAATGCCGCTATAAGAAATGGTACTGCAAACAGGTCGCCGTCCACGGGCTTCGCTCGGACAAATGCTTTGTCAAGGATATGATCTACACGCTGATGGGCGGCCATTTCGTTGGCTGGCACGCAGAAGGGCTTACCAAGCATCCGAAGTGGTACGAGGACGATGAATGGGGCTGGGGATGGGATAGAAACTTTGATCCGCATGCACCGCTTGTCAATCGGGAGTACATAGAGAAATTCCCCGAATACAAATACAGCGCCTTTGACCTTTACCCGTGTAGCGATAGCATCAAATATCTGCGACAGTATGAGAAATATCCCGAGATCGAGATGCTTGTCAAGCTGGGGCTTCACGGATATGTGTTCCGCAAGATGCTCCTTGACAAGATCCGGGAAGATAAGGCGTTCCGCAAATGGCTTTTTGCGAATGCGAAAGAAATCGCAGATAACCATTGTTATGTTTCCACCATCCTCGAGGCCTATAAGAAGAAACTGCCGCCGAAAGTCCTGCAAGCGGTAGAGAGTGTCCGCAAGAGCTTGGATACCGAGAAGGATATGAAGCCGATCCGCGATATGGTAAAAGGCGAGAAAGAAAAGTTCGTGCGCTACCTGATGGCACAGGATACCGGGCTTCGCCCTTACCTTGACTATCATAAAGCGTGTACCTTCCTCGGCTTGGATATGAGTCTGCCAAGGAACCGCTATCCGCACGATTTCAAGTTCTGGCACGATACACGAATTGATGAATACCGAACCGCACGTGCCAAAGCCGATGAAGAACAACGGCGCGAGCTTTACGAGCAGTTCTCGGCGGTGGTAACTAAATATCTCCCGATGGAAGATATGCGAAAAGGGGCGTACATCGTGATGATCGCCAAGAGCCCGGACGAGCTTGTCACCGAAGGAGAAACGCTCTGTCATTGTGTGGGGCGAGGCAACTACGATCAAAGGGTAGCACGCGAGGAAAGCCTGATCTTCTTCGTTCGAAAAGCCGAGGATCCAAAGACGCCGCTGATTACTATTGAGTTCAACATCAAGAGTAAAAAGATGCTTCAATGCTACGGGAAAGGCAATACGGCGCCGAGCGAAGAAGCAAAAGCATTCATTGAGGGCACGTGGCTACCCTACGCCAAACGCAAGTTAAGAAAAATTGCAGCATAAGGAGGAATTGAAATGAAACCCGAATACTACCGCATTACCGCTTATCACGCCCCAGAAGGGCTTGCTATCATTGTGGACTCTTACGGTATGTTTGAAAAGCTATGGGAGTTCAGCAAGTATCTGATGGACCGCGGCTTCCGTGTCATTGCCGTTGACCGTGAGCAATTCTTTATTGAAGGCACGATAGAAAAGATGAAAGAGCAAAGAATAAAGCTTATGATTCGTGCCATAGGACGAGCCGAACCGGGAAAATTCCCGAATACGGGCTATGAGGATAAAGCGGGTACTATGATACAACTTGGAGATGCTGTCTATTTATCTGGGGTAAACTGAATACCAAAAGCCGCCGCAAAGGGGACCTTCGCGACGGCTTTTTGTGTTAGTTTGAATGGGACTTATCAAACAGAAAAAGGCAAAGGAACGTTTATTCCCTTGCCTTTAGAACCCTATAATGCGTTATTGTTCTGCATCATCTCGGGTAATTTGATAGTACGACAAAACCTCCAAAATCTGAGGATCAGTACAATCAAACTCTCCACGTTGAAATTTATTAAATGCTATAATGCTCTTTGCTATCTCCATTTGTTCTGGCGTTAGAGATGAAAACTTAATCCACCATTCGTTAGCTAAATCACAGTCGTGCTCAGTAACAGTTGTGTACTTGTTTTTGAGGCGCTGGCGTAATTCAGCATCATATATCCTCCTATAAATGATGAACGTTTCTGGCATCCAAAGAATTTTCATAAATTCTTCAAGGTCACGCCCAAAGGCTTCCTCAAAAAACTCAACCCCACGTCCAATCTTGCCTTTGGTTGAATTCAAGACCGCTTGAACAGCACGAATAAACTTTCTATTCCAATGCTTTCCTATGTAGTCTCGATTCATAAAAAACTCTTTGTCGTTGATAGGATGATACTTCATCGGGAACGAATATATGCTCGCCCCCAATTCTTCACAAAGATCAACATTCATTCGCAACCGAAGGTAAAGTTCTTCTGGCTTGTCCTCAAAATTATAGAGCAGATAGTTGGATAGACTTTTGATACCACTTCCAACCGCGGTACGAATAGAACGCTCATATATATCTCTTAATTTCCAATGATCGAACGCAATTCTTAGGGGATAGATATTGACTTCAGCCAATTTCTTCATGTTTACATCTGTTATTAAACGCGAATCAATACCTTGATTGAAATCAACAATTCTTTTTCTTTTGCCGGCCTTATGTGTTTTGTCATACAATGGACGCACGTAACTATCCAATTCCAAAATGCTCGACTTAGTGGCGGTATAATAATAGAGGCAATGTGCTTCTTCGAGCCGCAGATAAAACTCGGTTTTTTCATGATCATCTTTAAGCTTATCCATTATCTCTTTATAAATTGAGATTGCTTTTCGAATATATGCTCTATCGTTATACGAATCTCTAAGGTTTCTTATTGTGATTTCATATTCATTTGGAGGACTATAAGTAGCGCCTTTTCCAAAACCACATTCAACAATTTCATCAATAATGGCGTCATAGCAACTTGATGCTAAAACATTGTTGTCAAGGAGAAGGAGATCTCGCCTTGCACCGAAGCGCTCATCTGTAAATTCTATCCGTCTCTTTAAATTGATATAATCACAATAGGACGGTTCAAGTTTAGGAACAGCACAAAACCTACAATTATTGACGCACCCTCTTGTCATGTAAGCAAAATATGCATTATTAGCGGGATAAACATAATCGATTTCTTCAAGTATAGAGTAATCCAAGGGGAGTTCATCAATGATAAGCTCGTTTCCGGGATCAATATCTCCAGGGTGATTAAGCAATCCCACAAAAGGTCTAATACCCGTAGCTTCATATACCTCGTCAGGAAGTAGAGAAGACATTATCCCGCCAACCATTACATCTTCTTCTTTTTTACAAAGCTTTTTGGCAAAATTTATTGTATCAATTGTAATATCCCAATAAAATGTAAACAAGGTAGTAATCCCCACCTTGTCGAATCGAGGTTTTGTGAAATACTCTTTATCTCTATACTTTTTGCGATATTCCTTTAAAACCTCAAGTACAATATCGTCTTCAAAAATTGGTTCGGATTCCAATATTGCATACTTGCCAAGTTTTACAAAATCAAACAGAAGAGGATAGTAATTTTTCCAAAAGATTTCCGGAAGAATTACAGATAAATGATTTATCAAGTCGCCGCAAATTAGGTCGACAGCCAATGAATGCATATCTCCCTTATAAAAACGGACGTCATCTCCCACCATGCGATAGTAGGTGGCTAGTTTCATCAAACCCATTGGAGGATACTTATTGTTGTAATTGGGCTCGATGAGCAATACTTTCCTATTCATAAGAGTTAACTCATCTCTTCCTTAATTTTCTCGATAATTTGAGTTGCAATGTCTGGAGGAGCAACGGAATTTATTATCGTAAGAATTTTACTAACAAGCTTTCTTTCGTTTCTTGAAAGTTTAGACATTCCGTCTGTAACGTATGTTCGTTTTTTCCCTTCAGAGCTAGGGGGAGGGGGAGTTTCGGAAACAGTTTTTTGCAACCTTGTTGCATCGAACTTCGTACCAATTCTTGTACGCACATCGGTAATTGGAGACGATTCATCGGTGGTGCTGGTTCTCTCCAATCGCTTTCGTGCTTCCTCTGCTTCTGATCGAGCCTTCTCCAACTCTACCTGCAAACGCCTTTGTTCTTCATCATCTACGAAACCGGTCTCTCTTTTTCGCGAAAATTCTTCCACCCGTTCGATGTACTCTTCTTGTCGTCTATAATCGTTTTTAACGCGATTAGCCTCGTAATACAGTTTGTGCAATACATCGAAAAAGTAAACTCTTAAAGCGTTTTCAAACTCCACACGGCTTTCATTCTCGTTAAAATAATCTCGTTGGGAATTCGGAACCAGCTGACTATCAACTGCAAAAACTTCACCTACAAAATAGTAGTTTCCTCGCGGTTCCTTGAACAATCCAGTTAAGGCTGCATCGCTACCAATTTGGATATTAGCCGACCTAAGACGTAGGCCACGCATTAAATTAACCTTAGGTATTTGTTTTTCAAATCGTGACAATCCAATCCACATCCAGGCAATCAATTCGCCTTTGTCATTACGAAAATCTTTGCACTCGATCCTAAAAATATCGTCATAGGTTTTGGTGGAATTTCCACTTATTTCTTTAAGATTTGTAGTGTAATCCTTGAAAATCTGACATCCGTTTACCCGGACGCAATATTCATCAATTTTATAACCTATAGAATCAGCATGCGAATAAATTTGAGACCTTAGAATAAAAGTATTCCTATAAGGTACTGGTGCTACAAAGCTCAAATATTCTCTGACTTTTGCATCATCCAGAAGATCAGTATTCTCTCTGTTGATTTCAAACATTTCGACTTCAAAATAATGCTTATCTGCAGCTTCCTTTTCTGTCGAATAAGACACAATCGCATCCCAAATCTCATCAAGAGTATACTTCTTGTTTTCAGCAAGCATAGCGCGCATTTTTTGCGCGTCACAAGTCATAATAGATTTTATCGGCTCACCTTTATAACTGGTTGTAAAAGTTAAAACTTTACAATATGCTAAACCGCAAAGACGACCGATGCCGCGAAACCCTTTATTTTCACCGATGCGCTTGTTACTATTCGCAATATCACCCACATCTTCGATGAAAACGGAGGATTTTACACCAGTTGCATTATCTCTTATACTGATGTAACGTTTGGCAGGATCAAGAAAAATATCAATACAACCTTCATTTTTGCCCAAAAGTTCAATGGAGGTAGCCAAATCAATTTGGTCACATGCATTTTGGATATACTCTCGAAAAATGACCTTGGAATCTGAGTACATGCCTGTAGTCAGATTGTCAAGAATGTTTTTTCCGACCGTAGCCATAAAAATCTCCTTACTTGATTTGTTTATAAATCGGCTTTGGGAACTTGATGCTCAACAAAGAACGGAATACAGGGTTTTGGATTATATATTCGCCCTGCTTCAAACGAGTCATCATTGTTTTATATACTGAGGGAATACTCTTATAATCTGCCTTCGCAACTTCTATTGAATTAGTGCGTCCGTATGCGTGAGTTGAACAGTTGCCGGTAACTCTGTCATGTATAGCACTTCTAAACTGTTCCGCTGCAAACAAAACAACGCCAAGAGATCTACCCCGTTCCGCTACATCAAGAACTTGTCTTAAAATCGGTGATGTTTTAGGTGTTTCTTTGGATGCATATTTGTTCAACTCGTCAATGAAGATTACGATTCGGGATGGAGGATTGACGCCTTCTTCGCCGGAATATTGTCCTAATTGAAGGTCATAAATGGTGCGAATAGCATCGCCAAAAACATATGCCTGTTTATCTTCTGATAACTTAGCAATATCTATAACATGAACTTCATTTGGCTTTATATACTTTAATGCATCGCCGATACGGGTTTCACCGTTGCCTTCACAAATGTCTCGTGCAAAAATACGATTATCTGTAATGCTTTTATAAATGATACGATAAAACTTTCTCCAGCTTGCGACAGGAATTTCTTTGTCTTTTCCAGAGGTTTCCGTAGAGCACTTTTCTTTCACTACCTCAAGGAATTCCTGCCAATCATTAACCTGACCGAATTTTCCTTGACCAGACATAATATAAGTAATAATGGAATCCATTGTTTGCGTTGAATCATCAATGTTTGCAAACATCAAATCCAAGTTTTCCTTATCGTACTTATATATGTATTTATAAAATTTAGCTCTTTTCTTTCGAATGCTGTCATTTACCTCTTCGGTACTCATATACGTGTTCCAATGACGGGTATTTGGAATGGAATAAGGATAATAATAACGAACATTTTTAAACGGCTCTGCAGATAAACCTAACTCTTCATACAAAGCAAAAGTAGCCTTGCGAACCTCATCAGGATTACGTTCATCCGAAAAATCATTTAATTGATCGATGGTAAGGAGGTCTTTCCCCTTTACATTGAAAAGAACAAATGCCACACTATCATCATCTTCTTCGGAACTTTCCACACTTTTCTTCATGAAACTATCTTGGATTGCTTTGAGCAAGAACATTGCATAAGATGTTTTTGAGGCAAGACCAGAAATACCAGAAATGTTTAGATGAGCTCCCTCGGGGCCAATAATAAACTTGGAATTGAGATTAACGGGCAATGTAACTTTCTCGCAATTTTCATTTCCTTCATACATTTCCAAGTATCCACAAACCAACGGATTGCGAATATCTTTCAGTCCTAATGCATAATTGATTTCGTCAGCTGAAGCTAACATTACCTTCGCATTGCTTTGAAGAGGGATATAGATGTTGGAAGTATTACAAATAACTTTTGCGCTAACGTAGTTCATCCCTACACGAAGTGTATTCTCTTCGGCGTTTACATCTCCGAAATCACTTGAGATGAAGTTTGTCAAAAAACTTGAAGCATCCGTAATATGAGCGATGTCCTCTATAACACCGTAAGAAAACGAGCCCCCAACATGTTGAACTTTAACTATATCAAAAGGATTTAAAATAAGGTCTGGAGCGGTCCAGAAAGTAAAATCGTCAATAGTGGTTGGGCTTTTTTCTGTTGCTAGAACACGACCTATAACTGTGCAAGACATTGTAAATCCCCCTTAAAAAAGATGCAGAAACATTTCCGTACTTATATATTTGCTTTTCACATAAGATTCAGTCAAAAAGACCGGATAAAGATGATTTGCCCATCGTCTATCCATTCCATAGCACGTAGGATTTCTTTCATTTATGATATTTGCAGATATCAAGTCAATAATATCGCTTGAAATGCCGTTCTCGAGTTCCTCGTCCATCATGATTTTCTCAACCTTCACAACGCCGTCAAAAGGTGTTTGCGTTCGGGTTTTATCTCGCAATCGAATGTACCAGACGCCAAATTGAACGTCACCAGAATAACTGTTTTCATATCGAGCTACTGGCGTCCTATGAAAAACAGGTAAGTCAGCAATATAGTTTGAATTGGGTTTGCCAGTGTGATCCAAGCAACTTTCAGGATTGAAAGATTTGGAAACTCCGACAACCCATTGATAGTTATGGCGGATTTTCTGCAAAACACGCAAATCTTCTCTTCCGGAACTCATGATTTTATACTCTAGAGATCCATCTTTCAAAAGATAACTATCTTGCCCAAGCCTATTATCTTTTACAAGTTCGGCAACCATGCGTTTTTCCGCTTCAACCATATAATCTTGAATAACGCCAATCGCTACATCATCAAGTTTTGAATCCGGCGATGCTGCTTTAGATGTTTTATACGGAAGGATTGCGGAAAACGACAATCCTAAACGACGCAGCTCATCGCTCTCATTGATTTTTTTCAATTTCGCTGCAAAAAAGGCGGCATCGTCCCACAAATCAGCATGCGCTTTATCTGGTAGCGCCAAAACAAGTTCGCGATAAAACCGTTCAGCATGCATTCTCTTAGCATCGCGCCTACAACAGCCTACTCCAATCTGTCCAGCGACAACGGGAAAAACTTGTTTGTTATAAGCGATATCATCCACCTTGAAAACATGACGAGAACCATCCAAGAAATACTTTAATAGCGGCTCCTCACCAACCAAATGAAGCTGATCGGCAAGAGGTTTCAAGTTTTTGGGTCTTCTCAAAACTTCTGTTTCGCCACAATCTCTCCATTTCATCACTTTGTGCGGGTCATCGTCATAATCTATCGACGGTAAACCAATTGAATCATAGCTATACTTGTATGTATGATAGCTTTTTCCCTTGGTCTCTCGCTCAATTATCTCCATTATTTTTGGCATTTTTCCCTCCAAAAAGCAACTGATTCTATATTGGGAAGAACATACACTAACTCATAATATATGATATCACAAGGGAGAAAAAAATTCAACATATATTTCAAAATTATAATTCTATTGTTGGATCCTTCTAAAGTTATTTTGAAATATAATGTCCCCCAAAAGGTGCATGAATAGGAAGAAAATGGACAGCAAAAGGCGGTAAATACAAAAAATCACCGCCTCCAAACTTAACGGAACGATGGTTTTTTGTTATGCTTTTGATCTCTATCACGCTTCTAAACTATACCGATCCAGCAGAAATTCCTTCACGCCCATCATGACGTAGCCCTTTTCATCGCGGCGGGGCTTCATGCTTTTTTCGACGATGATGATCTTCTTGAAGGAGTCCATCGTCTTATCAAAGGAGGCGGTCTCCTGCTCGTATTTCTCGCGGTCGGGAATAGCGTAGGCAGATTGGATATAATACTTCCGGCTTCCAAGCGTGGCGATAAAGTCGATCTCGCGCTGGACGCGGATCTCCTTGCCCTCGGCATCGCGTTCACGCGATTCCACCACGCCGACGTCCACCTGATACCCACGGTAGCGCAGCTCATTATAGATGATATTCTCCATAATATGCGTGCCCTCGATCTGCCTGAAAGCGAGCCGCGCATTGCGCAGACCCACATCCTCGAAGTAGATTTTGTAAGGAGTGCCGATATACTTGCGTCCCTTGACGTTAAAACGCTTCACCCTGGTCAGCATAAAGGCGTCCTCCATATGGCCGATGTAGCGGTCTACAGTGGCATCACAGACGGTGCCGCCGTGAACGCTGTTCATCGTGTTTGCGATGTTGCGGGGATTGGTCAGGGTAGATATGCCGGATGCCACCACGTCAAGCACCTCACCGATCGTCACCTCGTCCTGCAGTTTATACCGATTCTTGATATCGCGCAGATAGAGGTTCTGCATCTGCGAGATCAGGTAATTTGACTTCTGCTCCTCGGTTGCCATGAGCGCCACGGCAGGAAGACCGCCGTAGACCGAATACTCGTCAAATACCTCTCCCTTGTCGCCCCCCTTGAAGGCGTAATACTCCGAGAAGGAGAGGGGGAGGATATGGACCTCGTCTCCGCGCCCCTCAAACTCGGTCAGAATATCCTTTGAGAGGAACTTGGAGTTGCTACCGGTTACGTACACATCAAGATTGCTCTTGCGCAGAAATCCGTTCATTACCGATTCAAATGCGCCGAGCTTCTGCACCTCGTCAAGCAGAATATAGTGCATCTCGCTCCCCGTGATCTGCGGCTGAAGCCAATTCAGGAATTTGGTGGGATCTACCTTTCTATCCTCGCGCTCGTTATCGAGAACGATGGGATCCTCGCCAATCTTCAAAAGATCATCGGCAGAGTCAAAGGCGAATTTGATAATATGCTTCTCGCTGACGCCACTCTCCAGAAGGTGGTGATAGAACAGCGTGTTAAGCAGATAGGATTTTCCGCTTCTGCGGATACCGGTGATCACCTTGATAAATCCGTTGTGTTTCCTGACAATCAGACGCTCAAGGTATTCGTCTCTTCTGATTTCCATATCATCCTCCATCTAATATTTTTGCCGCAAACGGCATTTTTATTAGATACATTATAGCACATGATTTTTACGAGTGCAATAGTTTCATCTAATATTTTTGCCGCAAACGGCACTTTTATTAGATGGCGCTGTGGCAAAACAGTAACATAGAATGGCAGTAAATGACCCAAAAAGTATAGTAAAGTAATAGGAGTGACCGTGGGACGTGTGCTTGTCTTGATACAAGTGGCGGCGCTGCGCGCCGCCAGCCAAGCACACGCCCCACGGCAATGCAGAAGTGCGGGCAAAGCGAAAGGGGCACGGGTGCGCCGCGCCCGAGAGCAAAGCGCGCGGGCGGCGATGGCTCGCGGGCACGCCGGGGTGCGAGTTTGGCGCTGACCCACTTGCCAAACCCTCGCATCCTCCGTCGGCCGTGCATACGCGATATTCCATCCGTCCGTCCCGTGCGCCTTATTTTGCCCTCTGCGGCTTTGCGAGGGCATCCCCTATGTCTTTATGCTCGCTCCTCGCTGAAATACGCAAGGAAGAACTCGTATAGCCCCTTGCACATCTTGTAAATGTAGCTCTTGGAATAGTGTAGCTCCTCCGCCGTTTGCTCGTAGGTGCGGAAGTCCACGAACAGATGGTGATACATTTCAAAAAGACGGGGCGGAGCCTCGCATATAGCGCGGTGATAGCGTTCTGCCTTTTCTATGATGGGGGAGCATGCACCGATGGTTTCAAACGCTTTGTCAAACTGCTCCTTGCGCTGATAATAGTAACGGATCTCGTGGAGGTCCTTTTTTATTGTTTCCATAGTTACCATGGCGTTCATCTCCTTTCTTATGGAAGGGCTTCTAAGTGGGATATAATTCCCACATAGATATGGTATCACACTCATTTTGCTTTGTCAAGGGGAGTGTGATTTTTTGTTATATCAGAAAAACCGATGCCTGTCAAGCCGAGAAAAAAGAATGCAGAGAACACCGAGGAGAACGACTTTGAAGCGTTCTTTTTCTCTTTGCGGGATGTAGAAAATACCGTGGCTTGACAGACCTCGCTTTTCCCGATGTGGTGGATTGTGTGATTATGGTGGGAAAAGAGGATAGTGTTGTCCGTTGCGTGTCCTCCTATGGCAGAAAGTGTATAGTAAAGTACCAAAAGAAGGCAGTTGTGTTAGTGGGAAATCCTCTTTGTTTCTGTTACCATAAAGGAAAAAACGAAAGGAGAACTGTATGAAAAAGACAGCAGTTATCTATGCTCGATTTTCGAGCGACAGACAGACCGAGCAGTCGATTGAGGGTCAGCTTCGCGAATGTATGGCGTATGCCGAAAGCCATGACATACGCGTGGTGGACACCTATATCGACCGCGCAATGAGCGGTACGAATGACAATCGCGATAGCTTTCAGCAAATGCTCCGCGATGCCAAAAGCCGTCCGTGGGATCATGTGATTGTTTATAAGCTTGACCGCTTTTCGCGGAACAAGTACGAAATGGCCATCCATAGGAAAAGCCTGACCGACCACGGCATCACCTTGATCTCGGCGACCGAGCATATCCCGGAGGGCCCCGAGGGGATCATCTTAGAGTCGCTCCTTGAAGGTATGGCGCAGTATTACTCAATGGAGCTGGCGCAAAAGGTGCGCCGTGGGCAGAAGGAAACTCGCATCAAGGGCAAGTACACGGGAGGGCCGGTCACCTACGGTTATAGAATCGTGGACGGGCGGTTCGTGGTTGACGAGTATGAGGCGAGCGTGGTACGGAGGGTGTTTGAGCTTTACAATCAGGGGCTTTATATGAAAACGATTGCAAAGCGCCTGGATGAAGCCGGCTACAAGTACCGCGGCGGCAAGCGCCTTTGCAAGTCCACCATTTCGCGGATGCTTGCCAATGAGAAGTACACGGGCGTCTACAATCACAAGACCGAGGGCGCCTATACGAACATCTATCCGCGCATCATCCCCGAGGAGCTGTTCCGCGAGGTGCAGACGATCACCGAGGCTAACAAAAAGGGCAAGCATGTGGAGGAGGTGGTGTACCTTCTCAAAATGAAAATGAAGTGCGGTTACTGCGGTGGCACGATGGTTTCGGACTCCGGCACGGGGCGCGACGGCAGGATCTTCCGCTATTACAGCTGCGGCCATAAGAAGCGCAAGGAGGCGGTCTGCCACAAGAAGGCGGTGCGGAAGGAGGCAATTGAGAAGCTGATCGTGGATGCGACGATTGACGGCTTGGCAAGCAACGGCTCGCTCGATAAGATTTCGGCAGATATCGCGAAGTGCTACGAGGAGAAGAAGGCTGAAAACGCCCACCTTACCTTTTTGAAAAAGGAGGAGGCGCGTATTAAGACGGCCATTGCCAATCTGATGCGGGCAATGGAGCAGGGGATCGTGACGGCCTCCACCAAGGAACGGCTTGAGGAGCTGGACGGCGAGCTTGAAGAGTGCCGTGGGCACATTCTGGTAGAGGAAGCCCGCGAGAAGCTGGTCATTACGGCAGAGGATGTACGCCGCTTTATCGGGGATGCCCTGCGAGAGGAGCCCCGCCAAATGCTCCGCCTTTTGATCCGCGAGATCATCCTGTACGATGACCGCGTGGAGATCTACTACAATTACACCGACAACAAAAGACCTGATGGCGATGAACATCAGGTCTTTTGCTTTTACGAGAAAGCCGTGCCGATCGATGCCGCGTCATTCGGTTTTGGCTATGACCGCATCAACACCTATATGCATATCAAAATGCTTGTCAAGGTAACAAGGTAATGGCATTTCAACTGGGGTAACAGTCTGCTCACCAGAAAAAAGCAGGAGTGCTACGGCACTCCTGCTTTTTTCTGCTAACCCGACGCGAACCCACTCCGTGCGCAGGGCGCACGGAATTGGGTTCGCATACCCCGCGTAGAGCAGCGGCCGCCCGCGAGCCGATGGCAAGCGTGGGTATATTGCCGCTTTGCGGCAAATTCCCGGAGTGCTACGGCACTCCTGCTTTTTGTGCTAATGCGCTCCGCGCACGAACCCACTCGGGGCGCGTAGCACCCCGAATCGGGTTCGAAAAGTAGACTCGCCGTCTCCTGCGGAGACCTCGTGGGCGAGGCGTGTTCCCGTACTCCATCTCTTCCCGTACTCCATCGAACACAGCGCGTGCGGTATGCACGCGCATGGGGTTGCATACCCCACCCGAAGATCTGAAAGCTTGCTTTCAAGGCGCAGGGTGTGGGTATATTCGCCAAAGGCGAAATTCCCGTATTCTTGCGAGTGTCCTTTTGTTTTGCTGATGCGATACAGCATCTTTTTCCTTTTCGGAGCGTTGCGCTTTCCTGCTT
Organism: Eubacteriales bacterium; assembly: GCA_045587985.1. Classification (GTDB taxonomy): domain Bacteria; phylum Bacillota; class Clostridia; order Oscillospirales; family CAG-272; genus UBA1740. The sequence goes on along the minus strand of JAZNDG010000067.1, from coordinate 9,373 downwards.
TTTGAGATCCGCTTTACAAAAAAGAATATTTTGGCATTTTTCCCACAAAACTGTTGACATCGTGGGGCGAATATGGTAGAATAAGGAAAAACAAGAGTTGCTCCCGGAGGAATAGATGCATTACCGTTATACCGTGAGGGAGGAGGCCATATCATGTGAGGGCGCAAGGCACACAGCCTATGGGATCCTTGCCGTTTGTGATGACGGCAGCATCCTTGCCCATCTCCCTTCCCTCTTTGCCGAAAGGACAGAGGCCGAAGCCTTTGCGGCGCTTGCAAACCGCCTCTGCCTCTCGCCCTGCCATCTTTTTGAGGTTGCCGAGGACATTCTGGCCAAATGAAGGAACAGCCGTGCTCATGCACGGCTGTTTTCTCTTTTGGACACCCCCTCCTTGCCCTGCCCCTTTTGGCACTCTTCCCTACTTTTTCCTTCCCTGCGCGCGCATTTTTCTACATTTTATAAAAAAATTGAAAAGACCCTTGTAAATTCTGATAGTTTGTGATACAATAAGTTGGTGAATTTCTATAAATCATTATTTTTGGAGGAAAACACAATGTCCGTAAAAGTTGCTATCAACGGTTTTGGTCGCATCGGCCGTCTTGCGTTCCGTCAGATGTTCGGTGCAGAGGGTTATGAGGTTGTCGCTATCAATGACCTCACCGACCCCAAGATGCTCGCCCATCTTCTGAAGTATGACACCGCCCAGGGTAAGTACGCCCTTGCCGACACCGTGTCTGCTGACGAATCCAGCATCACTGTCAACGGCAAGAACATCAAGATCTATGCCGAGAAGGATGCCAACAACTGCCCTTGGGGTGAGCTTGGTGTTGACGTTGTGCTTGAGTGCACCGGCTTCTACTGCTCGACCGAGAAGTCGATGGCTCACATCAACGCGGGTGCCAAGAAGGTCGTTATCTCTGCCCCTGCCGGCAAGGACCTCAAGACCATCGTGTACAGCGTGAATGAGAAGACCCTCACCGCCGATGACAAGATCATCTCGGCCGCTTCCTGCACCACCAACTGCCTTGCTCCCATGGCCAAGGCCCTCAACGATACCTTCCCGATCCAGAGCGGTATCATGACCACCGTGCACGCCTACACCGGCGACCAGATGATCCTTGACGGCCCGCACCGCAAGGGTGACCTCCGCCGCGCTCGCGCCGGTGCCCAGAACATCGTGCCGAACTCGACCGGTGCTGCCAAGGCGATCGGTCTTGTTATCCCCGAGCTCAACGGCAAGCTGATCGGCTCTGCCCAGCGCGTTCCCACCTGCACCGGCTCGACCACCATTCTCGTGGCCGTTGTCAAGGGCAAGGATGTGACGGTTGATGCCATCAACGCCGCTATGAAGGCCCAGGCTTCTGCCTCCTTCGGCTACAACACCGATGAGATCGTGTCCTCTGACGTGATCGGCAGCACCTACGGCTCGCTCTTCGATGCCACCCAGACCATGGTCGCCAAGATTGACGATGACACCTACCAGGTGCAGGTCGTTTCGTGGTACGACAACGAGAACTCCTACACCAGCCAGATGGTCCGCACCATCAAGTACTTTGCCGAGCTTTAATCGGTAAGGCCCGGCAAAAAATACGGGGCACCTCACAAAAGGAGGTGCCCCACCTCTTTTCAAAATTTTGGAGGCAAACATGGAATTTCTGACAAACATCGTTGATACCATCAACACCTATCTTTCCGACTATATTCTCTTGATCCTTCTCATCGGCCTTGGCCTTTACTTCTCGATCCGCACCCGCTTTGTGCAGGTGCGCTGCTTTGGTGAGGGCTGGCGCCGTATGTTTAACCGCAAGGGTGCGGACGGCAAGGGGCTCCCCTCCTTCCAGGCGCTGACCACTGCCATTGCGGCGCAGGTCGGCACCGGCAACATCGTGGGTGCCTGCGGCGCTATCCTCATTGGCGGCCCGGGTGCGATCTTCTGGATGTGGATCATCGCCTTCTTCGGCATGGCCACCATCTATTCGGAGGCGGTGCTTGCCATCAAGACCCGCGTGGTGCATGAGGACGGCACGGTGGACGGCGGTCCTGTCTATTACATCCGCTCGGTGTTCCGCGGCAAGTTCGGCAAATTCCTTGCCGGCTTCTTTGCCGTAGCCTCGATCCTTGCGCTCGGCTTTATGGGTGCGATGGTGCAGTCGAACTCGATCGGTGAGACCTCGAACACCGCCTTTGGCATTCCCGCCTGGGTAATGGGTGTCGTGGCGGCCGCCCTGGTCGGCGCCATTCTTCTTGGCGGTATCAAGCGTATCGGCCGTGTGACCGAGATGATGGTGCCCGTGATGGCGATCCTCTATATCCTCGGCTCGCTCGTCATTCTTGCCTCGCGCATTACCTACATCCCCGAGACCTTTGGTCTGATCTTCCGTCTTGCCTTTGTGCCCCAGGCACTCCTCGGCGGCGGTGTTGGCGCGCTCTTCAAGGCGATCACGCAGGGTGCCAAGCGTGGCCTCTTCTCGAACGAGGCCGGTATGGGCTCGACTCCGCACGCCCACGCACTGGCTAACGTGAAGGACCCGCACGAGCAGGGTGTGGTTGCCATGATCGGTGTGTTTATCGATACCTTCGTGGTGCTCACCATGACCGCTCTTGTTGTCATCAGCACCCTCTACACGGGGGACGGCGTTCTTGCCGCGACCGGCGCGGCCGATGGCGTCAGCAAGACCAATATGGCGCAGCTTGCCTTCGGTACTCTCTTTGGTGACACCTTTGGCAGCATCTTTGTGGCTGTCTGCCTCTTCTTCTTTGCCTTCTCCACCATCGTGAGCTGGAACCTGTTCGGCAAGATCAACTTTGAATATCTCTTTGGCAAAAAGGCTATTCCGGTCTATACCGTCCTCTCGCTCGCCTTTGTGGTGCTCGGCTCCTTCCTCGGCAATGACCTTGTTTGGGGACTTACCGATATGTTCAACCAGCTGATGGTTCTGCCGAACGCACTTGCGCTTATCGCGCTGGGCGGCATCGTGGCGGCCGCGGCCAAAAGAAAGAACAAGGATACTCTCAACTAATCGCAAGGTTTTGTTTGCATAACAAAGAAAAAGCGCCGCTTTCGCGGCGTTTTTTCTTATTTTTGCAGTCCGTGTACAAAGCCTGTGGGGTCGGCCGAGGTGATGTCTGCTGCGATCACCTTATTCTTATACATAATGAGATTGGCAAGCACCTTGCCCTCATATCCCTCGTAGTTTTTGATCTCGTAGGTATAGCGCGTGACCTCCTTGCCGCGGTAACGGAGAAGATCGAGCCCCTGCTCCTTTTGCAGCTCGTTATAGCGCAGGAGCACCCTGTCAAACTCGGTGGGGAGAAGGAAGCGCACCTCTTCACCCGGGGTATCGCTTACCGTTTCCCAGCCAAAGCTTTGAAGGAAGGTAATGCGGTCGGCATCGTTTTTAATACCGGCATAGCTCACCGTTTCCTGTGCATCACTGCCGGAGGCGACCGCCCCCGGCTCAAGTAGCACGAGAATGGCAAGGAAAAGGGCAAGCGACAAGAGCACCGCACCAAAGAATTTTAACGTTCCCGCGCGTACCGAGCAAATAAACATAGAAGGCTCCTCCGAAAAATTTCTTACTACAACCTATGCGTCTGCTTTCCCGATTATGCACAAGGTAGGGGCAAGCGCATAGTATGATAGCGTAGGGGGAACTTCCCCCGCCAATCTTACGGAGGACTTTATGATGAACAACTGCCTTTGCCATCTCTTTGACGATAACTGCACCTGGATCATTATCATCGCGCTCATCATCCTTCTCTGCTCCTGCTGCGGCTGATGACAAAAAGGATCCCCCCGCATCCTGCGGGGGGATCTTTTCTTATTTCAGCTCCTCGGCGCGTGCCTCAACCTCTTTTCGGAAATTGAGGAGCATGCGGGCATAGGGCTTCTCCATCAGGGGGCTTTTGATAATGAAATCGGCAGTCGCACGGTTGTTGGCGATCGGCACGTCATACACCTGCGCGATGCGCAAGAGCGCCTTGACGTCCGGATCGTGCGGCTGGGCGGTCAGGGGATCCGAGAAAAAGATCACCACATCGATCTTTCCGTCCGCGATCCTGGCGCCGATCTGCTGGTCACCGCCGAGCGGGCCGGAATTGTAGCCGCGCACGGGGAGCCCCGTCTTATCGGCCACCATCCGCGCGGTCGTACCCGTGCCCGAGAGGAAATGATGCTCAAGGATCTTACGGTTTTCAAGGCACCACTCGATCATCTCTGCCTTTTTGTTGTCATGCGCAATAAGGGCAATATTCTTCTGCGCGGGCAGGGTGCATTCAATCTTTTCGTTTTCAAACATAGCGTATAATCAAAAAGAAGAAAGAGGAGAATTACAGCAAATAAACGGGGAGATCCTCACCGATTGCCACAAGATACGCCCTCCCAGCAGCCCTTTTGGCGGCCGGCTTCTTGGCGGCGGCCTTCACGGCGGCAGGCTTTTTCTTGTTCTTCGAGCCGGGCTTTCTGCCGCGGCGCACGGCAGGGGCGGCAACAGACTGGCCGATAAGCTCGGGGGCGACCTTCTCCTCGGCGGCCTTCTCCTCGGCCTTTTTCTCCTCGGCATCCTTTTTGGCAGCCGGCTTCTTGGCGGCAGGCTTCTTCCCGCTCTTCTTGGCGGCGGGCTTTTTCTCGGCCTTCTCGGCAGTGCCCTCCACGATGGTCTTTTCAAGCTGCACGGACGAAGCCTCGGCAGTCAGGGGTGCGGCAAGGGCGCTGTCAAGCCCCTCGGCCACGCGATTAATGCTGGTTTTTCCGATCGACATGTTCCATAATCTCCTTTGCAAGTTCTAAATATTCCTTAGCGCTGCGGCTATTCTTCTTGTAAGCGATCACGGGCATTGAATTATCCTGTGCCCATTCCACGGCGCTGTCCACGCGGATAAAGCTCTTAAAGACCTCCACATTCTCAAGTTCGGAAAGTGTCCTTGTGGTTTCCTTAAAGTAGTTTTTCCGCTCATCGGCCTTGGTAATCACCACACCGAGAAGATCCAGATTTTGGGCGAGCTTTTTCGCCTGGGCATAGAAATTAAACATATTGGCAAGACCGAAAAGTCCCCACGGGCTCGCCTCAAGAGGGATCAGGAGGAAATCCGAGGCGCACATCACGTTCATCACCCAGCCGCCAAGAGTCGGGGGGCTGTCAATGAGAATATAGTCGTAGCTCTCGGAGGCGACCACCTTCTCGAGCGCGCGGTGCAGGATCTGCTCACGCTCCCACTTGGTGAAGAGCTCATACTCCACCGAGCTCATCAGGGTGGAGGAGGGGATGATGTCAAGCCCCGTATAGGGTGTCGGCATAATGTAGGTGGTAAGATCCTCCTCATTCCTAATGGCGTGATAGAGGTTCTTCTGTCCCTTGGCGATCGCAAGTGCCGCTTCCTCATCAAAGAAGGAAAGCGTCAGGTTCATCTGCATATCCCCGTCAATCAGAAGGACACGCTTGCCCGATTGCGCCATGGCATAGCCGACATTGGAGCAGGTGGTGGATTTACCGCTGCCGCCCTTGTTGTTGGCGAAGGCGATGATCTTGGTTTTTCCCATGCGGATTTCTCCTTATTTTATTCTTTTTCCTCGTCCTCCGAGAGGTAGTCAAGAAGCGCATCGATCCCCTCGCGGGTGTAGGAGCTGACCGGGAATACCTTACGGCAGCCCGCAAGCTTCAGCCATTTGGTGGCACGCTCCACATTCGCGCGCGGCTTATCGATGCCCGTGACAAGACCGATGACCTCACGGTTCACGATCGAGGCAAGATTCGGATTAAAGATAGAATACGGCTCGTCTGCCGAAAGAACAAGCCCCACCACGTCGGCCTCATAGGCGTAGAGCGCGAGGGGGCCGGACAGATTCCGCAGCTCTGTATATTCACCCGGCGTATCAATGATCACGTCTGTGTACTGAATGTACTGCGTCTTGTAGTAGTGCGGCTTTTCTCCCATCAGCGCCTGGCGCAGGGTGGTCTTCCCCGCGGCCACGCGGCCGATAAGAATGAGCTTTCTCATGTTCTTGTCAAGGGGCAAACAGCATAGCCGAGGGTCTTTTCGGTGTACTCGCACACCGCGGTAATGGCAGACTCGACCTCCGAAACCGAGCCGGTGACGATGAGCGTGCCGGTAAAGCGGTCCACAAACTCAACCCGCCCGCCCGATGCCTTCATGGCGATGTCGGCGGCGATCACGGCGGTTTCGCAGGGGCTGACGGTCAGAACCCCGATCGCAGAGCGATAGCGGTTCTCGCGGGGGTCAAGCCCAAGCTTTTCATAAAGGATGGGATCGGGGTTGGCAATGATGTGGGCAAGCGTGATCTGCTTACCGGGCACCAGCTCCTGTATGATCCGCATCTTGTCGGTCATGGAAAGTTCCTTCATACGATCTCCTTACAGCTGCTCCCACAGCTCGGCGTGCGGTGCGGGAATGACGGATTTCTGCGAGAATAAGCCGTGCTCCTCTGCCGAGGCGGCACCCGCTTCAACGGCGGCGGTCACGTCACCGACATCTCCTGTCACCATCACGATGCCCTTACCGCCCATCCCGCGCGAAACACGCAGGTCAAAGATCTCAACGCGCGCGGTCTTGACGGCAAGATCGGCGGCCTTGACGGCCGAGGCGGCCGAGAAGGTTTCGATAATACCGAGCGAGCCCTCGCGCTTCGCACTTGCCGTGCCGAAGAGAGCGGCGATCACGCGCTCATCGATCCGCCCCATGACCGAGGAATCGACCATCGTATTGCCAAAGCGGCCGGTCACGTGGTCAACGGCGGCGGTCACGTCTGCGATCGCGCCGGTCAGGATGATCTCGAATTTACCAGGGCATGCGGGATGCGCCGAGATCAGCGTGATGCCCGCGCTCTTCAGCGCTGCGTCCGCCGCCTCGACACCCTTGGCGATGCTCTTTAATTCAAGAACTCCAACTGCATGCAACATAGATTTCACTCTTTTCTTTTACGATTTTTCAATGACGATCTTCTTCTCGTCCAAATAGGTCACACGCCCATCGATCGAGGCGTGCTGGGGGACCGAAAGCCCCTCACCCGCCCTTGCGATCAGCTGGCCGCGCACGACCGTATCCCCCACCTTAACGGTCGGGATCGAGGGCGCACCGATATGCTGGCGCATGGCGATCTCAACGGCACGGGGAGCATTAAGCCCCTCGGTATAGATCTGACGGCGGTCAAAGGGAACAACGCCGAGTAAGCTCTTCCATCTCGGGATAGGCATCTGGCGGTAGGGTCTTGTGGGATCCACCTCAAAGCGCGCGCCCTCCTCGGGCTTATAGCGCAGCTTCTTTGCGCTGAGCTTGCGCTTCATTTCGGCGATCACGGCTCTTGGCGAGATATCCTGGCAGCAGGCCGCTATCTCACAGATGCCGCACTCACAGCAGAGGGATGCCACCGTATAAAGCTCGGGCTCAAGCTCCTCCACCGAGGTCGCCGCCCGCACAAGCCGGTGGGGCTCAAGCGGATAGCCGAGAAGGCCTCTCGGGCAAAGGTCGGTACAGCGGGTGCACTGGCAGCAGGCGCTGGAGGCACGGCGCTTCTGCACCGAAATGGGCGCTTCCTTCGTGTGCACGGCCGGGATATCGGCAGGGAGCACAAGAAGGCCCTTGGTCGTTTTGGTAATGACCTCGGTAGCAGGCGAGGCAATGCGCCCCATAGAAGGGCCGCCCACCACAAGACGGTGGGTTGCGGGCACATCAACCTTCAGCTGCTCAAAAAGCTCGGAAACGCGCATACCGATCGGCACGCGCACCACAAAGGCGCGGTTGTCCGAAATGTCGCCCGCCACGGTCAGCCACTTTTCGGTCAGGGGCTCACCGAGCACGCTTGCACGGTAATAGTTATAGACGGTTTCGGTGTTCATGACGATCACGCCCACCGAGATCGGGAGCGAGGAGGGGGGCACAAGCCGTCCCGTTGCCTCGTAGATCAAGGTGATCTCATCCCCCATCGGGTACATATTGGGCAGAAGAAAGACACGCGTCATGGGTCCAAGCTGCTCGTCCTTCTTAAGGCCAAGACCGTGCGAGGTATGCTCCTTGACCGCAAAGATTACGCGCCCGATCCCAAGTGCCGCGGCAATCGCCTCGGCTCCTGCCACCACCTTATCGCGGTGCTGCTTGATGATCTCATAGTCGGTATGTAAGAGCGGCTCACACTCCGAGCCGTTCACGATCAGGGTGTCCGCCCCCGGTGCAAGCTTTGCATACGAGGGAAAGCCCGCACCGCCGGCCCCGACAATACCGGCCGTTTGCAGTACGGTTTTTGTTTTTTCCATCTTTTCTCCTTAATCTACGATACCCACGATCACGGCATCGACCGGAGAGTTCGTATCGGTAAGGGCAAGCCGCGCAGACGAGCCGAGCGTGACAAGCACGACCTCGCCGATGCCGGCGCCCACGCTGTCAACCGCAACGAGATACTTATCGGTGGGCGCATCGTTCTCCACGATACGGACCTCCATAAACTTGCTGCCAACGAGCGCTGTCTGCTTCTTGGTCGAAACGATATGGCTGGTTACGATTCCCTTCACCATCGCTCTGTCCTCCCTTACACTTTCACAATTCGCACAAGACTGCCGTTGCCGACCGCGGCCGCATTGGCATCGTCCGTATCCACGTGCATCTCAAGCACGAAATCCGCACTGACGCGCACCTGCACGTCATACCATCTGGTCTTCTTATCGCCCAAAACATCCACCGTGACGTAGTCGCCGTCAATGACGCCGTAGCGGGCACCGTCCACCGGTGCCATGTGGATGTGGCGGTTGGCAATGATGCAGCCCTCCTTCAGCGTGACGATGCCGCGCGGACCGATGACGGTGATGGGCGCGGAGCCGTCAAGATCACCCGATTCGCGCACCGGGGGCTTCACCTTCAGCTGGTAGGAGTCGGTCCGCGAGATCTCAACCTGCGAGCGGCGGCGCACAGGACCGAGCACGCGCACACCCTCGATCGGGCGCATGGAGGGACCCACAATGGTGAGCGTTTCGCGGCAGGCATACTGCCCGGGCTGCTTGAGGTCCTTGATCTTGGTCAGCTCATATCCCTTGCCGAAGAGGGTTTCCACATCCTCCTTTGTCAGGTGGATATGGCGGTTCGAAACGCCGATCGGAACATCTCCGGTACCAACGTCCTCCTCGATATTCTCCATCACCTGTCTGACAAGCGCGGCAATCAGCTGTTCATTCATTTCCATACGGCCAAATCTCCTATATGTCCTCCCTTGCAAATGCAAGGTCTTGTTTACAAATTTACGGTTTTTCGCAACGGGTGTTCGGTTTTCAGGCGGCGGCCACCCGATACCGCGCCTGCCCCCCGTGGGGGGCCGCAGGAGGGACGAGCCCTCCTGCGGCTAGCCTTCCGCCAAAATCAGATCTTGGGG
>JAZNDG010000066.1:0-2717 GCA_045587985.1 Eubacteriales bacterium | reverse complement strand
GGGGATATCGGCCGCGCCATCCGCGAGTGCCAGGAAGCCGCAAACGCGATGGCCGCCGCCGACCCGAACGTGTTTATTCCCGCCCAGTTTGATAACCCCGAAAATCCAAGGATCCACGAAACCACCACCGCCCTTGAGATCCTGCGGGATATGGGCGCGGCGCCCGATGCCTTCTGCTCGGGCATCGGCACGGGAGGAACGCTGACCGGCATCGGCCGTGTGTTCAAGCGCGAAAACCCCGATGTGCTGGTTGTGGCCATTGAGCCCGAGGAGGCCGCCGTGCTCTCGGGCGGTACCATCGGTACCCATCTGCAAATGGGGATCGGGGACGGCATCGTGCCGCCGGTCCTTGATGCCTCGGTCATTGACGAGATCGCCATTGTGGGGGATGATGAGGCGCTGAAAACCGCACGCCTGCTTGCCAAAAAGGAGGGGCTCCTCGTGGGCATCTCGGGCGGCACCAACGTGGCGGTGGCCCTTCGCCTTGCCGCGCGGCTTGGGGAGGGCAAGCGTGTTGTGACCGTTCTGCCCGATACGGGTGAGCGCTATTTCTCCACCCCTCTTTTTGAGTAAAATCCACAGTTGCGAAACGGTTTTCGCACCGAAGGTGGCGGGCATTTTCTCTGAAGATCACCGAAAGCACCTACGTGCGGCGCGTCCTTGCTCTCGCTTGAGGCCTTTCCTCCTGCCGCAGCCGTCCGCTTTGCGGAAAAAGAGGGGCATCCTCCGGCATAAGCGCAAGCCGAAACGATCTTTGTTTCGCACACCGAGGCCTTTTTCGGCAGCCCTTTATTTTCGTATTGAAATCGGACGAATTTTCTACTATAATGGATTCATAAAACACCGCAAGGGAGAACGACCGTGAAAAAGATCCAAAGCCCTGCCGATTTTTCGGCCAGAATCAAGAAGATCCTTATCTCCGAGGAGGAGATCTCCGCCGCCGTTGCACGGGCAGGCGCCGAGATTGATGCACTCTATGACGGGCATCCCATTCTGCTCGTCAGCATTCTGAAGGGCTCCTTCGTGTTCCTTGCCGACCTTGCGCGCGCTGTCACCGTCCCCTGTGAGGTGGGCTTTATGTGCGCCAAGAGCTATTACGAGGGGACCACCTCCTCGGGCGTTGTGCAGATCACCATGGATCTTGACCGCGACATCAAGGATTACCACGTTGTACTCGTTGAGGACATTGTGGACACCGGCAGGACCCTGCTTGACGTGACAAAGCTGCTTGCCGCAAGAGGCCCGCGCTCCCTGCGCGTGGTCACGCTGCTGGACAAGCCCTCCCGCCGCCTTGTTGATTTTGTGGCAGACACCTCGCTCTTCACCATTCCCGACCTTTTTGTGATCGGCTATGGGCTTGACTGCGGCGAATACTACCGCAACCTCCCCTACATCGCCGAATACAGCGAGGATTAAGCAAAAAAACAAAGGACCGAGCGCCTGCTCGGTCTTTTTTTGATGGCGCAGGCTGAGGGATTTAGACCCCCGTGGCAGCCACATTATATCCGCCAAATCCGCCACACAGATTGTTCGTCGAGAACGTTGTACCATAAAGTAGCCGAGAGTTCAAGGCGAACGTATATATTTCTTTTCTTCCGTTGGTAAAAAAGTATATAGTTTTTACGACAAAGCCATCTCAATCTCTTGACAAATCACCTATCATAGTATATAATTATAAGTGATTACAAATGATAGGTGGTATATCATGAAAGATTTGATTAAAGCTATTCGTTTTGCGGCCAATATGAATCAGGAGCAGTTCGCGTCGGCTCTCGGCACGACTCCGCTTTCTATCAACCGTTGGGAGAATGGTAAAACCCTGCCCAACCGCATGGCGCAGACACAATTATATAACTTTTGCAGAGAGCACGCCATTGATGTTGCGCAGCTCATCATAGATACAAAAGCATACGGAGATACTGATAATAAGCTCGTCCTCTATCACGGATCGAAGAAAGGTATTGTCGGAGATATTGCACCTATCAGTCGTGACGAGTGTGATTTTGGTAGCGGCTTCTATATGGGAACAAATACGCTTCAGCCGTTAACTCTTGTTTGCAATGAGGACAAACCCAAGTTCTACACGGTTGAGCTTGATATGACAGGGCTCAAGGTGTTGACCGTTGAGATTGGCATGGATTGGGCTATGCTTATTGCCTACTATCGCAAGGAAATGGAGAGTGCAAAAGGTACTGCTATTTACGAGAAATATGCACACATGGCTGACGGCTATGATGTGATTATCGGCTACATTGCAAACGACCGTATGTATACCGAGCTTTCTCGTTTCTTTAACAGAACGCTCACCGATGTGGCTCTTATTAATTGCCTCTCTGCCCTTGACCTCGGAAAGCAGTACGTTGCTATCAGCGAAAAGGCATGTAAGCAAATTGAGATTTTGAAGGAAGAACCGCTTTCCGGGTTGGAGCTCTCGTTGCTCAAGGACATGAGTGCAGAAAGAAGAAAAGAAGGAATTGCTCTGGCAGAGGAAATCGAGGTTAAATACCGTCGAGAAGGTAAATTCTTCGACGAAATTTTGAAGGGTGAATGATATGTGTAAATCATTACAACTAACATTGTGCGATACTCAAGGTCAACTGTTTGAGCTTGCGGCAGAACGCGGATATAGCAGCGAAGCCTTTATAAAGGCGTTTATGACCTCGCAGGTATCGGCAGATATGGATAAAGAATTCCATCACGTGCAGTGGGCTGGCAAG
>JAZNDG010000065.1:0-32226 GCA_045587985.1 Eubacteriales bacterium | reverse complement strand
AGGGTCACGATCTTAGCAGCCAGATCCTGCTCGTTGAACTCGATCCACTTCGGCTTTACCTTGGTAGCGGCGGTCTCGGCGAGAGCCTTGATCTTCGCACCGTCACGGCGGCTTTCCTTCACAGCCACGACATCCCCGGCCTTCACGAGCATCGAGGGAATGGTAGCCTTTTGACCGTTGAGCGTGAAGTGACCGTGCAGAACGAGCTGACGGGCCTCCTTGCGGCTCTCGGCCATGCCCATACGGTACACCACGTTATCCATACGGCGCTCAAGAAGAATGAGCAGGTTTGCACCCGTCATGCCTTCCTTGGCCTCCGCGATACCGTAGTACTTCTTGAACTGTCTTTCAAGCACGCCGTAGTAGCGTCTTGTGGTCTGCTTCTCACGGAGATGTCTGCCGTAATCCTCGACCTTCTTGCGGGCCATACCATGCTGGCCGGGGGCAGTACCGCGCTTTTCAACGGGGCACTTCGAGGACAGGCACTTGTCACCCTTGAGATACAGCTTCTTGCCTTCTCTGCGGCAAAGCTTGCAGTTAGCACCAGTATATCTTGCCATTTTCTTATACCTCCCTTAGATTAAACACGGCGGCGCTTGGGGGGGCGGCAGCCGTTGTGGGGGATCGGCGTCACATCGCGGATCAGGGTGATCTCAAGCCCTGCGGTCTGCAGCGCACGGATAGCCGATTCACGACCCGACCCGGGGCCTCTCACATAAACCTCAACCGTCTTCATCCCCTGATCGACAGCGACCTTGGCGGCCTGCTCGGCAGCGGTCTGAGCAGCGTAAGGCGTGGACTTTCTGGAACCCTTGAAGCCCATACCACCGGCAGTAGCCCAGGAGATCGCATTTCCCTTGGTGTCGGTGATGGTGACAATGGTATTGTTGAAGGTGGAACGGATATGAGCCGCACCGGCTTCAACGTTCTTGCGTTCGCGGCGCTTTTTGACAATTTTCTTCACGCCAGTAGCTTTAGCCATCTTTTCTCACTCCTTATTTCTTCTTGTTGGCGATTGTCTTCGCCGGGCCTTTTCTGGTTCTTGCGTTGGTCTTGGTACGCTGACCGCGGACAGGCAGGCCTTTTCTGTGGCGGATGCCGCGATAGCAGTTGATCTCGACCATGCTCTTGATGTTCATTGCGACTTCACGGCGAAGGTCACCCTCGACATGGTAGTCGGCTTCGATGACGTCACGAAGCTTGGCGACTTCACCCTCGGTGAGGTCTTTGGCGCGAGTGTTAGGATCGATCCCGGTCTTGGCCAGAATGTCCTGTGCGCTCTTGGGCCCGATCCCATAGATATAGGTCAGGGCGATCTCGACGCGCTTGTTGTTGGGAATATCAACACCAGCAATACGAGCCATGGATATTACTCTCCTTTTGTTTTAATTTGACCGTAAAGGCTTAGCCCTGCTTCTGCTTGTGCTTGGGGTTCTCGCAGATAACCATGACGCGGCCTTTTCTCTTGATGATTTTGCACTTTTCGCAAATCTTCTTGACGGAAGGCTTTACTTTCATTCTTGAATACCGTCCTTTCGAGAGACTAAAATTACTTTTTCCGCCAGGTAATACGGCCCTTGGTGAGATCGTAAACCGACACCTCAACCGTTACCGTGTCACCGGGCAGGATCTTGATATAGTTCATGCGGAGCTTGCCCGAAATATGGGCGGTCACAACGTGACCGTTGGGCAGCTTGACCTTGAAGTTGGCGTTCGGCAGTGCTTCCAGCACTACGCCATCCTCAAATTCGATTACATCGTCCTTCGGCAAAGAGTATCCCTCCCCTTCTGCATAATAAGCTCATTTGATATCGGTCATGATCTCGGGGCCGTGCTCTGTCACCGCTACTGTGTTTTCATAGTGTGCGGAGAGTGAGCCGTCCACCGTGACGACCGTCCAGCGATCGGGCAGTACGCGAACCTCGGCGCTACCCGCATTAATCATCGGTTCGATCGCAAGCGTCATACCCGGAAAGAGGCGTACCCCGCGTCCCGCCGTTCCGAAATTCGGAACCTCGGGCTCTTCGTGGAGCTCTGCGCCCACTCCGTGGCCGACAAACTTACGGACAACCGAATAGCCACACGACACTGCATGGGCCTCCACCGCGCTACCGATATCCCCTATGCGATTGCCCGCCAGGGCGGCCGCCGCACCGAGCTCAAAGGCGCGCTTTGTCGCCTCGATCAGTGCGCTTGCCTCGGCACACACCGCTCCTACGGGGAAGGTGCGTGCAGCATCACCCGTAAAGCCGCGGTAGGTAGCACCGACATCCACCTTCACGATATCCCCTTCCTTGAGAATCCGGTTCGGTGACGGTATGCCGTGAATGACCTCACTATTGATGCTGATGCAAGCAGCACCGGGAAAGCCGCCATAGCCGAGGAAGGTTGCCCGCGCGCCGCATTTTTCAATGTAGGCACGGATCACCTCATCAAGCGCCTTGGTGCTGATCCCCGGGCGGATGGCCTCCTCTGCAACGAGGAGAGCCTCGCCCGTGATGCGACAAGCATCACGCATCTTTTTGAGCTGTTCTGTATTTTTGATCGGAATCATACATCCGTCACTCCCAACGCGCGGAGCGTGCGAGCCGTTGTTTCCTTCACCTCGTCAGCACCTCTCACAGTGGTGAGAAGCCCACGCTCGGCATAATAGGTCTTAAGCGGCTCGGTTTCCTCATGATAGACACCGAGTCTTTCATGAACAACCTCGGGATGATCGTCATGGCGAATGCTGAGCGCCGATTGGCACCTGTCGCAAACACCCTCGCTTTTAGGCGGAAGCGAAATCACGTGGTAGGTAGCTCCGCACGCGTTGCAAACGCGGCGGCCGCCCATACGCTCAATGATAACAGCATCGTCCACCTCAAGTGAGATAACGAAATCGGGACGAACGCCCATCCGATCCAGCGCCTCAGCCTGAGGCACCGTGCGGGGAAAACCGTCAAGGATAAAGCCATCCCGACAGTCGGGCATCGAAAGGCGCTCACGGATAATCTCTATGACCACCTCATCGGGCACAAGTGCGCCCTTTTCGATATAGGCCTTTGCAAGAAGGCCGGTAGGCGTCCCTTCCTTAATGGCGTTGCGGATGATCGCACCCGTCGAGATCGCGGGAATGCCAAAATGGCGTGACACGACCTCGGCCTGGGTGCCTTTACCCGCACCGGGAGCACCGAGAAAAATAATTCTCATGCTGCTCTCCTTTTAGGAAAGAAAGCCCTTGTAGTTGCGCATCGTCAGCTGAGCCTCGATCTCACGGAAGGTTTCAAGCGCGATACCGACCACGATGAGGATCGAGGTACCGCCGAAGGTGAAGCCTGCGGCAAGAGATGCAAGGTTGCCGGAACCGATTGCCTGAAGCACCGGCTCGAGCACCAGAGGACGTATGATGATCGGCAGAATCGCGATGATGCTGAGGAAGAGGGCGCCCATCAGGGTGATCTTCGAGAGGATCTTGGCGATGTACTCTGCTGTCGGTCTGCCCTGGCGAATACCGGGGATCATACCGCCGTTCTTCTTCAGGTTGTTGGCAACCTCCATCGGGTTAAACGAGATGGTGATGTAGAAGTAGGCGAAGGCAATGATCAGGACGAAGAGCAGGATGGGATATACCCAGAAGTTGGGATCAAAGATCTTGTAAACCACGCCCCAGAAGCCCGTGGTAGCCGCCGTGACACCGCAAAGCACCATAATGGTGGAGGGCAGCGACACGATCGACGAGGCGAAGATGACAGGCATAACGCCCGACATATTCAGCTGCAGGGGGAGGTTGGTGCTCTGGCCGCCGTACATCTTACGGCCAACCACGCGCTTGGCGTACTGGACGGGGATGCGGCGCTCACTGCCCGTGATGAAGATGATGAAGAAGGTCATCGCAAGCAGACCGAGCAGGATAAAGAGCGTAAGCCCGATGGCACCGAAGCCGGCACCGATCGAGTTATTGAAGCCAACATTGCAAACATGCCCGAGCTGCATCACAGTGTTCGGAAGCGAGTAGATGATGTTGGCGAAGAGAATCATCGAGATGCCGTTGCCAAGACCGTTTTCATTGATCTTCTCGGCCAGCCACATCACGAGCGCCGCACCTGCGCAGAAGCAGATGACGATGGTCGTGGCGTAGAGGAACCAGGGCGAGTCCTTACTGGTGTAAGAGGCCTCGGGCACAAGCATACCGTTGTTCGCCAGCAGCATGTAATAGCCGATGGCAGTCACAACAGCCAGGATGATGGTCACAATACGGGTCCATTTGTTGACGAACTGCTTGCCCTCCTCGCCCTGCTTGGCACGCTCCCCGAATTTCGGGAAGGCGACAGTCAGAAGCTGAAGAACGATTGACGCCGTGATATACGGCGAAACACCGAGGGCAAAGAGCGTAGCCTGCTCAAGCGCACCGCCCGAGAGAATGCTCATATACGAGAAGATCGTCGAACCAAACGCGCTCGCAAAGCTATCGGCACGCACGTACGGAACGGGGATAGCAGCGCCGATACGGTAGAGCGCAAGGATGAACAGGACGACGAGGAGCTTGCGGCGGATATCCGGCACAGCCCACGCCTTGCGGAGAGTCCGAAGCATTTAGATCACCTCGGTCTTTCCACCTACAGCCTCTATCTTCTCCTTCGCCGTATTTGAAAAGACAGCCGCTTTCACGGTAAGTTTTTTAGTGAGCTCGCCGTTGCCAAGAACCTTAATGCCGTCGTCGATGCGCGAGATGAGACCGGCCTCCGAAAGAAGGGCGGCATCCACCACGGCACCATTTTCAAATCTCTCGAGATCTTCAACATTGATGATGGCAAACGTCTTGCCAAACTTGTTGTGGAAGCCTCTTTTGGGGAGCTTCCGGTAAAGGGGCAGCTGACCGCCCTCGAAGCCGGGACGGACACCGCCGCCCGAGCGGGCGTTCTGGCCCTTGTGGCCCTTACCTGCGGTCTTGCCGTTGCCGGAACCGGGACCTCTGCCCTTACGGTAGGCTTCCTTGGCGGAGCCGGCCGCGGGTGAAAGTTCATGGAGCTTCATTTTGTATCCTCCTTACTGTATTCCGTCAAACGGTTTCGACCTTAACGAGGTGGCGCAGAACGGCAATCTTGCCGGCGAGCACCGCATCGTTAGCGTGCAGGATGCAATCGCCCGGTCTCTTAAGACCGAGAGATGCAGCCGTTGCCTTCTGATTCGGCTTTGCCGCGATCAGGCTCTTAACGAGAACAACCTTCACTTTTTCCATGTCGGTGCCCTCCTTAACCCTTGATCTCGTCCGCGGGGATACCGCGGAGCGCAGCCACTTCCTCCACCGTACGGAGCTGGGCAAGACCCTCAAAGGTCGCCTTCACAACGTTGATGGGGTTGGAGGAGCGGAGGCACTTGGCACGGATATTCTTGATACCCGCAGCCTCAAGGACCTTACGGACAGAGCCGCCCGCGATGATACCGGTACCGGTGGGGGCGGGCTTGAGAAGCACGCGGCCCGAGCCGAACTCACCGATGACATCGTGGGGGATGGTGGTGTCGGCAAGCGACACCGTGATCATGTTTTTCTTTGCATCTTCGATTCCCTTGCGGATTGCTTCGGGAACCTCGGCAGCCTTTCCAAGACCGTAGCCGACACGGCCCTTGCCGTTACCGATGACCATCAGCGCAGCAAAGCGGGCGATACGACCGCCCTTCACGGTTTTGGAAACACGGTTTAATGCGACCAGCTGTTCCTGATATTCGGACTCGATCGCTTCATTTCTTCTTGCCATGTTTATCTCCTAATCGTTTTAAATCTTTTGGAGTGTGTACAAACCGGACTCAGAACTTCAGTCCGCCCTCGCGGGCGCCTGCAGCCAGCTCCGATACACGTCCGTGGAAAATATAGCCGCCGCGGTCAAAAACGACCTCGGAAATGCCTTTTTCGATCGCACGCTGTGCCAGCGTGATACCGACCTTCTTTGCCGCCTCTTTGTTCGAGCCGATCCCCTCAAAGGAGGCCTCCAGCGTGGAAGCGGAAACGAGCGTTACGCCGCGCTCATCATCGATGATCTGCGCGGAGATGTTAGCATTCGAGCGATAGACGCAAAGACGGGGTCTTGCAGCAGTACCCGAGATCTTGGCGCGGACACGCACGTGTCTTTTAAGACGCTGCTTGTTGCTGTCGATTCTCTTAACCATCTCTCTTGGCTCCTTTCATTATTTACCGGTCTTACCGGCCTTACGGCGGATCTGCTCGCCGGCGTACTTGATGCCCTTGCCGAGGTACGGCTCGGGAGGTCTCTTCTCGCGGATCTGTGCGGCAACCTGGCCAACAGCCTGCTTGTCAATACCCTTGACAATGATGGTGTTGCTATCCGGCACCTCAAAGGTGATGCCGTTGCCCTCTTCAAAGAAGACGGGGTGCGAGTAGCCGAGGTTCAGAACGAGCTTCTTACCCTGCTTCTCAACACGGTAGCCAACGCCCACGATCTCAAGACGCTTGGAATAACCGTTCGAAACGCCCTCCACCATGTTGGCAAGGAGCGCACGGGTCAGACCGTGAACGGCACGGACTTCCTTCTCGTCATTCTCACGAGTGACGAGGGCCACACCGTTCTCAACAGCGATGCTGACAACGGGAAGGAAGGTGGCGCTGAGGGCGCCGAGGGGACCCTTGACGGTCACATTGTTGCCCGCTTCCACCGTAACGGTGACGTTTGCGGGGACGGTAATGGGGGCTCTACCAATTCTAGACATCGTTTCGCCCTCCTTACCAGATGAACGCGAGGACTTCGCCGCCCACGTTCTCTTTTCTTGCTTTCTTGTCGGTCATGACACCCTTGGAGGTGGACACGATCGCGATGCCGAGGCCGTTCATCACACGGGGCATATTCTCGCAGTCGGAATAGATCCGAAGACCGGGCTTGGAAACGCGGCGCAGGCCGTGAATGACCTTCTGCTTGCCGGCGGCATACTTGAGGGTCACACGGATGATGCCCTGCTTGCCGTCCTCAACGATCTGATAGCTCTTGATGTAGCCCTCGTCGAAAAGAATTTCGGCGATGGCCTTCTTCATGTTGGATGCCGGGATGTCAACCGTCTCGTGCTTGGCGTTGTTCGCGTTGCGGATACGGGTGAGCATATCGGCGATAACGTCGGAAATTTGCATTTGTAAAATCCTCCTTTATGCAAGCTAAATATTCTTGCTGCCACAAGAATGTGGCGGCTGGTCGGTGGTAAAAGCCCGACGCGGACTTTCCTGCCGACAGAAAAGGGTTGGAATTACCAGCTGGCCTTGCGGACGCCGGGAATCTCGCCGTTGTAGGCAAGCTCGCGGAAGCAGATACGGCAGATGCCGTACTTACGAAGATACGCGTGGGGTCTGCCACAGATCTTGCATCTGTTGTAGGCGCGCGTGGAATACTTCGGCGTAGCCTGCTGCTTCAGGATCATGGATGTTTTAGCCATTCCTCAATCTCCTCATCTGGCAAAGGGCGCGCCCATCAGGCTGAGCAGCTCTTTGGCCTCTTCATCATTTTCGGCGGTCGTGACAAACACGATATCCATACCGCGGATCTTATCGATCTTGTCATACTCGATCTCGGGGAAGATCAGCTGTTCCTTCAGGCCGAGAGCGTAGTTGCCGCGGCCGTCAAAGGCGTTGGGGTTGATACCCTTGAAGTCACGGACGCGGGGAAGCGCGAAGTTGAAAAGGCGATCCATGAATTCATACATACGCTCACCGCGGAGCGTGACCTTCACACCGATCTTCATGCCCTCACGAAGCTTGAAGTTCGAAACCGACTTCTTGGCGTAGGTGGGGACAGCCTTCTGGCCGGCGATCATCGAGATTTCCTCGATCACCGAGTCGATGACCTTGGAGTTTTCCTTGGCATCGCCGCAGCCCACGTTAATGACGATCTTGTCAAAGCGCGGAATCTGCATCGGGCTCTTGTAGGAAAACTTTTTCATCAGGGCAGGAGCGACTTCGTTCTTGTACATTTCACTATATCTTGACATCTTATCTCTCCTCCCTTCAGATTTCTGCTCCGCACTTGGGGCAGACGCGGACCTTGGACGTGTTGCCGTCCTTATCGGTCACAACATTCACCTTGGCGCGGACGCCCTTGTCGCACTTCTTGCAGACGAGCTGGACCTTGGAGGCGTAGATGGCGCCCTCGGTCTCCACGATGCTCGAAACATCGCCCTGACGTCTTGCCTTGTTGTGCTTCTTAACCTTGTTGACACCCTCGACCATCACCTTGCCCTCCTTGGGAGAGACGGCGATAACCTTGCCGCGGGCGCCCTTGTCGTCACCGGAGATCACAACGACGAGATCATCCTTCTTAATATGAAGCGTATTCATCGAATGCTACCTCCTTACAGAACTTCGGGAGCCAGCGAAAGGATCTTGGTGAAATCCTTGTCGCGGAGCTCGCGGGCCACAGGCCCAAAGATACGGGTCCCACGCGGGGTGTTGTCGTCCTTCAGGATGACGGCCGAGTTCTCGTCAAACTTGAG
This sequence comes from Eubacteriales bacterium, assembly GCA_045587985.1. Classification (GTDB taxonomy): domain Bacteria; phylum Bacillota; class Clostridia; order Oscillospirales; family CAG-272; genus UBA1740. The sequence goes on along the minus strand of JAZNDG010000065.1, from coordinate 23,757 downwards.
GTAGGAGCCGTCTGCACGACGGACACCGCTCACGGTTCTGACAAGCACTGCCTTCACAACGTCACCCTTCTTGACCATGCCGCCGGGCGCTGCCTTCTTGACAGACGCCACGACGATATCGCCGATGCCCGCATAGCGACGGCCGGAGCCGCCGAGAACGCGGATGCACATCAGCTCTTTGGCGCCGGTGTTATCGGCGACCTTCATCAATGACTGCTGCTGAATCACTACTGTTTCCTCCTATTTTCGGTAAGCTTTTTGACCTACCTACTATTCAATGTTGAAACTTATTTCGCTTTCTCAATGATCTCGACAAGGCGCCATCTCTTGGTAGCCGACAGCGGTCTTGTCTCCATCACGGAAACCTTGTCACCAACGGTGCAGGCATTCGCTTCATCATGGGCATGGATCTTAGCGGTGCGCTTCAGGATCTTGCCGTACTTCGGATGGCGGACGTTGTCCTCGATTGCGACAACAATCGTCTTGTCCATCTTGGTGCTGATGACTTTACCCACTCTGGTTTTTCTCAGATTACGTTCGGTCATTTTGTTCTACCTCCTCAGACGTTCTTCTCGCGGAGAAGAGTCATAACGCGTGCGATATCATGACGGACCTCGGGAATTCTGTTGGGATTCTCGAGCTGGTTGATCGCAAGCTGGAAGCGGAGATTGAATAACTCGTTCTTGAGTTCAGCAAGCTTCTTTTCGAGCTGTTCGGTCGAAAGCTCTCTCAATTCCTTCACTTTCACGGCTTATTCCTCCACTGCTTCTTCTGCGGTCTTGGTGATAAACTTGCACTTAATCGGCAGCTTATGCATAGCAAGACGCATTGCCTCTTTGGCGACATCTTCCGCAACGCCGTCCATCTCAAAGAGGATGCGGCCGGGCTTCACAACGGCAACCCAGTACTCGGGCGAGCCCTTACCGGAACCCATTCGCGTTTCGGCAGGCTTCTCGGTGATCGGCTTGTCGGGGAAGATCTTGATCCAGACCTGACCGCCACGCTTGGTGTAACGCGTCATCGCGATACGGGCAGCTTCGATCTGGTTGCTGGTGATCCAGGCGGGCTCCAGAGCCACGAGGCCGTAGGAGCCGTGCGACAGCGTGTTGCCGCGGGTCGCCTGACCCTTCATACGGCCGCGCTGAACGCGTCTGTACTTAACTCTCTTAGGCATCAACATTAGCGGGTTCCCTCCTCTGCTCTTCTGCGGTTGTCGCGACGAGGACCTCTGCCATCGCCCGAACGGGCAGGACGGCGGTCACCGCCGGCGCGGTTGTCGCGGCGGGGGCGTCTTTCGTTGCGCTCTGCTCTCTCGGCGCTCTCGGCAAGAACCTCACCCTTGTAGATCCACACCTTGATGCCGATCTTACCGTAGGTGGTGTTGGCTTCCCAGAACCCGTACTCGATGTCGGCACGGAGAGTCTGCAGCGGAATGGTACCCTCATGATAATGCTCGGTACGAGCGATTTCGGCGCCGCCAAGACGGCCGCTGCACGAAACCTTGATACCCTTGGCGCCAAGACGCATGGTGCGGCCGATGGCCTGCTTCATCGCGCGGCGGAAGGAGGTACGCTTCTCGAGCTGGGCGGCAATGCTTTCCGCCACGAGCTGTGCATTGAGATCGGGGTTACGGATCTCAACGACATTGACGATGACAGGACGACCGACCATCGCCTCAAGCTCCACACGGAGCTTCTCGATCTCGACGCCGCCGCGACCGATAACCATACCGGGCTTGGCGCAGTGGACGAAGACGCGCACGCGGCTTCTGTCACGCTCGATCTCGAACTTCGGGCAGCCGGCTGCCTGAAGCTTCTTCTTCAGATACTCTCTGATGTTGTAGTCGGAAACCAGCGTATCGCCGAATTCCTCGTCACTGACAAACCATCTGGAATCCCAGTTCTTGATCACGCCAACGCGCAGACCGTGGGGATTGACCTTCTGTCCCATATCAGCCGACCTCCTTTTCCTTGACTGCCATTGTCACATGGCTGGTTCTCTTAAGAATTCTGAACGCTCTGCCCTGCGCTCTCGGCATCACTCTCTTGAGGGTGGGGCCGGGGCAGACAAAGCACTCGGAGATATACAGATTGTTCGAATCCATATTGAAATTGTGCTCCGCATTGGCAACGCAGCTCTTAAGCAGCTTGATCAGCGGCTCGGTTGCGCTCTTCGGCGTAGCCTGAAGAATGGCCATGGCGGTGTCGGTGTCCTTGCCGCGGATCAGATCGAGCACGATCTTCACCTTGCGAGGAGAAATTCTGACATATTTGAGATGCGCCTTTGCGACTTTCGTTTCCATTCTATGTCACTCCTTTCTCACTTACCGTTGTTGGAGGTCTTCGAGCCCGCATGACCCTTAAAGGTACGGGTGGGAGCAAACTCCCCGAGCTTATGACCGACCATATCCTCGGTGATGTACACCGGGACGTGCTTTCTGCCGTCATGAACGGCAATGGTGTGCCCGACGAATTCCGGGAAAACGGTGGAGGCACGCGACCAGGTCTTGATAACCTTCTTTTCGCCCTTCTCGTTCATCGCAACGACCTTCTCATAGAGATCGGCTTTGACATAAGGGGCTTTTTTCAAGCTTCTGCTCATTCTCTTGTCTCCTTCCGCTTACTTCGCATTTCTGCGCTTCACAATGAATTTGTCGGTCCTTGCCTTACGGTCTCTCGTCTTATAGCCGAGAGCAGGCTTGCCCCAAGGGGTCACAGGGCCGGGACGGCCGATCGGGGACTTACCCTCACCACCACCGTGGGGGTGATCGCAGGGGTTCATAACCGAGCCGCGGACGGTGGGACGGATGCCCTTGTGGCGGGTCTTACCGGCCTTACCGAGCTTGACAGTGTCGTGCTCGATGTTGCCGACCTGACCGATGGTGGCCTTGCAGTCAAGACGCACGATGCGCACCTCACCCGAGGGGAGGCGGACCTGGGCCACACCGTTCTCCTTCGCCATCAGCTGAGCAGCGGCGCCGGCCGAACGGACGAGCTGAGCGCCCTTACCGGGATACAGCTCGATATTGTTGATGAAGGTACCGACCGGGATGTTCTCGATCGGAAGAGTGTTACCAACCTTGATGTCGGCATCCGGACTCGAGTAGATCACATCGCCGTCCTTAAGGCCGGCGGTGGCCACCACATAGTTCTTCTTGCCGTCCTCGTGCTGAAGCAGCGCGATATAGGCGGTACGGTTGGGGTCATACTCAACACCCACAACGGTGGCGGGCGAGGCATTCTGACGCTTGAAGTCGATCAGGCGGTACTTCTGACGGTTCCCGCCGCCCTTATGACGGACGGTGATCTTACCGTAGCTGTTACGGCCCGCATTCTTCTTCTTGGTAACGAGCAGGGACTTTTCCGGCTCGAACTTGGTGACTTCCTCAAAGGAGGGGGCCGACATGTGTCTGCGCGACGGCGTTGTGGGATTATACTTAACAGTTGCCATTACAACGGACCTCCTTCATTAGTTCATGCTGTCGAAGAAGGCGATCGTCTTGGACTCCTCGGTGAGGGTCACGATGGCTTTCTTCCACTCGCTGGTGTAGCCCATGTGGACGCCGAGGCGCTTGGGCTTCTTCTTCATGTTGATGGTATTGACGCTGGCGACCTTAACACCGAACATCTTTTCGCAAGCCGCGGCGATGTCCGCCTTGGTGGCAGTGCGCTCAACCTCGAAGACGTAACGCTTCTCGGCGATGCCCTCCATGCTCTTTTCGGTGATGAGAGGTCTGACGATCACGTTTTCAATGCTTTTCATTATGCATAAACCTCCTCGATCTTCTTAACGGCCGCTTCCGCCACGATGAAGGTATCGCAGTTGAGGATGTCATAGACGCTGAGCGCGTTGCACACCGCCGTCTTCACGCCGGGGATGTTGGCACAGCTCTTGATCACCATCGGATCGACCTCGGGAAGCACGATGAGCGTGCGCTTGCCGGCCTCAAGGGCGGCGAGCATGGCAGTCATGGCCTTGGTCTTGTACTCGGTGGCGGCGATCGCATTCACAACGATCATCTCACCGGCAGCAACCTTCGAGGAGAAGGCGCTGAACATCGCGGCGCGTCTTGCCTTCTTGTTCATCGAAAGACGGTAGGAGCGGGGCTTCGGACCAAGGGCGATACCGCCGTGGGTCCACTGGGGCGAACGGGTCGAGCCCTGTCTTGCTCTACCGGTACCCTTCTGCTTCCAGGGCTTCTTACCGCCGCCCGAAACCTCACTGCGGGTGAGGGTGGACTGGGTGCCCTGACGCTGGTTCATAAGATAGGTTCTGACAGCGGTGTGGAGGAGCGCAGCGTTGATCTCGGCGCCAAAGACCTTTTCAGACAGCTCGATCGTGCCGACTTCCTTACCCGCCATATCCATTACTTTCATAGTAGGCATTGTAGCTTCCTCCTTCCGTTACGCTTTCACCGAATCGCGGATGAAGACGATACCGCCTCTGGCACCGGGAACAGCGCCCTTGACCGCGATGATGTTCTTTTCGGCATCGACCTTCACAACAACGAGGTTCAGGATGGTCACCTGCTCGTTACCGTACTGGCCGGCCATTTTCTTGTTCTTGAAGATTCTCGCAGGGTCGATAACACCCATCGAGCCCGACTGACGGTGGACAGGGCCCACGCCGTGAGTCATTCTGAGCTTGTGAAGGTTCCATCTCTTGATGGCGCCCGTGTAGCCGCGGCCCTTTGTCGTCCCCGTGATGTCGACCTTGTCGCCGGCGGCGAAGGTATCGACAGAGATGACATCGCCCGCGTTGTACGCGCTGCAATCGTCAAGGCGGAATTCCTTCAGATGCTTCTTCGCACCGATGCCGGCCTTCTTGAGGTGGCCGAGCTCGGGAGCGGTGAGCACCTTCTCTCTGCAATCCTCAAAGGCGAGCTGCAGAGCTTCGTACCCGTCATTCTCAGCGGTCTTCTTCTGCGCGATGGGGCAGGGACCCGCTTCGATCAGGGTGACGGGGATCACATTTCCGACTTCATCGAAAATCTGGGTCATGCCCAGCTTTTTACCGATAATGCCTTTTTTCATTTTTCCTCCTGGTTATTGGTTGACAGTTTGAATTTTCCGCAAGCGGAACCGCCAACGTGACCACAAGAAGTGGTAGAGAAACTGGTTAATTACGCCTTGATGTCGATCTCGACACCGGCAGGCAGCTCAATGGCCATAAGGGCCTCAACCGTCTTCGACTGGGGATTCAGGATGTCGATAAGACGCTTGTGAGTACGGGTCTCAAACTGCTCACGGCTATCCTTGTACTTGTGGACAGCACGCAGGATGGTGACAACCTCACGCTCGGTAGGCAGCGGAATGGGGCCGGAAACGGCGCTGCCGTTTCTCTTGGCGACCTCCACGACCTTAGCCGCGGCGGCGTCCACCAGCGTGTGATCGTAGCTCTTGAGACGAACTCTGATTTTTGCGTTTGCCATGGTTGGATTCCTCCTTTTTAATAATTATGGAGGGCTGTCTTGTTCACACCCTGCCGTGCGTTCCTTCGGCGTCCCGAAAGAAACCGGTATTGCCCTTCGGCAATCCGGTGCGGCAAGGCGGCGCGTTCCCTATCGCGCGACGACTTCGCCCGGTTATTCGGACATACTCCACGAAAATTCCCTACCCAGGGGCGGTAGCAACCTTTCGCTTCACAGCACATCAAGCCTTACTATTATACAATAAGGGCTTCTGAAAAGCAAGTCTGAGGGGTAAAAATTTTTCGTAGAATTTCCATAGAATTTTTTGGTCATTTTTTGTGCACATTGCATAAATGTCCAAAAAATGGCCCTCTTTTCCCATTCTTTTTTTCTTTTTTTGCCCCATGACGGTCGTTTGTTTACACTTTGTCCATATTTGGGCGGTACAATAGGTGTGTATGCAATGGGCGCTGCCAAAGTGAGCGCCCTTATATAAATAAAAAGGAAGAGTATCATGCCAAAAAAACAAAAAAGCATCTCACTTTTTTACACCTTGGCCGTGTCGGTCATCACGCTTTCAACGGTCATTTTGCGTACCGTTGCCCTTCTGACTGCGTATGAGGCCGACATTGGATTCTATGCCTCTGCCGATCTCTCGATCGCCGGAGCCTCTCTTTTTGCGGCAAGCGGGATCGCCATCGCCTTCTTCGCCTATCAGATGCGTGAGCATTTTGCCTTTTCGCCCGATTACCGCGATCTGCCCTCGCTGATTTCGGGGATCTTTTTCGCCATTTCCCTTCTCTTTTTCGGCATCACGCTGGTGATAGGTGCGATCGCGGCCTCTACCGCCACGCTCCTTATTGCCATCCTCAACGCACTTTTTGCCTTTGCAGGCGCTGCGATATTCGTCCTGCGCGCCTTTGACGGTCGGGTGGGCTCGGCACTTGCCGCTATTCTGACCCTTCCGACAGCCGCACTCGGCATCCTTTTTGCGCTCTATCTCGGCAGCGAAGGGGCCGTCATGCTCACCGCCCCCGCAAAGCTGCTTGCAACGGCCGCCTGGATCGCCTCCGCCTTCTTTTTCCTCGGAGAGGCGCGGATCGCGCTTGGCCGCGCCAAATGGGCGCTTCATCTTTCGGTGACCGCCATGACGGTGATCCTTTCGGGCGCGCTCTCGCTTCCGAACCTTATCTACCATGCCGTTTACGGCGCGCCTCTGCTTTTCAATACCGCGCACGACTTTGCGGCATTCGGCCTCTTTCTCTATGCGGCGGCCCGTCTTGCCGCCATCCTGGTTTCCCCCGTTGTGAAGGGGGAAAATCCGCCCCTTGTGTCCGAGGAGGAACAGAATGAAGAAGCTTCTGGTCGTTGACGGAAACAGCATCATCAACCGCGCCTTTTACGGCATCCGCCCCCTGACCACCAAGGACGGGCAGAATACCAATGCTGTATTCGGCTTTTTGCAGATCCTGCTCCGCCAGATCACGGCGGTCAAGCCCGATTATATGGCCGTGGCCTTCGATCTGCCTGCGCCCACCTTCCGAAAGAAGGCGTACGAGGCCTACAAGGCCAACCGCAAGCCCGCCCCCGATGAATTGCGCGAGCAGTTTCCCTATGTCAAGGAATGCCTTTCTGCCATGGGCATTCCCGTCCTTGAGCTTGAGGGCTACGAGGCGGACGATATCCAAGGGACGGTGGCCCGCCTTGCCGCGACCGCGCCGGATACCGAGGCCTATATTTTAAGCGGTGACCGCGATCTTTTACAGCTGATCGATGCGCGCACCCGCGTGCTTCTTGTGGGGAATAAGGACACCGTTTGCTTTGATACCGCCGCATTTACCGAAAAGTACGGCTTTGCGCCCGAGGGGCTGATCGAGGCAAAGGCCCTGATGGGCGACTCCTCCGACAACATCCCCGGGGTTGCCGGCATCGGTGAAAAGACGGCGCACAGGCTGATCGCGGATTTTTTGACGCTTGACGGCGTTTACGAGCATATCGATGACCCCGCGATCTCAAAGGGGGTACGTGAAAAGCTCCTCCGCGACCGCGAGGCGGCCTACCTTTCGCGCTTTCTTGCCACGATCAACACAAGCGTACCGATCACGAAGGCGCTTCATGACCTTGCGTTTGCGGGCGTTTGCGCCAAGGAGAGCGAGCTTTACGCCGTTCTTCTCAAATATGAGCTTTTGCAGCTGATCACCCGCCTTGGCCTACGCCCCGACTGCTCACCCTGCACGAGCTGTGCAAGGGAGGAAGGAGAGGAAGCGTACCGTGAGGTAAGCGCCGAGGAGCTGCTTTTGGCCGAGGGCCCGCTTGCCCTTGAGCTCTGCAAGGAGGGGCTTGCCGCCGCAAACGATTGCCGGCGCCTTTTTTTCCGTGGCGATCTTTCTGCGGTCGCCCCGCTTTTCGACCGCGAGCCGATCGTCTATGATGCCAAGGCCTGGTATCACCTCCTTAAAGCCAAGGGCATACGCCCCGCATCCCCGCTCTTTGATATCATGCTGGCCGCCTACGTGGATGCACGCGAGGGCGGACACGCAAACGCTTCCGACACCGTGGCCACCTATCTCGGCATCCTCCCGCGTGAGGGTGAGCCGATGGCACATCATCTTTTCTCCCTTGCGGGCCTCTTAAAGGAACGGCTGTGCGAGGCGAAAACGCTCTCGGTGCTCAAAGAGCTTGAGCTGCCGCTTGCGCCGGTGCTTGCCGATATGGAGGCATACGGCTTCACGGTGGATACAGAGGGCCTTGCCGCCTTTGACAAGGCGCTTTCGGAAGCCGCAGAGCTTGAGGCCGATGCCATTACCGAGATGGCAGGCATCGCCTTTAACATCAACTCTCCGAAGCAGCTTGGAGAGGTCCTGTTTGAGCACCTCGCCCTGCCCTACCCCAAGAAGAAAAAGGAGGGGGCCGCTTACTCGACCGATGCCGACCTGCTCATGGGCCTTCGCCGCTACCACCCCATCATTGAGGCTGTGCTTGAATACCGAAAGCTGACCAAATTCCGCTCGACCTATGCGCAGGGGCTTTTGCGCGCGGCGAACGGGGACGGCCGCATTCACAGCGATTTTAAGCAAGCGGTCACGGCAACCGGGCGCCTCTCCTCCACCGAGCCGAACCTGCAAAACATCCCTGTCCGAAGTGAGCTCGGAAAGCAGTTTCGTAAACATTTCATTACAAAAACACCCGACTATGTGTTAATAGATGCCGATTATTCGCAAATTGAGCTGCGGCTTCTCGCGCATATGTCCGGGGATGAAACCATGATAGACGCTTACCGTGAGGGAGCGGATATCCACACCCGCACGGCCAGCCGCGCCTTCGGTATTCCCGAGGAGGCGGTCACGCCCGAGCTGCGCAAGCGGGCCAAGGCGGTGAGCTTTGGCATCATCTACGGCATCTCGGCCTTCTCGCTGGCTGCCGACCTTGGGATCTCAAATGCCGATGCCAAGCGATATATCGACAGCTACTTTGCCGAATTCCCGAAGGTCAAGGGCTACCTTGACGGTATTGTGGAGGGGGCAAAGGCGTGCGGCTATACCGAAACACTCTTCGGCCGCCGCCGCTATCTGCCCGAGCTCTCGGCGCCCCAGTTTCCGCGCCGCCAGGCGGGCGAGCGCGCCGCACGCAATTCTCCTCTGCAGGGAACGGCCGCCGATATCATCAAGCTTGCCATGATCGGTGTTGACCGCCGCCTGCGCAAGGAGGGGCTTGATGCACATCTTATCCTGCAGGTGCATGATGAGCTGATCATCGAAGCGCATAAGAAGGATGCAGAGCGGGCCGCCCTCATCCTCCGCGAGGAGATGGAGGGAGCGGCCTCCCTCTCGGTGCCCCTGACCGTTGACGTTGTGGTCGGCTCAAGCTGGCTGAACTAACACTTTATGAGGAGCAGTATATGAATTTTGACATTCTCCGCGAGTATCTTGACACCCAAAGCGGCACCCCCTATTCCGAAACCTACGTGATGCGCGACCACGAGGTGGTCTTTCACCACATCGCGGGGCAGGACAACCCGAATCTCGGAACAAGGTGCAAAAAGAACGGCTTTTATCACATTTTTTCCTGCACCAAGGTGATGACGGCCACGGCGGGCATGCGCCTCTTTGAACGCGGGAAATTTCTGATGACCACCCCGGTCTCGGAATTTCTGCCCGAGTTTTCAGAGCTGACCGTGAGGGCCCCCGGAGGTGGGACGCGCCCTGCCGAAGCCGTGATGACGATGGGGCATCTTTTCACCATGACAAGTGGGCTTATGTACCCTTTTTCCTGGCCGGCGCTGGAGGAGCTGAAGGCAAAGCTCGGCGGTCGTGCACCGACCGTTGCCGCCATGCGCACCCTTGCCAGCCATCCGCTTCTTTTCGAGCCCGGCACGCGCTTTGAATACGGCCTCTCGCATGACGTGCTCGGGGCGGTGATCGAGGTGATCTCGGGCAAGAGCCTTGGCGACTATCTGCGCGATGAGATCCTTCTTCCGCTCGGCATGACCGAAACCGGCTTCTCGGTCCCCAAGGGAGAAGAGCACCGCTGTGTAACGCCCATGCACTACGATGCCGAAACGGGCACGTACAGCGAGCGGCCCTTCACCTGTGCTTACCGCCTTGCGCCCGATTACGAAAGCGGGGGCGCGGGGCTGATCACCACCCCGCGTGACTATGCGCTCTTTGCCGATGCGCTGGCCTCGGGCGGTGTTGGCAAAACGGGGGCAAGGATCCTCTCCCCCGCCACCATCGATATGATGCGTACCCCCATGGCCGAGCTTTCCTCCATTCCGTATTTCGAGGAGGCCGGCTACCGCTACGGCTACGGCGTGCGTACCATGGCCTATCCCGAAAGGGGCAATTCTCCCATCGGAGAATTCGGATGGAACGGTGCCTGCGGCTGCTTTATCCTGGCAGACCCCAAGAATAAGCTTTCGATGTTCCAAGCGCGCTTCATTGAAAACCCCGATAACGCATACCACTCACCAAGGCTCAGAAACGTCCTGTACGGATGCCTCTGATACGACAAGAAACAGAAAAAGGAATCATCATGGAATCAGCAAAAATCGCAAGCACACGCAGCTCCTTCACCGGGAAGATCGGCTTTGTTCTCGCGGCCGCGGGCTCGGCGGTCGGGCTCGGTAACATCTGGCGCTTCCCCTATCTTGCCGCAAAATACGGCGGCGGCATCTTCCTTCTTGTATATATCGCGCTGGCCGTTTCCTTCGGCTTTGTGCTGATGGCGGCCGAGATCGCCATCGGAAGAAAAACAGGCAAGAGCGCCATCGGCGCCTTCGCTGCTCTTGATAAAAGGTTTACATTCGTAGGCTGGCTGGCAGCCCTTGTCCCCGTGATTATCCTCCCCTACTACTCGGTCATTGGCGGGTGGGTGATCAAGTATATCGTTGGCTTTATTTCGGGTGACGGTGCGAATATGGCGACCGACACCTACTTTACAAGCTATATCGGCAATGTCTTTGAGCCACTCCTGTGGTTTTTCGTATTCATGCTTCTCACGGCAGTTGTCGTCTTCTTCGGTGTTGAAAAGGGCATTGAGAAGGTCAGCAAGTTCATGATGCCCGCGCTCATCGCCTTCATGCTCTTCATCGTGATCTACACCCTTTGCACCATGGAGGGCGCCTTTGACGGTGTGCTTTACTATATTACGCCCGATTTCTCGAAATTCTCGGTCATGACGGTGGTGGCGGCGCTCGGACAGCTCTTCTACTCCATGTCCTTGGCTATGGGTATTATGATCACCTTTGGCTCTTACATGAAAAAGGACATCAGCATTGAAAAATCCATCCACCAGATCGAGATCTTTGATACCGGGATCGCGTTTCTTGCCGGCCTTATGATCATTCCTGCGGTATTTGCCTTTTCGGGCGGTGACCAGGCGGCTCTCGGCAAGGGTCCAAGCCTTATGTTTGTGACCCTGCCGAAGGTGTTCTCGACCATGCCCGGCGGCAGCGTCATAGGCGCCGTATTCTTCCTGATGGTCTTCCTCGCGGCGATCACATCCTCCATATCGCTTATGGAAACCATCATCTCGATCCTCATGGACAAGGCGGGCCTTTCAAGGCGTGTAGGCTGTCTTATCGTTTTCGGAGGAGTGCTCCTTCTCGGCATCCCCTCCTCTCTCGGCTTCAACGTATGGAGCGAGGTGAAGATACTGAATCTCCAGTTCCTCGATTTCTTTGATTTTATCAGCAACAGCATCATTATGCCGGTCGTTTCCTTTGTCACCTGCATTTTTGTCGGATATTTCATAAAGCCGAAATCGATCATAGAGGAAGCGGGCATCAAGGACAAGCCCTTCACATCAAGGCTCTTTTCGGTGATGACCCGATACATTGCGCCCGTATGTCTTTTGGCCATTCTCGTTTCCTCCATTCTTGACGTATTCGGTATTCTCAAAATATAAGCCTTCCGCAAAACAAAAAGAGGCGATCTCAAATTTTGCATTTGAGATCGCCTCTTTTTTTACTTACACGCCCGTCAGATCAAAGGGCGGAATAAAGCTCTCCGAGGCTGTGCCGCCCTCCTGGATATAGGCATTTTCGATCCCGAGGCGGACAGCATAGGCAACAAGCCGCCGATAGTCCTTTTCCCTAATCGGCTCACAAAGCTCGGGAAAGCGCGCCGCAATGCCCGGCATAGGAGTATATTGGTTCATAAGGCTTATATAAATACGGTTGCCGTAGGTGGCAAGATGCTTAACGATATCGTGCGAATTGCGGTAGGCCGAGGGAAGCATCAGGTGGCGGACGATCACACCCCGCCTCATCATCCCCCCTTCATCAAAGGTAGGGGACGGGCACTGGCTGACCATCTCCTCGATCGCCGCCCTTGCTACCTCGGGATAATCGGGCGCGCCTGCATAGCGCTCGGCAAGGAGGGGATCGGCATACTTGAAATCGGGCAGGTAAATATCGATATAGCCGCGAAGAAGCGCAAGGGTTTCAACTCTCTCATACCCGCTTGAATTATAGACAATGGGGACGGTAAGCCCTGCGCGCCGCGCCGCCTTGATCACCCCCGGCAGAAGAGCTGCATAGTGAGAGGGGGTGACAAGATTGATATTATGTGCCCCCGCCGCCTCAAGCGAAAGGAAGATCTCGGCAAGCCGCTCCCCTGAAACCGCGCGGCCGTAAAGCGCATGCGCGATCTCGGTATTCTGGCAAAAGACACAGCCAAGCGAGCATCCCGAGAAGAAAACGGTGCCCGAGCCCCGTTCTCCCGAAAGGCAGGGCTCCTCCCACGCGTGCAGGGCCGCCCTTGCGATCAGCGGCTCGGCCGGCGCACGGCATCTGCCAAGCTGCCCTCCCGCTCGGTCCACCCCGCACATACGGGGACAAAGAGTGCAATTTGCAAAGTATTCTTTACTCATTTTTGATATATTCGGCACACGTGACGGCATATTCGTACAAAACGCGCAAAGCGGCGAGGAAGGAATCGATCGAGATCGCTTCATCCGGCCCGTGGATCATGCCGTGCCCCTTACCGAGGATCTCCTCGGGCAGAGCACCGACACCGGGAACAGAAAGACCCATGCTGAAGGCGCGTGGGAGATGGCGGGCGTAGGTGCCGCCGCCGCTGCGGTAGGGAGATGCCGCTGTGCCCACCACACGCTCATATGCAGAAAGCAGGCCTTCTGCAAGTGCATCCCCCTCTCGGGTATCAAAGCCGTCATGCGCACTGCCGAGGACCAGCTCAAAATCCTCCTCTTCAAGCGCATCGAGGAGCGAAGGGCAAAGATCCTCCCACGACACCTCGGCACCGTAGCGGATGTCCTCCGAGAGATAGAGCCTCCCTTCATAAAGGCGCACCATGCCGGAGGCGGCGGTGCGGCGGCCAAAGGTGCCGTCCTCTCCGGAAATGCCGAGGGTGCCGCCAAAGGGATCCGAAAGATAGAGCGAGGCGGCGGTAAGGGCTGCGCGCTCATCAGGCGAGAGCGCATCCGAGAAGGAAAGGAGGTCTGCCGCCACGGCGGCGGCGTTTCTTGAGCCCTCGGGCTGCGAGGCGTGTGCCGCACGCCCCTTGGCCGTCAGGCGGATCACCCCCTCATCGGCTTGGTGAGAAAGGGTAACGTCTTCTCTCCCCGCGCAAAGGCCCTCAAGAGAGGCAAGGAGCGCTTCGGTATAGGAAAGGGTAACGGTGGCGGTATCCAACACCACATTGTAGGCGTTTCCTCCCCTGAAATCAAGAATATCGGTAAAGACGGGCGGGGACACGAGCCAGCACTCGGCTCTCCCCTTTTCGCCAAGAGAGAGGGGCGGATCGTTATCCGGCACAAGCGATACATCCGGTGCGGCGTGCGAAGCAAGAAAGGCCGAAATATCAAGCATCCCGCTTTCCTCGTTTCCGCCGACAAACACAAGAAAGCGCACGTGGGGGGGCGGCAGAAGGTCACGCAGGGCCATAAGAAGATAAAGAGCGGCCACGATCCCCCCCTTGTTGTCCTCCGCACCGCGCGCAACAAGCAGCCCATCCTTCACAACGGGAGAAAAGGGCTCGGTCACCTCCCAGCCCTCACCTGCCGGCACCACGTCCGCATGGGCAAAGATCCCCACCGTCCTATCGCCCTCGCCAAAGGAGGCAAGCACGTATTCGCCGCCTGCAGCCCGCACGGTAGAAAAGCCCTCCTCCTTAAAAAGCTCCTCGGCAAGAGAGAGCGCACGGTCCACCTCCCGGCCGAAGGGCTTGCCCTCCTCGGCAGGTGCCGAAAGGGACGGAATTTCGGTAAGGCGGGCAAGGCGCGCTGTCAGCTCATCCCGCCTTGCTTCGAAATATGCGGTCACTTCATCACGTATCATAGACCCCTTCCTTTCATAAAAAAACGGGCGTGTCCGCCCGTTTTTTATCAGTCCACCGCGATGCGGCAGAAGGTGCAAAGCTTGCCCGAGATATCCTCGTTTGCCGTACGGCTCCATTCCCTGCCGCAGAGCGGGCAGGTGCTTCCGGCATCCCGCTTCTGCTCGAGGTGATAGAACACGGGGACCTGCTTGGCCCCCTCTATGGCACGGCAGAGGGCGCGGCCCATCTTGTTCACGCGCGAGGTCACATCAAAGATCTCACGGTCGGTAAAGGCGGGCGCATAGTTGTACATATCCAGCTTCTGGATGGCCTTGAACTGATCCTGCCAGTTAAGGAAATTGCTCTGCCCCTCCTTGTCGGGAACGGCAGGGAGCTTGTAAAGCGGGACCGGCTTGCCACAGTCCCCACACACGATGGGGCTTTCCTCGGTGGCAAGGTCGGTATAAAGCATATACCAGCTGGAGGCCTCGCACTCACAGGAGTCCTCACAGGTGACGGCGGTGCCGAGCGGTTTGATCTGCAAGGAGAAAATGGCGGCCAGCTTCTTGATGATCTCAACCGACTCCTCCGAGCAAAATTCAAGCTCAAGGGCATCAGGCCCCGGCATGATGACGTAAACGCCGTACCCCTCTTTTTCGGTCACGACATGGAAGTTTTCATAGACCTGGCCGGTCTTGCGGAGCACGTTGAAGCTCTCCCAGATCAGGCTCTCACAGTACGAAGCGTTCTTCAGCTCCTTATGAGGGCGGAGAGAAATCTTGAAGTATTCCATGGTTGCCTCCCGTATATATACATAGTTTTACAAATATAGTATAGCAAAAGCCCTGCCCTTTGTCAATGCCATTCGCTTCTTTTTTCATACTTTTTGAATTTAGGGAAAAACCTTTACCTCGGCAGCAAGATGTGCTATACTGAATGAAGAAGAAAAAAGGCAAGGAGGTGCCGAAATGAAGCTTTCCCCCGATATGATCCCCCCTCTTCTCACCTGGCACGCGGCTGTACGGCGCCCCCTGCCGTGGAGAGAGAGCCCCGATCCTTACCGCATATGGATCTCCGAGATCATGCTGCAGCAAACAAGGATCGAGGCGGTGATCCCCTACTACCGCCGCTTTATTGCAGCCCTGCCGACCGTTCGGGCGCTTGCCGAGGTTGACGAGGGGGTGCTCATGAAGCTTTGGGAGGGGCTTGGCTATTACAGCCGCGCAAGAAACCTAAAGCGCGCCGCCGATAGGATCGTTTCGGAATACGGCGGTGCGCTGCCTGCCGATCGGGAGGCGCTTATGCGTCTTCCGGGGATCGGTGAATACACGGCAGGGGCGATCGGCTCGATCGCGTTCGGCCTGCCTACGCCGGCGGTGGACGGCAACGTGCTCCGTGTGCTTGCCCGTATCACGGCCGATGAACGCAATATTCTTCTGCCGGCCGTGAAGCGTGAGGCGCAGTCTGCGCTTGGTGAAATATACCCCACGGGCGAGCTTGCAAAAGAGCTGACCGAGGGGCTGATGGAGCTTGGTCAGACCGTCTGCATTCCCGGTGCGCCGCGGTGCGGGGAATGCCCGCTTGCGGGGCTCTGCCTTGCAAGAGCGCGCGGTGTCGAGGGGCGGCTCCCAAACCGCGCAAAGCGCACTGCGCGAGCGGTGGAAGAGCGCACCGTCTTTATGGCCGTCTTTGATAAAGAGGTCGGCATCTTCCGCCGTCCGCCCGAGGGCTTGCTCGGGGGACTTTTTGAGCTCCCCTCGGCAGACGGGCATCTCTCAAAGGAGGAGGCAGGGGAGCTGCTTTCGGGCTTTGGTCTTTCGGTTGCATCGATCGAAAAGGGCCCTTGCGCCAAGCACGTTTTTACCCACCTTGAATGGCATATGAGCTCCTATTTCGTCACGCTTAAGGAAAAGGGGGGCGGGCTTACCTTTGCGGGGCTTTCCGCACTGCGCGGGGAGTACGCCGTGCCCACCGCCTTCCGCAAATTTATTTCCTACCTTGCAGAGCGCCTCTCTGAAAAGAAGGAGAGGTAGGAAAGAGAGAAAAGCGCCGCACATACGGCGTTTTTCTTTTTCCCCTTGATTTGGAGGGGGGAAGATGCTATAATAATGGGGTATTACGATCGGGAAGGGAGAATGGCATGAAGCTCATTATCGCGGAAAAGCCCTCGCTTGCACGCAATATCGTGGCAGGCATCGGTGAGCGCGCCGTGCGGCGTGACGGATATCTTGAATGCGGTGACTACCTTGTGAGCTGGGCCTTTGGCCATCTTTTTTCTCTTGCTGATGTAGAGGCCTACGGAGGTGTGCCGCATACGGACGGCAAATACCGCTGGACGATGGACAACCTCCCCTGCTTTCCGAAGGAATTCCGCTATGAGCTCCGCCGCGGACAGGACAAGAAGCCGGATGCCGGGGTGGAAAAGCAGTACCGCATCATTGAGGCCCTTTGCAACCGCCCGGACGTTGACCTTGTGATCAACGCAGGGGACGCCGACCGCGAGGGGGAGATCATTGTACGCACCTGTGTGAACAATGCGCTTAAAACGAAGAAAAGACAAACGCGGCTCTGGCTGCCCGACCAAACGCCCGAAACCATCGCCAAGGCGCTTGCCGAGATGCAGGGCGAGGAGGCCTACGACCACCTGGCGGACGAGGGCTATGCCCGCACCTATATCGACTGGCTGTACGGCGTGAATCTGACGCGCTATGCGACCCTCAAGACCGGCAAGCTTTTGCGGGTCGGGCGTGTGATCGTGCCGATCGTAAAGGCGATCTACGACCGTGACCTTGCGATCAGAAATTTCGTGCCCGAGAAGTATTTGGCACCCGTGAGCCGTGCCGTAACGGGCGGCGAGACGGTTGATCTTACCTCAAAGAAGAAATTCAAGGCAGAGGAGGCACAAGATGCCGCCGCATACTGTGCCGCCTTAAATGAAGCAGGCGCGGTGGTCAGCTCGCAAAGGAGCAAGAAGCAGACCCTCTCCCCCGGGAAGCTCTATTCGCTTTCCACCCTCCAAAACGCCCTCGGCAAAAAGTTCAAGATGTCCATGACCGACAGCCTTGCCATTATCCAGAAGCTCTATGAGGAGGGCTATCTCACCTATCCGCGTACCAACTCCGAATATATGGCCAGTGCCGAAAAGGACAAGGTAAAGAAGATCCTTTCGGGGGTCGCGGCCCTTGGGTATCCTGTACGCTTCAAGGACTCAAAGCAGATCTTTGACGATTCGAAGATCGAGTCGCACTCGGCCTTGACGCCCACCTATAAGATCCCCGACAAATCAAAGCTCACCGAGCGCGAGATGCAGGTGTATTCGACCGTCTTTCGCCGCTTTGTGGCCGTTTTCTGTGCCGAGGATTGCGTTGTGGAAAAGACCGAGCTTGAGATCTCTGTCGGGGAGCTTGAAGCGTTCATCCTGAAGGGCACCTCGATCCTTGAGCGCGGCTTTACGAAATACGATGACTCGGGCCTCAAGGACAAGGTCCTGCCTCAGCTCCGAAAGGGCGACCGTGTGGAGATCGCCTTTGCGCCTGTTGAGAAGGAAACGAATCCCCCGAAGCATTATACGATCGAAACACTCAACAACTACCTGAAAAACCCCTTCAAAGAGGAGAAGGCGGCGGCCTCATCCCAGGAGGAAAACGCAGCCGAGGAGGGGGACGACAGCGAGGACTACCGTGCGATCTTTGAGGGCCTTGAGCTGGGGACCGAGGCAACGAGAACGGGCATCATCGACAATGCGAAAAAGAGCGGGTATATCCAGCTGAAAAAGGACGTTTATACCATCCTGCCGGACGGTGAATACCTGATCGAGGCACTTCTCCGCCTTGGCATTAATATGGATAAATACAAGACAAGCGAGCTTGGCCGCGCGCTCAAGCAGGTCTATCGCGGCAGGATCTCGGTCAAGGAGAGCGTTGCGCTTGCCGAAAATGAGATCAGTGCGATCTTTGAAAAGAAGGAAGCGCCGCCCGAGCGGGATACCGACACCGGCCTTTTCGGGGACGAGGCGGGCACCTGTCCGCTTTGCGGAGGAACTGTCCGCCGCACGACCTTCGGCTACGGATGCACAGGGTATAAGGAAAAGGGCTGCCGCTTCTCGATCCGAGAGGTCATTTGCGGCCGCACGATCCCCATCGCCTCTGTCCGCCAGCTGCTTTCGGAGGGCAAGACGGGCATCATGGAGGGCTTTGTGTCCCAAAAGACGGGAAAGACCTTCAGCGCCGCCTTAAGGCTTTCGGAGGGACGTGCCGTCTTTGAATTTCCCGACAGGCCCGAGCGCCCCGTGCGCAGGGACACGCCGTACGTGCCAATGCCCGAGCTGCCGCCTTATGAAGAAAATCCCCTGCCCGACTGGGTAGGAAAGCAGGGAGGGCGGTAAGCATGCGTCTTGCAACGCTTGAGGACCTTCCTCTCCTTTACCGTTACCTGCCGAAGGAGGGGGCAAGGCTCTCGACCTATTCCCCTGCCCTTCTTACGATGTGGCGTGACTATTTTCGCCTTGCCCTTCTTGAGGAGGCGGGCACCCTTCTTTGTCGCCTTGCCTATGACGGAGGGGAGGACGCCTTTCTTTTCCCCGTAGGGCGCGACCCGATGGGAACGGTTGAGCGCCTTGCAAGCAAGGCAAGGGGGGAGGGACGCCCCTTATGCTTCTTTGGGCTTAATGGCGCTGAGCGGGATGCCCTGCTCCTGCGCTTTCCTGCCGCCGAGGTGAGGGCCGACCGTGGGGAATCCGATTATCTTTACGATACCGCATCGCTCGCCGCCTTTCCGGGGCGGCGGTACGGCGGACAGCGCAACCATCTCAACCGTTTTTCCCGTCTGTATCCCGATCACACGATTGAGGTGATCACCGAGGAAAACGCCCCCTCGCTCCTTCCCTTTCTCGATGAATTTGCCGCCCTGCACGCAGAGCGCCCCCTCTTTCACGAGGAGCTTGCGATGACGCGTGAGGTGCTTCAGAACTACCGTCTTTACGGGATGGACGGCATCCTTTTGCGCGTTCTTGGCAAACCCGCCGCCTTTGCCTGCGGCAGGGTGATGGGGGATACCCTATCGGTCCATATCGAAAAGGCTGACCTGCGCATAGCGGGGTCTTATCAGAAGATCGTTTCCTCCTTTGCCTTGCGCTACGATCCCCGATCTGTCCCCTTTATCAACCGTGAGGACGATATGGACAGCGAGGGCCTGCGGAAGTCAAAGCTCTCCTATCATCCCGTAGCCATTCTTGAAAAGTGGAGAATGAAAATCCCCCCCGAAGCCCTGTAAGGAGGTGCGGCACACGCACCTCCTTCTTTTTTTTCGTATATACTGTAAGGAGAAAAAGGAGGCGTTACTATGTGTTCGATTTGCGGAATATATGACTATGAGGCAGGAGGGGAGAGGGACGTTTCCCGTATGATGGCCGCCCTTTGCCACCGCGGCCCCGATGGGAGCGGAGAGTATCATGCGGGGCGGGTGTCGCTTGGACATAACCGCCTTGCCGTGCGCGATCCTCTGGGCGGCGCCCAGCCGATGGTGGCAGAGTATGACGGGAATGAGTATAGTATTGTTTACAATGGGGAGATTTACAACACAGACGAGCTGAAAAATGAGCTGGTCTGCCTGGGCGTAAGACCGAAAACCGCGTGTGATACCGAGCTTGTACTGTGGAGTTATATTCTCTTCCGGGAGGAGTGCCCCCTCCACCTTAACGGCATCTTTGCCTTTGCGGTCTATGACCGCCGGGAGGACAGTCTTTTCCTTGCGCGTGACCGCCTCGGTGTGAAGCCGCTCTACTATGCCGAGCACAAGGGGCAGCTTTACTTTGCCTCGGAGGTCAAGGGGATCCTTGCGGGGAGCGGTATGCCCGCCGAGCTTGATGAGGAGGGGCTTTTTGAGCTTTTGTATCTCTCGCCCGTCACACGTGAGGGGAGCGGTGTTTTGCGTGGGATCCGACAGCTTTTGCCCGCCGAGCGCGCCTTTATCACGCCTCTTGGCATGAAGCGCTCGCGCTATTGGGGGATTGCGGCGCGCGATATTTCGCCGAGCTTTGAGGAGGCGGCGGAGGAGGTGCGCGCGCTGGTCACGGATGCGACAAGGCGGCAGCTGGTCAGCGATGTGCCGCTTGCTGCCTTTCTTTCGGGGGGGCTTGATTCCTCTGTCCTGTCGGCCATTGCGGCAGAGGAGTATAGGAAAAGGGGAGAAAGACTTGCGACCTACTCGTTTGAATACGAGGACAATAAGCACTACACCCCTACCCTCTTTCAGCCGAACCGCGATGACGATTATGCCGCCTGGCTGGCAGAAAGGCTCGGAACAGAGCATCGGGTGCTCACAGCCCCGACAGAGCAGCTCGCCTCTCTTTTGCCCGAGGCGGCAAGAATGCGGGATATGCCGGGGCAGGCAGACGTGGATTCCTCTCTCCTTTATTTCTGCGGCGAGGTAAAACGGCGGCATACGGTAGCCCTCTCGGGCGAGTGCGCCGATGAGATCTTTGGCGGCTACCCTTGGTTCTACCGCAAGGAGATGCTTGCGCGGGATTTCTTTCCCTGGATCCATAACGAAGCGGCGCGCCCCTCGCTCTTTATCCCGGAGGTGGCATGCATCAATGCGGGAAGGGAGAGGCTGCGCGAGATGACAAGGGCGGCGATCACCTCTACCCCTCTTTGCGGCGAGGAGAGTGAGGACGACCGCACGGCAAGGATCGCCACGCACCTTTCGGTCAACTATTTTATGACCAACCTTCTCGCAAGAAAGGACCGCATGAGCATGGCGTGCGCGCTTGAGGTGCGCGTGCCTTTTGCCGATCACCGCATCCTTGAATATGTGTATAATGTTCCCTGGCACATCAAGTTCCGTGGCGGGGTGGAAAAAGCGCTTCTGCGTGGCGCGATGCAAAACATCCTGCCGGAGCGGATCCTGCACCGCAAAAAGAGCCCCTACCCGAAGACGCACAACCCACGCTACGAGGCACTTGTAAAGGCAATGCTAGAGGAACGGCTCGCCTCCCCCTCATCCCGCCTTGCCCCACTTCTTGACCGCCGCCGTCTTGACGAGCTACTTTCAGGTGAGGACATCACCTGGTTCGGCCAGCTGATGGCGCGGCCACAGCTTATTGCCTGGCTCGTTGAGCTTGATGCGTTTCTTGAGGAATACAAGGTGGAGATCGTTTGACACGCCTTGACTTTCCCCCTCTGCTTATGCTATACTTTTTAGGAAAGAAAAAGCCGTAAGGAGCAAAGGATATGTCGATCGAAAAGGTGCGCGCCTATCTTGAGGAGCGGGGATACGCCCAAAGGATCCGCGAGTTTTCGGTTTCCAGCGCAACCGTGGAGCTGGCGGCCGAGGCACTCGGATGCCCCGGGGCGTATATTGCCAAGACGCTTTCCTTCAGGCTGCCAAGCGGCGTGATCCTCATCGTGGCGGCGGGGGATGCGCGCATCGACAACCGTAAATATAAGGATCTTTTCGGTGTGAAGGCGGCCATGCTCCCGCATGAGGAGGTGGCGGCGGCCGTTGGCCACGCGGTCGGCGGGGTGTGCCCCTTTGCGGTGGCCGAGGGCGTTAAGGTGTATCTTGACAGGAGCCTTTGCCGCTTCCCCACCGTTTATCCTGCGGCAGGCAGTGCGCAGAGCGCGGTTGAGCTTTCGCCCGATGAGCTTGCGCTTCTTTTGGAAAACCCCAC
The DNA here is from genome assembly GCA_045587985.1 of Eubacteriales bacterium. Classification (GTDB taxonomy): domain Bacteria; phylum Bacillota; class Clostridia; order Oscillospirales; family CAG-272; genus UBA1740. The sequence continues at coordinate 1,901 of JAZNDG010000065.1, read as the reverse complement.
ATGGGTGGACGTCTGCAAGCTGCCCGAATAAGACGCTAAAAGAAAAGGTATGGAGTGCATCCATACCTTTTCTTTTTTCAATTTCAGAGCGTAAGGTCGCCCTCCTTGATCCAGCCGATGCGGCGAAGGAGAAGCCCCACGCCGTACGAGATAGCGGCGGGCAGGATAAAGCAGAGCAGGATCAGGCCGAGCCAATCGACAAAGCCGACCGAGGCAGGGTATTCACCGCCGAACCAGCCGAGGATGATACCGATCGGGCCGAGAAGCCCACAGGTGCCCATGCCCGAGTTGATGGCCGCGCCGTACATCTTTATACCAAAGAGGCAGGTAGCAAGCGGACCTGCGACTGCCGAGGCCACAACCGGAGGAATCCAGAGGCGGGGGTTTTTGATAAGGTTGGGCATTTGGAGCATGCTGGTGCCGATGCCCTGGGACACAAGGCCGCCCCACTTATTTTCACGAAAGCTCATAACCGCAAAGCCGACCATATGGGCACAGCAACCGACAACGGCGGCGCCGCCCGCCAGGGCAAGCCCCTCGGCATTATCGGGAACGGTCATCACCCCATCAACAAGGCGCGCAGCCCCTGTAAGCCCGATAGCGGCACAGATGGCGGCCGAGCTGATGGGAAGGGTAAGTGCGATACCGACCACCACCGAAACAAGCAGGCCCATCACAAAGGGCTGCTGGAGGGTGGCCCAGCCGATAAAGGTGCCAATATAGGAAACCAGCTTGCCGATATAACCGGCAAGGAGGACGGCAAGACCGCCGCCGACAAAGAGGGTAACAAAAGGGGTGATGAGGATATCAACCGGCGTTTCCTTGGAAACCGCCTTACCGAACTCAACCGCCACAATGGCAATGAGAAGCACGGCAAGCGGGCCGCCCGCACCGCCTTCGGAATTGGCGATCATACCGACAAGGGCGGACGAATAGAGTACAAGCGGGGGGGCTTTTAAGGCATACGCAATGGCCACGGCCATGGCACAGCCCGCGGCGCCGGCACCGTAACCGCCGATCGTCTTAAAAAAGGAAAGAAACGGGATAAGACCGATGGCGTTAAAGATCGTGGCGATTAAGAGCGAACCGAAAAGACCGAGCGCCATTGCACCAAGGGCATCGATCCCGTAGCGCTTTGCCGAAAAAACAATGTCCTTCCGCTTGAGGAATGCACAAAATTTTTCCCGTGCCGAGGGCACCCTGTTCATTTCACTTGCTTCCATTTTTGTAAAAATCCTTTCGTTTTTTGGATTTTTTGATACAGTATAGCACAAAGAAATCCCTTTGTAAAGGGCTCGGGTGGATTTTTGTGTAGTTGCTTGCAATGCACCAAGGAGGGCAAAATTCGCATCGCCTTTACACATCGGTCAAAAAAGACGGTCGATCGGTGGCGAAGCATCCCGCCTTTTCCCGAATGTGTCGGCGCGTTCATAAAATCCGAATGATTTGTTCAAGAATTTTTGTGTAACGTTTTGTTTGCAAAAGACAAATTCCGACCGCATCTGCATAAAGAGAAGCAAAAGAAAACACCGCGGTAATCCTTAGGCTCCCTCCGGGAGGGGGCTCTGCCTTTGGCGGTGGAGGAGCCTGCGGCAGAAAAAAGGGCGAAGGTGCAAACCCTATGCGGTTTTTACATACGGTGGCTCCTTCCGTCTTGCTCGCTCGGCTCGCAATCCACCTCCCTCTCGGAGGGAGGCTTGGCTGCAAGGCGCACCTCGCGGAGCAGGCAGACGAGGGCGTATATCACATACGCTGGATAGTAGGCCCCCTTGTGTAAAGGGGGCTCCCGCAAAGCGGGTGGGGGATTGTGTCCCACCGCAGAAGAAAAACCGATACGCTGTGGCTTTTCGCAATAGACAATGCGTATTTATATCCCCTGCTACGGCAGGGCACAATCCCTC